>NZ_JBOEQD010000014.1:0-45261 GCF_050689125.1 Rothia sp. L_38 | reverse complement strand
TGGGTGGGACTTTTGAATAAGCCTCATTATTTTCAAGCCAACGGTAATTTTTACCGGAATTGCAGGAAAGATTAAAGACAAAAACTATCTGAGCACGGTTCATGATACCATGATTTATTTCTGATTGACGCATACCTGGAGAAGAACAGATAATACGTGAAAATTATTAGCCAACACCATTAGGAGGGACCTTCCGTATCACTCAAAAATTCTTCTACGAACTTGGTGACCTTGATACTTCTGCACCATATCAAGCAGACAAGACAAATTAACCCTGCAAATAGTAACAACTGACCATTATTTACTTATTTTCCCACCAATCGCAAACATAAAAAAATATTTATATTTAATCTTGACTAAAATTTAACTAGATTTTCCCCATCATAAACCGATTAGACATTAAATAGCTATAATATATGAAGATTAGTCAATTATTCGTAAAGAAAATAAAAATTCTCTAATTAGAAAACTTCAACAAAAAATAGGAACAGATCCTATTTTCCATCAACAAGACTACGGCTAGGAAGCATTCCGAGCACTCTGTAACGGATTACCCCCTCCAATACGCCAAGATTCCACCAAAAGCCTCTGATCTCTGACCAGGTATGCCCCTTCTGCCGAAAATATCTCGGCAGAGAGGGCAAAACCTTACGCAACATAAGCTTAAAACTCGGTATATGATGGTCGAATTCAGGTGAAAAATTTGTTGCTAGCTGTACCCAAGTGCGTCCGTAGTGGCGTGATTGTCGCGCCAATCCCTTGGTTGAAGGGCGCTGGCGATAAAAAATTAAAGGTTCATCCACCCACCGATGGATCAGGCCGACCGCAGAAACTCGCAGACAAAAATCTACCTCTTCGTGGCCTCCTCGATAGGATTCGTCAAACCCGCCCACCACATCGAAGGTGCTCTTTTTCATTCCCATACTACAGCTCAAAGAATAAGGCTGGTTATTAAAAACAGATGGTTGTTGAAATGATGTGGAGAGAACTTCATAGCCATCTTTATCTTCGTCATAAAGATAAGAATGGTATCCGCTCCCGACTAAATCTGCAGTCTCGAGAGCCTCTACTAATTTCTCTGCCCAATCCTCTGCAACAATATCATCTGCATCGCATAGGAGGATTAGCTCATTGTGGACCTGCTGAACACCCTTATTTCGAGCATAGCTCACGCCAGCACGTTCCCCCGAATACAAGTATTTTATATTTTTATGCTTCTGCGCAAAACATTCTACAAGAGCTTTTGTAGAATCAGTAGACCCATTATCTGAAACAATAATCTCGGGGATATCAACCGTATTATGTAGAAGCGCTTCAAGCTGCTCTTGCAAGTAGTCAGCTGCGTTATAAGCAGGTATTACAACTGTAAAGCTACGCATCTTCTCTCCCATATACTTCTGCGATGCGGCTGCGATAAGTTTCTTGCGAATAAAGCTTTTCTGCTTCCCGACGATAGATTTGAGCCTTTGCCGCATAATATTCTGAATGGCTAAGCACATCTACTACTGCTTGCTTAAAGGACTCCGCATTGTTTGCGAGCTTTGCTGCCCACCTTACTTTAGCTATCCCTTCAACACCTGCGTTAGTCGACACCAAGGGAACATCACGCAAAATAGCATCCAGAGTCTTAAATTTTACCCCACTTCCTAAACGGATGGGGGAGACTACCACTGTTGCCTGCGCATATAGAGGCCCTAAGTCATCGACAAAACCCAAGAACTCTATACGTTCGTCAGCTCCTAAAGCAACAAGATCAGTTGACGGGCTCTCCCCCGCCACGAGTAAACGCGCATTAGGAATCTCCTCCCACACACCGGGAAGAATCTCACGGATAAACCACTCCACTGCCTCATGGTTCTCCCACCGATACATCGTGCCAACAAACAAGATACTCGCATCATCAGGCTGACGAGGGCTGCTTTCCTTCTTCACATACGCAGGAGGTAGTATCACCTGGCAGGATTCTCTTCTACTGGGCTTGATAACTAGAAGGTGGGCATCCTTCTCCGATAAAGTTACTAGAGTATCTAAAGATCTCGAGTAAAAATTCTCAGAAATACCAGCAGCTATTGCAAGAGTCCTCCAATATAGTGATTTCAGAAGAACAGGCTCGCTTTGTGCCCTCCGATTAAAACGTTGTTTGCTAACATCATGGAAAGTACCTATCACTCTAGCGCAAGGGTTCAGCTTTTTTATCCAAGGTGCAAGAAGCAAATTTGAGGACCATTGTAAGTCAATAATGCGTGCCCGCTGCAGAATATCTATAGCTTCAGTGTTATTTTTAATAGCATCAAGAAGCTGAATATTAGGGGACCAACTATTATAAAGATTTCTAATCCGTTGAAACCAAGAATCTGAATTAATTTCAAGAAAAATATGGTCGACGTCGTAAGATTCTTCTACACCATTTACAGGACGCGCTGAAAAAATAATAGGTGTATGGCCCACCTCTTTAAGTGCGAAGTAAAGCTCCCGTATTAGACGTTCACCCGCGCTTGTTGGCTCTACCTTAGGAACACAGTTAGAAATAATAACAATAGAATAATACATCACAGCTTCCCCAAATTAACAAGTTCTTTAAAATCTGGAACAGTACGAGACAGTTCTTCGAAGTTACCTTGACCCACAACTTTTCCGTCTTTCATATAGTAGATAATATCCGCTTTACGAATCGTAGATAGCCGGTGAGCCACTATAAGAATCGTCATTTCGCCTGATAGATTTTCAATCGTTTGGGTAATCTTGTGCTCTGTCTTATTATCTAGAGCAGAGGTTGCTTCATCAAGCACTAACAAGCTTGGGTTGCGGTACAGCGCACGCGCAATTCCTAGTCGTTGCCGTTGACCACCTGAGAGTCGACTACCGTCCTGCCCTAGGTCTTCATCTATTCCCTGAGGCAGACTCTCAACTAGTTCAGTTAGCTCTGCATATTTTAGTGATGTGAGAACTCGCTCCTCATCAATTTGATCATGGTTAAGCCCAAAGGCAACATTCTCTTTAAGGTTGCCAGGTAGAACATAGACGCTTTGCGGAACAACACCTAGCTGCTGATGCCATGATTTAATATCTGAGTCGATGCGATGTTCCCCGCAGGTCACCCGTCCTTTAGTGGGATCCAACATTCCCAGAATAATATCTACAAGAGTAGATTTACCTGATCCGCTGGAACCAACGAAAGCAACAGTCTTACGTGCAGGAATCTCGAGTGATACATTTTCTAGAATCATTCGATCTGTAGGTGAATAGCGAAAACTTACGCCATCAACCAAGATATCACCATCGAATTCAACACCCTCTGAAGGTATTTGTGAGTACCGATGATTTTTTCTAAAATATGAAATCTCCCTGTCGATAATGGTGACGCCAGCAGATCCTGCGCGCACCCCATTTAAGGAGGCAATAGCAGAGTTTAAAGCGGGCATGATACGAACGGCAGCAACGCTAAAGGCACCCATAGTAGCTACAGCTTCAGCCTGAGTTTTCGTTGCAAACATATAGGTAGCCAATGCTGCAATGCTTAGTACAAAAATTATTTCAATAATATTTTTGGGCAAATCGTTAATTACTGACTGCTCTCGACCGGCTCTAGCGCGTATTTTAGAGGCCTCATTATATTTAGCTATAAAATTATCCGCTACACCGAACAATCTCATTTCTCGGAAAGCAGATAAAGCTGGCATTGATGAGAACCACGATAGGTAGTCGGCCTCAGTAAAATCTCGACTAATCTTAGCAAGACGCTTTCGCAGCATTAAAGGAATCAGGTACCCAATACCCGCAAATAATAGGATAGCAAATACAGCCACTTCAGGTGAAATAATAATAATCACAAGAAACATCAAGATGAGAGTCAGAACGCTAGTTATAAAACTTAGTAAACTAAAAATTGTTTGACCGTAGCTCTGTGATATTGCGGTAACCAGATTAGTGTGAATCTTTGAAAGCTCACGTTTTTTGTGCTCTTGGTATGAAGAATCTAGATAAAGACTCAAAAGATTCACACGTGCTGAGCGCTCTATCTTGCTGATTAATCCAACTTGCCACCATCGAAAACCTATCGTAAACAAAGCTTTGCACACAAATGCAAGAACAATAAGACACGCTAGAATGATGATAAGCTGCTGCCGGTCTGAGGTTCCTGCGACCCTCGTGATTGTAGCTAGAATACCTGTGTCAAGAGTCTGACCCGATGCTACAAGAAGTAGTGGGTAAGTTGCAACGACACCAAAAATTTCTAGCAGTGAGACTATGAAGGCGCCTACGACTGAAAAAGCTAACTTACCCTTGACTGGAAAGTCAACGAGGTAAAACAGGTTCCGAATGTTATTAAGCATGACCCCTACGATGCTGAAGTGACTACGAGTAATATCGTTATTCTACTGGTGCTCCCATTAAACTGGGTTCACTCTATGCTCATGCCCACTGCGAGATATAGGCGACAGTCGGCCCCGAGCCTGACACAAAGCTTGCCGCTACACCGAACTGGGCTTCGGACTGTTCCAGCGTTTCTGCCAGTTCGGGCAACAAGGCAACAGCAGGCGCAGCCAAGTCGTTGCGCAGTATCCCGGCGATAGCCGGGAGGCGCTCCTGCAGCGGCTTGGCCGAGGTCAGCAGGTCTAGCAGCTCCTGCGGAACTTGCAGGGTGGCGTCCGGAGCAGGGTAGCGCCCCTCAGCCCGGCCAGTATCCAGCTCCCTAAACACCGCAGGGGTTGATAGCCCAGCCGTTGAAGGCACAAACCCGAACCTCAGCGGCTCCACACCCTCGGGCACCTTGATCGGAGTGAGCTTATCCCCCACCCCGGTGCCCACGGCCAGGCCGCCCAACAGGGCGAAAGGCACATCGGCGCCCAGCGGAGCAGCCAGCTCCAACAGGCGCTCAAGCGCAAGAGGCTCAGTAGCAAGACCGGCCTGCACCAGGTAATCGTTCATCGCCTTCATGGCAGCAGCAGCGTCGGCTGACCCACCGCCCATACCACCGGCAACCGGAACTGCCTTATCAATATGAAGCTGGACAGCGACGTCCGCGGGCTCCAGACCGCGCTCCGCCAGCACTGCTGCGGCACCGCGATAGGCCAGGTTAGATTCGTCGAGCGGAACCACAGCCGGGTCAAAAGCCCCGGCAGCGACCTGCTCCGCCACAGGGGAGCCCTCAGCAACGCTCATCGACTGGGCGATACCCGGCTCTTGGGCCGAAGAAATCGTCACGCGCTCCAGCACATCGGTAGCGGCGTAGAGCGAGGCTACCTCGTGGTAGCCGTCCTCCCGCAGGGGCCCCACCGCAAAATACAGGTTGACCTTGCCGGGGGCGGTAGCAGAAACACTCAGAGTCATGCGGACGCGCCCTCCCCGCTCTGGCCGGCAGGGGCAGGTACCTGCCGGGCGGCTTCGGCAATCTTGATGAAGTCAAAAATATCGAGCTTCTCCCCACGCAGTTGCGGGTCAATACCGGCAGCTTCAAGAATCTCACCGGCGCGGGCAGCAGAGCCGGCCCAGCCAGCGAGGGCGGCCCGCAGGGTCTTACGACGCTGGGCAAAGGCGGCATCGACAATGGCAAAGACCTCTTCACGAGGCAGGTCAGATAGCAGCTCCGGGCGGCGCTTAAAAGCCACTAGACCAGACTTAATCTTGGGGGCAGGCCAGAAAACGTTGGTGCCGATCACCCCGGCCTTAGACACTTCGGCAAACCAGTTGGCCTTGACCGAGGGAACCCCGTAAATCTTTGAACCTGGCTTGGCTGAGAGGCGATCGGCGACCTCGTCCTGAACCATCACCAGGGCGTGCTCAATCGAGGGGAAGGTCGCGAACATGTGCAGGAGCACCGGCACCGCCACGTTGTAGGGCAGGTTGGCGACCAGGGCGGACGGGGTGCGCGGCAGTTCAGTAACCTTCATGGCATCGGAGAGCACCACATTGATACGGTCTTCTGAGCCGGGGCGAAAGCGGGCAATCGTTGCAGGTAGCTGCTCGGCCAGGGGCGGGTCAATTTCAACAGCAACCATGTCGCGGGCAGCGTCCAGAATACCCAGGGTAAGGGATCCCAGGCCCGGGCCGACCTCAACCACCGTCTCATCGGGGCTAATATCGGCAGCAGCAATGATACGACGAATCGTATTAGGGTCAATCACGAAGTTCTGCCCCAGGGTCTTAGTGGGGCGGATGCCGAGCTGGGCTGCCAGGTCACGAATTTCTTGGGGGCCCAACAGGGCATCGGGCGCAGGAGCAAGCTGTTCAGTCACGCTCTCTAGTCTACCGGGTCTGTATATACACGTAGGTTTCACCACCCTCAGAACACCCCCGGTAGAATTACTGCTCGTACCAAGCCACCCAACCCCGGGAACCCCATGCCTGTAGCACCTACCGCCCACCAGCGTCCGCCCATCGCCGCCCTTACCCGAGCACTCACCAGCACACCCGCCCTGGCCACTGCCCTGGTGCTGACCCTCATCAGCGCCTATCCCTTCCTCTGGGACGAAAAAATGGTGGCCCGGGAATTCTTCGACCTACAGGTCTACTACGGCGGGGTGGCCCACTGGCTAGAAACCGGCCAGCTCTACAACTGGGCTCTGCCGCCCGAAGAAATCTACGGGTTCACCTACCCACCCTTTGCTGCCCTCGTTTTCACCCCCTTTGTGCTGCTCACCAGTGCAGATACCGCAGGGCCTATATTCCTGCTGCTCAACATTGCCGCGCTGGTGGCCCTGGTCTACCTCTCCTGCCGGGGTATGAGGGTAGGCAAGCGCCCCGCCCTAGCTGCCGGGCTCTGGCTCACTCCCCTGCTACTCAAGTTCTTCCCCATCAGCTTCAATATGGAACTGGGGCAGATCAACATCTTTTTGGTACTGCTGATTCTCACCGACGTCATCTACCTCAAGAACACCCGCTGGCACGGGGTGCTCATTGCCCTGACCGCCTGCATCAAACTCACCCCGGCTATCTTCGGCCTGCTCTTTCTCGCCACCCGCGATTGGAAGTCTCTGGCCCGTTTCGTGGGCACCGGTCTGGCCTCTATCGCACTGAGTTTTGCCGTCGATTTTGAGGTAGCCCGCGAGTACTTCACCGAGAAAATCTTTGAATCTTCCCGCGTGGGGTCGATTACCGGGGCGCTGAACTATAATCTGCTGGGCACCTGGGCCATGCTCTTCCCCAGCTGGCTCACCGGCGTCCTTTTTGTCATCACCGCCCTGGGGTCGGTAGTGCTGACTTACCTGGCTGTGCGCAGGTTAACGGGGCAGGACGCCCCCGGCGCCTACCTGGGGGCAGCCTCCTGTGTTGCGGTGCTGGGGCTCTTGCTCTCCCCTATCTCCTGGACCCACCACTGGGTCTGGTTCGTGACCTTCCTCATCTTCGCAGGTCTCTACGGCTGGCGTACTGCCCACAGCGGCTACCTCTACCTGGCCGCCACCGGCACATTGATTTTTGCTATGCCCTTTGCGGTCTGGTTTGGCGGGCACAACTGGGGCGGTAACGAATGGCCCGAACACCTGGCCCTCCTACACGCCCTGCCGGTAGTCTGGGCGGTCGCCTACATCGCGCTAGCGGCTAGAAGCCCTCAATTCCCCAGCTCCCGTAGGCTGCCAGAGAGTTAGCGCGAATATCCCGGCAGAGTTCTTCCAGGTCAGCCCCCAGGTGTTCAGCCATGAAACGCACGGTGTAGTTGGTCATGTAGCTGGCATTGGGGCGGCCCCGGAAGGGGTGGGGGGTTAAGAAGGGGGCGTCGGTCTCCGCCAGGATTAGGTCCCGGCGGGCTAGCTTCAGCGACTCTTGAATACCGTGCGAGTTCTTGAAGGTTACGGTGCCCGCAAAGCTCATGTACCAGCCCTGGTCGTTGCAGATCTCGGCCAGGTCAGGCCCGCCGGAGTAGCAGTGGAAGATGACGGTCTCGGGTGCGCCTTCGCTCAGCAGGATACGTACAACGTCCTCGTGGCCGTCCCGGTCGTGGATCTGCACGGCCTTACCGTGTTTCTTGGCCATGCGGATGTGGGCGCGGAAGGATTCCTCCTGAGCCCCCTTGCCTTCTTCACCGGTACGGAAGTAGTCCAGGCCGGTCTCCCCCAGGGCACGGACGCGCGGGTCAGCGGCCAGGGTGTCGATAGCGGCTAGGGCCGCCTCTAGCTGGCCAGCTTCTGCCAGTTTGGGAGCCTCGTTAGGGTGCAGGGCTACAGCGGCTAGCACGCGTGGGTCAGCCTGGGCTGCTCGCACAGCGTAGAGGGAACTGGGCACGTCACAGCCAACCTGCACAATTGCACCGATGCCCAGGGCTTCGCCGGTGTCGAGAGCGTCGCGGGCGGTCACGGCGACCTCACCGTCCAGCAGGTCCATGTGGGTGTGGTTATCGACGATGGCGTAGGGCAGGGGTGCGGGAGCCGGTGGAAAGACCAGGTTGCGGCGGCGACCGTCCTCGCCCTTCTCTCCGCGGCGGCGGGTGCCCTCCCCGCTGGGCTCACCCGCGGTGTTGTAGCGGTCAGCCCGGTAGGCCGGAGGTACTTCGCCCTCAAGAATCGGTTCGGGGGCCTCAAAGATAGTGGCGGTCTGCTCAGCCTCACTGGGTAGGTAAGAGGCAAAGCGCTCGGCAAGTTCGTACAACTCGGAGTCGGTGAGGGTGTGGTCGGTACACATAGGTTTAGCTTTCTGAGTCTTTGACGGCCAGGGTCGCCTGGTAGAGGTCGCGTTTAGAGACCCCGTGAGCTTCGGCCACCTGGGCACAGGCGGCTTTCAGGCGGACGCCACCGGCAATCAGTTCGAGGACGAGATCGGTTAGGTTCTCTGCTTCTTCAGCTTCGGGTGCGGGCGCCCCCTCCACCACGATGGCAATTTCGCCTTTGATCTGCTTGGACTCTGCCCAGGTGATAAGTTCTGCCAGGCTGCCGCGGGCTACCTCTTCATGCAGTTTAGTCAGTTCGCGGCAGACAGCCGCCCGGCGCTCTGCCCCGAAGGTTTCAGCAAAGTCGTGCAGGGTCGCGGCCAGCCGGTGGGGGGACTCATAGAAGACCATGGTGCGATCTTCGGTGGCGAGCGCCGCCAGGCGGCGGGTGCGATCTGAGCCCTTGCGGGCCAGGAAGCCCTCGAAGGTGAAACGGCCCGAGGGTAGGCCGGAAACGGCAATGGCGGTGACCACAGCTGAGGGGCCGGGCAGGGCGGTGACGGTCAGACCAGCGTCGGCTACGGCTGCTGCTGCCACGTAGCCGGGGTCAGAGACTGCTGGCATACCGGCGTCCGACATGAGTAGCACGGTCTGACCGGCTGCCACGGCTTCAACAATCTGCCCGGCACGGTCGGCCTCGTTGTGGTCGTGGTTGACCAGCACCCGTCCCCGGGTGGTGACGCCCAGCCCGGCGGCTAGTTTACGCAGGGTACGGCTGTCTTCAACGGCGAGGACGTCGGCGGACGCGAGCGCCTCGCGCAGGCGCGGGGAGGCATCGGCTAGGTTGCCGATGGGGGTTCCGCCAAGGATGAGGGCGCCGCCTTCGGCCGGCGCAGCGGACGTGGTATGAGGGGAGGATTCCATAGGGTTAAACCCTACTACTTTTACGCCCTGTGGGGTTCGGTGCTCCGCGTCCGCGCGCATGATTCTGCTGCCCCGGGTAGCATATCTAGGGTGACATCTAACCCAACCTCTGCCGTCCTGACCCTCAAAGACGCTTTCACCGAGTCAGCCCTCCGGGCGCGACTAGCTGTAACAGCGGTACCGCTGCCCCGCTACGGCTGGGTGGCGCCCCTGCTTGTGCTAGTACTTGCCGGGCTCATGCGTTTTGTAAACCTGGCCAACCCTAACGCCATCGTCTTTGACGAAACCTACTACGCTAAAGACGCCTACTCCCTGCTGCACTTTGGGTATGAGCGCAACTGGTCTGATACAGCCAACGAGACCTTCGTTGCCGGAGCCCCATCGGGCATCCTTGAAACCGCCGAATATGTGGTCCACCCGCCGGTTGGTAAGTGGATGATCGCCTTCGGTATGGCAATTTTTGGGGACGATAATCCCTTCGGCTGGCGCTTTGCCGCAGCACTCACCGGCACCCTGTCGGTGGGCCTGGTCATGCTGGCTGGTTGGCTGCTCTTCCGCTCAGTGACGGTAGCGACCCTTGCTGGCTTGCTGATTTCTATCGACGGCCTGCACTTTGTGCAGTCCCGTTTTGCCCTGCTCGATATCTTCCTCATGTTCTGGCTGCTGGCTACCTTTGTGGCTCTGCTGCTTGACCGCTACCAGGGTAGGCGCCAGCTCGCTGCCCGGATCGCAGCTCACACCCGCGACCACAAGGGCACCCCCACCGACGACTTCATGCGCTATGGCCCCTGGCTGGGCTTCCGCTACTGGCGGTTCATCGCAGGCATCTGTGCGGGTCTGGCGGTCGGGGTCAAATGGAACGCCCTCTTCTTCATCGCTATCTTCGGCCTGCTCACGGTCTTCTGGGACGCCAACGCCCGCCGTATAGCCGGCATCCGCCGCTGGTATGTCGCGGGCTTCCTGCGCGACGGCGTCCTCGCCTTCTTTGCTCTCATCGGTACCGGCCTGCTCACCTACCTGGCGACCTGGACCGGCTGGTTCCTTTCAGACTCAGCCTACGACCGCAACTGGGCCGCGGAGCACCCCGGCGAGGGACTTCTCTGGCTGCCAGAGTCTCTGCGCTCCCTCTGGGAGTACCATCGCTCTGCCTACTCCTTCCATTCCGGACTGGACTCCCCCCACACCTACGAGTCCCCGGCCTGGCAGTGGCTAATTTTGGGCCGCCCCACCAGCTACTACTATGAATCCCCTGACCTGGGCGTGAACGACTGTACGGTTGATTCCTGCTCTGAGGCGGTGCTGAATATCGGCAACCCGCTCATCTGGTGGTCCTTTATCATCGTTGCAACCCTGTCCCTGCTCATTGTGCTGCTGCGCCGCGACTGGCGTTTTGCAACCCTTTTCGCGGTCTTCGCGGTGGGCTATTTCCCCTGGTTTGCCTACCCCGAGCGCACCATGTTCTTCTTCTACGCCCTCTCCTTCGAGCCCTACCTGATTCTTATGCTGGCAGGTATTTTGGGGCTAGCGCTAGGACGCCCCGGCGACAGCGTACGCCGCCGCCGGGCCGGGCTGCTGGTGGTAGGGCTCTTTGTAGCCTTCGCGCTACTGGTCTCTATCTACTACTGGCCTATTTGGACAGCCCAGACCGTCCCCTACACTGAGTGGCGCGAGCGCATGTGGTTTGACGCCTGGATTTAGGGGTTTACTTGGTCAGGAGTTCTTTGAGCTCCTGACGCTCTGCCCGGCGCTTGAGGGCTAGCTGCTTGCGGTAGCGGGTAGGCCAGGTCATGACGAGGACGGCTGCCATCATCAAGAGGGTAAGGGCACCGGCGGTGGCGGCGGCGTCCACCCAGAACTGGGGCGGGTAGAGGCGGATGAGGGTGTCGCTCATGCGGAACTGCCAGTTGCCCTGGGGGAAGAAGACCTCGTGGAAGGTGGTGAAGAAGGCTTCCCAGCCGATAGCTCCGGCAACGCCCAGACCGATGAGTAGGGCTAGGGTGAGCCAGGCACCGGTGAAAAGGGAGGAGCGCAGGACGCCCGGGGCCCGCAGGCGCAGGGTTCGAGCTGAGAGCAGGGCCAGCACCAGCATAATGAGGGCAAAGGTCATACTGATCAGCATGACCCGTTTGACGTCGGTCATGTGCTCAACTTCGCTGGCAAGGAAGGCAGTGTTGCCGCCGGTGGTGATATCGGCCAGGTAGGTGTGGGGGGCAAAGTTCAAGATATAGTCCAGCCCGTAGGAGCCCAGACGCAGTCTTTCCTGGGTATCGAAGCCGTAGCTGTCTGAGGGAAAGCCGGGGCGGTGGTATTCGAGCCAGAGGAAGGCGGGGCTGGCGACGGCACGCACAGCTAGCATGATGGTCAGAGCGGGAACGGCCAGGGCGATGATAGCCCGGCGCAGCCCCAGCAGGCGGGGCTTGTCATCTACCGCGACCTCGCGGGCTTCGGCACGTTCTGCAGCCGGGGTGGCTTCGGGAGCGGACGCGTTACCTTCGGGAGCTGCCACCGCGGCTAGGGGCGCGGTCCAGGGGGCGGCCTCTGAGGGAGTATCTGTGCCGGTTTGCTCTGCCGATGAACCGGTGTCGCCTACCTCGTGGGCGGTAGGAGCCGGAGTCTGAATACCGCGCTCAGCCCGGCGGGCTGATAGTAGGCTATCGGCCTTAGGCGTGGTGACGGCGGGGGTGAGTTTCTTCCACTCCTGGTTCTGGTCGGGCTGCTGGGCCACGGTGGGTTTCCTCCCGGGTATGTAGGGTGCGTCTGCCTGTGTATTCTACGCGGTAGATATCAAAAACTCCCGCTCGGGCACCGGAGATGGTGCTACAGAGCGGGAGTTTCTAAGACTATTGAGGCAGGCTTTGACCTTACCAGTTACCCTTCCAGTTTGAGTCGTGGTAGTTGGCGAAGGGGATGTTCCAGTCGCCATAACCGTCGTCGGGGTCAGCCTGGGGGTAGCCGGTGTTTACGGTCTCCACAACGTCACCTACACCGAAGGTGTTGTAGAAGAACTTAGCGTCTTCAGGGAGCATACCGATACAGCCGTGGGAGACGTTTACCCGGCCTACCGATGACCAGGCTGAGGGGAGGGCCTGATGCACGAATACACCGCCGGAGGTCAGGCGGGAAGTCCAAGAAGCCCAGAAAGGCTCGTAGTAGTGGGGGTCACCAGGAGCCAGGTTAAGGGAGCCAGAGTTAAAGTAGTAGCTCTCGGCCTTTTCCATGATGACCAGCTGGCCCACTACTGAAGGCCAATCAGCATTTCCCAGGGTGATGTATGCTTCGCGCACCATGACATCATCAACGTACATTTTGATGGTCTTGGTGTTGTTATCTGCAAAAGCGTAGCGCTTATTCCAGGTTTTGAAGGTACGAGTGGTGGTGTGGTTACCGATCATGCCGTTGCCTACATCGAGACCAAAAATATCAATGGTGACAGTTACGGTAGAGTTAGTGGCCCATTTATCTTCAGGGCGATAACGCACCATGTAATCGCTGTACCAACGGAACTTACCGGCTTGGTCGCCTCCGCCCTTCACGGTGATGCGCTTTTCTACTTCAGCCTTGTTGAGCACGGGCTCAGAGAAGTTGAACTGAATGATTTTGCCGATGCCGTAGCTGGCTCCATCTTCAAAGTTCATGAGGGCGTCTACTTCGTAGGCAGCGGAGACAGTAGAGAAGGTGCTCTCGCCGGTTCCTGCGGTACCTGCAGCGTCTTCTGCTTCCCACTCTACGGTGTAATCGCTGTGGAAGAGCATACGGTCGGTGGATGTCCAGCTCTTACCGTCTGCAGCTAGCTCACCGGCGAGTTCCTCACCCTCCGCGGTGGCGACAGTAACCTTGGTGAGTGTTGAATCAGCAGTGGTAACGGTGACGGTCTCGATGGGGTTGATTTCTACCTCGTCGAGGGCGGGGTAAACCTCTACAGTACCGGCAAACTTTACGGTGGGAGTGGGGCTTGAGCTTGCAGTCGCAGCGGCACTTGCGCTGTTGGTACTGCTCTCGGGTGTGGAGCAGGCAGCAAGAGTCATTGTGCCCAGAGCTCCTACGGTCACGAAGGACCGACGGGTAAAGGTGTCTCGGTTGGCTGCGTTGATGGGGTTGACCACGAACTTATCTTCCTTATGTCACGTACTGTGGGCGCAAGTGTGTTGTGTGCTCGTCAAAGTTTATCGGATAAGGGCTCTTTTTGATATAGGGCCTACAAGAAAACCCGTTGGTCATAGACCAACGGGTTATACCGGATCTCGCTCTAAACAGAACGTAGGGGTGGGTAGGACGCTTCTGCCTGCTCTTCTGCCGCGGGGCTGGTGGTGGGCCCGTCCAGGCGCACAACATCCCAGCCCTGGGGGGCGGTGAGACGGTCAGCGTGGAATTCACACAGGTCGTAGGCGTGAGGTTCCCGGTGCACGGAAAGGGGGCCAATCACAGCGGTTGACTGGGCGTAGGCATAAGTGAGGGTGAAAATAGCCTCACGCTGGCAGGTTTGGCGTGAGCACTGGCGGGTGATTGCCATGAATCAAGCCCTTCTTTCTTAGATAGCTTGCTTGCGGAGGCGGCGGCGTTCACGCTCTGATAAGCCGCCCCAGATACCGAAGCGCTCGTCGTTTTCCATGGCGTATTCTAGGCAGGCTTCGCGAACGGGGCATTCGCTGCATACTCGCTTAGCGTCGCGGGTTGATCCGCCCTTTTCAGGGAAGAAGGCCTCGGGGTCGGTCTGGGCGCAGAGGGCATCTGCCTGCCAAGAGAGTTCGCCGTCGTCACCGTCTGTGCTGTAGATACCGGCGGCCTGCTGCCAGAGGGAGAGGGCCTCGGAGTCGGTGGAGAACATGTCGGTAGCTGAGCTACTGGCAAGTGAGCTTGCACGGCCGCGGCTTTTGGGGGCTGCGGCATTGAGCAAAGCGGTAGCCTGGTCTTCTAAATACTGGGCAGAGTGCATAGTGTGGTACTGGGCCACATCAGGCGTGCGCCCTGCAGCGCCCTGAGGCAGGCGGCTGTGGAGGCCCATAGTCTTCCCTTTCATATCCCAAACTGAGGACAGAATAAAAAAATTCCCTGCACCTAATTACACGCGTGTAACCGCCTATTCGTCAAGCTGGGATTAAAAAAATCTTCTTCACACGAGATTCTCTCACAATAATTTGCGTTTCTCTGTGGTATATGCATTTACCGCGTACGGGGCCCTCTGGCCGCGGAGCGGGCGGTGCCCTAGAGTAGGGAGCATGACAGCATCATTTTCCCAGGCAGCTTCTTCGTTCCCTCAGTTCATGAATCTTTTGGCTCAGCGGCAGTCTCCTGCCCTGCTCTGGTATTCAGCGCCGGGTGAGCGGATTGAGCTTTCGGGTCGGGTTTTTGACAACTGGGTCGCAAAGACCGCTAATTTTTTGGTTGATGAGTGTGAGGTAGAGCCTGGCTCTCTGCTGGCGCTCCCCCAGCGCCTGCACTGGCGTTCGCTAGTTTTGGCAGCAGCTGGTCTGCGGGTCGGGGCGACCTTGACGTGGGAGCTGCAGGCGGGGGCGGACGTCCGCGCCGCCTTTGATATGTCAGAGTTAGAGGATGCCGAGGAAGAATACCTGTTGGCTGTCGCCGCCGAGCCGCTGGCACCTCGTTTTATGGGACAGTTGCCGTCTGAGGTACTTGATTATGCCGCTGAGGTGAGGTCCCACCCCGACGTCTATGTGGGCTGGGCTGCCCCAGCAGCAGAGGGGCAGGCATGGGCTGGCATCAGCTATGGCCGGTTGATGGAGCAGCTTACCGAGCAGGCTACGGCCCTGACTACCGAATATGAGCACGAAGTAGCCGCCCTCCAGGTTCCAGGTGAACTTTTTGATGCCGCTTACCTAGAGCAGGCCCTGGCGGTCATGGCTTCAGGCCGGGCAGCTCTGGTTCTCGATCCGGCGGTGACCTGGGAGCAGGAGCGTCTTAGTCGAGTTTTGGGCGACGAACGGGCCCGGTCTCTGCCTTCTCAACGATAGGCAGGGAGCCGGTCATAATCTTGGTAGCCTCTTCGATCAGCTCGGCCCGCTTTTCTTCGGAGGTCTTATCGCCGTTATGGCTCCTGCTCTGTGAGAAGACCCAGAACTTGTAGAGGAAATAGCGCACGATGGTGCCCAAGATGGTACCGATGATGGTGCCCGAGATAAATGACGCCCGCGGGCTGGTCAGGCCCAGCACGTAGACGCTAAAGAGCACGCAGGAGGCCTCAACACCGATACCGATGGCGTTGACGATGCCGAATTCAACGGCTTCACGTACCTTGTTGCCGGTGCGCTTTTCGCGGAAGGTCCACAGGCGGTTCGCTACCCAGGAGAAGATGGTTGCGACAATGCCGGCTACGACCTTAGCCTTGGCGTGCCCGTCGGCAAAGATAGAGTGCATGAGCGACCAAGTCACCAGGGAGTTGATGACGAAAGCTATGCCACCGACGCTCAGGAACTGGGCTATCTCCCGGCCGTGACTGTGCCACAGGGTTTCTAGGCGCTGCTTGAGCGAGCTCATGGTTTTCTCCCTAGTCTTCTGGTGCGGGCCCCTCCCGGCGGGAACGTTCATGAGTTCGGCAGGGGGCCTGGGGCGCACTGACTGAACTGGGGAGCAGGTCTTTTCTGTTCACATAGTACAGGCGCTATGGGCTCGGTGCCCTCCTGGCAGGGGTAGTATTTTGCTCACAGATTGCGGGGCATTGCCTGGGAACTGACCCCGGTGCCTCTGGGCCTGTTCAGCATGTAGCTGGGGCTTTTACAAGCACCGTGTGCCCAGGTAGCCTAGTGACTGTGACTTACCCTATGACTGGACCAAAAATTGGTGTTGTAGGTGGCGGCCAGCTGGCGCGCATGATGGCGCCCGCCGCTACCGAGCTTGGCTTCGACCTTCGTATTCTGGCTGAGAGCGAGGACGTCTGTGCTCGCCGGGCGGTGCCTTTCGCTCCGGTAGGTGACTACCACGATTACGATACGCTGGCAGCTTTTGCCCGCGAGGTTGATGTGCTCACCTTCGATCATGAGCATGTGCCCACCGATTTTCTGCAACGTCTGATGGACGAGGGCGTCAATGTTCAGCCCCGCCCCGCTGCCCTGGTCCATGCCCAGGACAAGATTGAGATGCGCAAAGCCGTTGACCGCCTGGGCCTGCCCAACCCCCACTGGGCCGAAGTACGCACCCTGGACGAACTCCTCGCCTTCGGTAATGAGGGTGGTTGGCCTGTTGTTCTGAAGACCCCGCGCGGTGGCTATGACGGTAAGGGCGTGATGGTGCTCGATGATGAGCAGGACGCCCGCGAGAAGTCAGCGACCTGGTTTGAGCAGCTGCCTGCGCGCACCGACTTTTCGGCGCTGTTAGTAGAGGAAAAGGTTCCCTTTACCCGCGAGCTCTCTGCCCTGGTAGCCCGCCGTGATTCTGGCCAGGTTATGGCCTGGCCTGTAGCTGAGTCCATTCAGGTGAACTCGGTGTGTGACGAGGTTATTGCCCCGGCCCCCGGCATCTCCCCCGAGGTAGCAGAAGCTGCCCAGGCAGCCGCCCTTAAGGTTGCAACTGAGTTGGGCGTCACCGGCGTGATGGCCGCTGAACTCTTTGAAGTTCCCGGCTCTGAGTCGGGCTTCCTCATTAACGAATTCGCCATGCGCCCCCACAACTCCGGGCACTGGACCCAGGACGGCTCAGTCACCAGCCAGTTTGAGCAGCACCTGCGGGCCGTTGCTAACTACCCCCTGGGTAGCACCGACATCAAGGGCGAGGTCGCCCTGATGAAGAACTTCTTGGGCGGTACCAACGACGATATTTTCGGCGTCTACCCGCAGCTCATGGAAGACTACCCGGCAGCCAAGGTCCACTACTACGGCAAGGCAGTCAAGCCCGGCCGCAAGATTGGGCACATCAATATGACCGGCCCCGCCAACGAGCTCCCCGCCCTCCGCCAGCAGGCCACCGCAGCAGCCTCCCTGCTCACCGACGGCCCCTCCACCCCCTAACTCCGCAGGCCCAGCCCGGCCCTACCCAGGTGGGGCGGGCGTCCGCACCACCCCTACCTTCAAGGAGCAAGATGACCTCCCCCTACGACTCCAATAATCCCATCGTCGGCATCGTGATGGGCTCAGACTCAGACTGGCCGGTCATGGAAGCAGCCGCTGAAGTCCTCGAAGAATTCGGCATCCCCTACGAGGCAGACGTGGTCTCAGCCCACCGTATGCCCGAAGACATGATTGCCTACGGGCGTGAAGCAGCAGACCGCGGCATCCGCGTCATCATTGCCGGTGCCGGCGGCGCAGCCCACCTGCCCGGCATGCTGGCCTCGGTTACCCCTCTGCCCGTCATCGGTGTGCCGGTCAAGCTCAAGTCCCTCGACGGTATGGATTCCCTCCTGTCCATCGTGCAGATGCCTGCCGGTGTGCCCGTCGCAACCGTCTCCATCAACGGCGCCCGCAACGCCGGCCTGCTAGCCCTGCGTATGCTGGGCTCAGGCAGCGACGGCTTCGCCCGCCAGGTACGGGCCGACCTCGTAGACTTTGCCGCTTCCCTGCGCCAGACCGCCATGGACAAGGGCGCAGCCCTGCGCGCCAAAGTCGAAGAGCACAAGGCAGAACTCGATGAGGACGCCGCACCCCGCCCCACCCAGGCGGCACCAGCCCCGGCCCACAACGACGAGCAAGACGGCCAGCAGAAGACCCCCTACGCGCCCTAACCCCCTGCCCAGCGGCTCCTGCCTGCCCCTCGGCAAGTTAAGGAAGACCGCTCCGGGAGCACCCAGCTTCTTTCAGTAGTGTGGTTGAGTAGATACCAAGATACTCAACCACACTCGGTTATTTTTTAGGCCCACCACGCCAGGGAGGCAAACACATGTCCGGTGAGCGCAAGCGCCCACGCTCCGCAGCCCCTATCACGGGTATCAGGGGACGAGGCCAGCACCTGGTAGAACCTACCTACACCGATCCGCTGAAACACCCCGAAGCGGCGTCGGCCTCCGTCCGTACCCGCCGGGCCTGGGCCTTGCTTCTGCTCACCCTGTTCCTTCCCGGTTCTGCCCAACTACTGACCGGGCAGAAACCCCTGGGCCGCAAGGCTCTAAAAATCACCTTTACCGTCTGGGGCCTGCTCCTGGCCCTCCTGCTCCTCTGGACCCTGCGCCGCACCCTAGTACTCTCCCTGGTCACCAACACCTGGGTGCTCTTACTCGTAACTGCCGCCCTCCTAGTGCTAGCCCTGGGCTGGGTCTACCTCTTCCTAGCGACCCTGCGCGCTATCCGCCCCGGCCTGCTCGAAGGCCGCTCCAAACCCCTGATAACCCTCGCCCTGGTCGCCTGCATCGCCCTCACCGGCGGCGGGCTAGGATACGCCGCCTACATCACCTGGGTAGGGCGCGGAGCACTCGGCAACATCTTTGCAGGTGGCACCCCCATCAAGGAACAGGACGGCCGCTACAACATCCTGCTCATGGGTGGGGACGCCGGCGCCGACCGCGTAGGCCGCCGCCCCGACTCCATGACCGTGGTATCCATCGACGCAGCCACCGGTCAGGCCATCACCATCTCAGTACCCCGCAACCTACAAAACGCCATCTTTGAAGACGGCTCCCCCCTCTGGGAGGTTTACCCGACTGGTTTCGACTGCGGTGACGAATGCATCCTCAACGCCCTCTACCCCACCGTCACCGCCGACTACGCTGACCTCTACCCCGGAACCGACGACCCCGGAGCCGAAGCAACCATGGACGCTGTCTCAGGTATCCTCGGTATCACCGTCGAGAACTACATCCTCATCGACATGTCGGGCTTTGAGCAGCTCATCGACGCCCTGGGCGGCATCACCATCGACGTAGGTGGCTACGTTCCCATCGGCGGCGGCACCAACGAAATTACCGGCCTGCCCAACCCCATCGACGGCTACATCGAACCCGGTGTACAGCACCTCGACGGCTTCCACGCCCTCTGGTACGCCCGCTCCCGCGAAGGAGCCTCAGACTATGACCGTCAAGCCCGCCAACGCTGCGTACAGGCAGCTATGCTCAAGCAGCTCGACCCCGCCAACGTACTCACCAAATTCGCAGACATCACCGCAGCCGGCGAACAGGTCATCGAAACCAACATCCCCCAAAACGGCCTCGCAGCCCTCGGTGATGTTGCCCTCAAATCCAAAAACTACGACCTGATCCAGTTCGCAGCAGGCCCACCCTACTTCGACACCAGCTTCCCCACCTACCCCGACTTCGACCAGCTCCACACCGCAGTCCAGCAGGTCATTGCAGACTCAGCCTCAGGCGTCCAGCCCACCGTCACCACCGCAGCTGCCTCAAGCACCGGCTCAGCAGCGTCCGGCCCCTCAGGCCTCGACGTGATTGAAACCGCCGCCTACCGCGCACAGCTCACCTCAGAACTCAGCGAGAACGGCACCTGCTCGGTCCCCTAACCCCACGCCCCGCGGCAAAACGGTAAGCTGGTGCCCATGAGTACAATTCTGCAGTCAGATATTTGGGCCCAGCTCCAAGAAGCCAACGGCCATCAGGTCTTCCGTGGCGAAGGTAAAGGCTGGCGTTACATGGCCACCCTTGAAGGCGGCTCCACCGGCCGCTACCTCTACGCCCCCTACGGGCCCGAAGCCGACAGCGCCGCCGCCTTCGACGCAGCCATCGCAGATATGAAACGCGTAGCAACCGACAACAAATGCTGGTTCATCCGCATTGAGCCCATCAATGACGCAATCTGGGGTTCCCAGAGCGGCGAAGCCTTCCTCGCCGCCCGCGGATTCACCCTCTCACCGCGCCAGGTGCAACCCTCACACACTCAGATCATTGATCTCACCCAATCTGAAGATCAGATTCTGAAAGACATGAAATCGACCAACCGCAACCTGCACCGGAACATCCATAAGAAGGGCGTGACTTTCGAGAAATCTCAGAACCCCGCAGACATCACGATTCTGCTCAAATACCTCGACGAAACCGCCGGTCGTGCTGGCTTCAATCGTCAGCAGGACGACTACCTCACCAGAGTTGCTCAGGTGCTTATGCCCGCCGACGCCGCCACCCTCTTCATCGCCAAAGTAGACGGCGAGCCCATCGGTGCCTCCCTCATCTACGACTCAGACGACACCCGCGTCTACGCCCACACCGCCACCTCCTATGAGCACCGCAAACTCAAGGTCGGCAACCCCCTGCTCTCCACCATCATCCTGGACGCCAAAGAAAAGGGCCTAACCTACATGGACCTCTTCGGCATCGCCCCCAACGACGACCCCAACCACGAATGGGCTGGCTTCACCAAGTTCAAGAAGTCCTTCGGCGGCACCTCGGTAGCCTACCCCGGCACCTGGGACCTGCCCGTCTCAACCGCCGGCTACAAGGCCTACCAGGGCATCCGCGCAGGCCGCGAAGCCCTAGCCCAGGGCAAAAAGTTCGCCACCGGCACCCTGCTTCCCAAGGCCAAGGACGCCGTCGGTAAGGTTCGGGCGCATATCGGTAAATAAGATTGAGCAGGTCTTCCCTTCGCCGACTAACCTTCTTGGGCTCGCGCTGGGCGCTCGCCCAATTCATGCCAGCCCCAGCCAGTCGGCTTTCGGGAAGACCTGCTCAATCTCTAGTATCCGAACCTACATCTGCTCTAGAGTTCTAACGATTCATGGTCCCGGCGATCATTGCCGAGTAGCGGGAGAGCTTGTGCTCAGCCTCAATCAGGCGCACGGTGCCTGACTTAGAACGCATGACCAGGGACTGGGTGGTGACGGTGTCGCGGCCGTAACGCACACCGCGCAGAAGCTTACCGTCGGTGATGCCGGTTGCGGCGAAGAAGCAGTTATCGGTGGTGACCAGTTCATCGGTGGTCAGCACGGCGTCCAGGTCATGGCCGGCATCCAGAGCTTTCTGGCGTTCAGCGTCATCGATAGGGGCAAGACGGCCCTGGATAATGCCACCGGTGGCCTTGATAGCGCAGGCAGCCACGATACCCTCAGGGGTACCGCCGGTGCCCATCATCAAATCTACGCCGGTACCCTCACGGCAGGCAGCAATAGCACCAGCCACATCGCCGTCGAGAATCATGCGGGTACGGGCGCCAGTTGCGCGAATCTCTTCAACGAGCTTGGCGTGGCGGGGGCGATCCAGTACGCACACGGTGAGCTGGTTAATGCTGGTGCCCTTAGCCTTAGCAACCAGGTGCAGGTTCTGCTTGACCGGCAGGCGCAAATCGACCAGATCAGCCGCCTCGGGGCCGGTAACCAGCTTCTCCATGTAGAAGACAGCGGAAGGGTCAAACATGGTGCCGCCTTCAGCTACCGCAATGACGGAAAGCGCGTTATCCATACCCAGAGCGGTCAGGCGGGTACCGTCGATAGGGTCAACGGCAACATCGAATTTAGCACCTGAGCCGTCGCCCACCTGCTCCCCGTTGAAAAGCATGGGGGCCTCGTCCTTCTCGCCCTCGCCAATCACCACGGTGCCGTTGAAGTGCACGGTCTTAAGGCGGGCGCGCATGGCATCAACAGCAGCGCCATCGGCCATGTTCTTATCGCCTGCGCCCACCAGTGGTCCCGAGGCAATAGCGGCAGCCTCGGTTGCACGCACCAGTTCCAGCGCAAGGTTACGATCTTCGTTCATTACTTCTGACATGACTCACCTTCGAGTAGCTTCTAACAGTGCCAGCTGGCTCCCTGTTATGGGGCGCTCAGCCTCCACACTCTAGAGTACTCGCTTCCCCGCCGTGTTACGGGCCGGTGCGCCCCTACTTGACACAGATGATGCCGGCAATTCTCGCTCGCAAGTGGCACAGGGCGCCCCCTTTAGACCAGAATAGAAGGCGTGACTTCATCGACTAACCCCAGCAACCAGCCCCTGCCACAGGCGTCCGCCCCTGAAACCCAGGCCCCGGACGCCACCGAGCAGGTAGTCCCACAAATTACCGAAAAGCAGGCTGCCCGCATCAATGCGCCCGCCCGCAATATGGTGATTTCGATGATCGTCATGGTGCTCTTGCTACTGCCGGTCATCTGGCTGATGCCGCAGCCCAACAAGAACCCCTACCGACCCACCGTTGACCTCCCCGTGATTGCCTACGAGGCCAGCGACCAGGCAGGCTACCCGGTCGCAGCCGCCGAGCAGGAAGGCTGGCACTACAACTATGCCCGCTGGAACACCGGCCAGGCAGACGGCATCAATTACTGGTCCACCGGCCAAGTAACCCCCTCCAACGACTTTATCGAGCTCATTCAGGCCACCGACACCAACCCCACCTGGGTTGCCCAGACGGTAGGGCAGGCTGTGCCCGAGGCTACGGTGCAGGCCGGGGGCGTGGACTGGGACGTGCGCTCTCTCGTGGACGCTGACGACAAGAGCAAGGTCACCACTTTCTATATCGGTGAGGTGGACGGTACCACCGTCATTCTCAAAGGCGAGGCTGAGGCGGCTGAGTTCCAGGCCCTGGCTGAGGCTACTGTCGCCTACATGGCAGCCCCCTCCTCCACTGCCTCCCCCACCCCCTCAAGCGGAATCCAATAAGCCGCTCACCGGCGTCCTTTTTCAAAAATGTAATTCGCCTTACACAGGTTTTTAGGTTGGCAGGTTGCTAGGTTAGACCTAAGCCACTGCGAAAGGACGTCAGCTATGACCGCTATCGAAACCCCCGTCCAGGCATGGGAACGCCTTGTTGAAGGCAATGCCCGCTTTGTGGAGGGCAACCGCTCCCACCCCCATCAGGACGCCGCCCGTCGTGCTGAACTCGTAGCTGGCCAGCACCCCTTCGCCGCCATTTTCGGTTGTGGCGACTCCCGCCTGGCAGCAGAAATCATTTTCGACCTCGGCCTGGGCGATGCCTTTGTGGTCCGTACGGCGGGGCAGGTGCTGGACGACGCCGTCCTCGGCTCCCTGGAATACGCCAGCGGGGAGCTCAAGACCCCGCTGATTATGGTGCTGGGCCACGACTCCTGTGGCGCTATTACCGCAACCCATAAGGCCCTGGTCGAGGGTGAAATGCCCGGCGGGTTTATCCGCAATCTGGTGGAGGGTATCTTGCCGTCAGTTATTTCACCGGAGTTGCCCGAAGGTGCCTCTATCAACGATATGGTGGTGGAGCATACCCGCCAGACTGCGGCCCGGATTGCTGAGCAGTCGGGCATTATTCGTCAACGCATTGAGGACGGCTCCCTGGCCGTCATTGGCGTCTTCTACCACCTGGCCGACGGTAAGGCCGACCTGGTCTACTCCTCCTCACCGCTGATTACTATCTAGAATCTCCAACCGGGCGGCGCTTCTTCCCACAGGCATAGTCCGCTACCGCGTCATTTTTACGACCAGTGCGACAGCCGTCACGGCGGCGTATTAGACTAGGCAGTATGGCAGAAAACACTGAATACCGCATTGAACACGACACCATGGGTGAGGTCCGCGTACCGGTTAACGCCCTCTACCGCGCCCAGACCCAGCGTGCCGTTGAAAACTTCCCCATCTCTGGCCAGACACTGGAGTCTGCCCACATCCGCGCCCTAGCCCTCATTAAGAAGGCAGCAGCGAGCGCCAACGAAGAGCTGGGTGTTCTTGACGCCACCCGCGCCGCCGCTATCCGCGATGCTGCAGATAAGGTAGCTGCCGGTGACTACGATGAACACTTCCCCATCGACGTCTTCCAGACCGGCTCTGGCACCTCCTCCAATATGAACACCAACGAGGTACTGGCGACCCTGGCTAACCAGGCTCTGGAGGGCCAGGACGTCGAGGTCCACCCCAACGATCACGTCAACGCTTCCCAGTCTTCCAACGACGTCTTCCCCACCTCCGTGCATGTGGCCGCTACCGAGGCCCTGCTCAAGGACCTGGTTCCGGCCTTGGAATACCTGGCTGAGTCCCTGGAGCGCAAGGCTGTAGAGTTCAAGGACGTCGTTAAGTCCGGCCGCACCCACCTGATGGATGCCACCCCTGTGACCCTGGGCCAGGAGTTCTCCGGTTACGCAGCCCAGGTCCGCTACGGAGTTGAGCGCATCCACGCTTCCCTCCCCCGTGTCGCTGAGGTTCCCCTGGGTGGTACCGCTGTGGGCACCGGCATCAACACCCCCGACGGCTTCTCCGCCCGCGTCATTGAACTGCTGGCTGAGGAAACCGGCCTGCCCCTGACCGAGGCCCGCAACCACTTTGAGGCCCAGGCTAACCGTGACGGCCTGATTGAGGCTTCCGGCCAGCTGCGTAATATCGCCTACTCCTTCATGAAGATCAACAACGATATTCGCTGGATGGGATCAGGGCCCAACACCGGCCTGGGCGAGCTGCACATCCCCGACCTGCAGCCCGGCTCATCGATTATGCCCGGTAAGGTCAACCCCGTGATTTGTGAGGCAGCCATTATGGTCTGTGCCCAGGTGATCGGTAACGACACCACTATCGCGCTGTCTTCCACCAACGGTGCCTTTGAGCTGAACGTGGGTATCCCCGTCATGGCTGCCAACCTGCTGCAGTCCATCCGTCTGCTGGCCAACACCTCCCGCGTCATGGCAGACAAGATGATTGACGGCCTGGAAGCCAACGTGGAGCGGGCTCGATTCCTGGCTGAGGCCTCCCCCTCTACCGTCACCCCCATGAACAAGCTAATTGGCTACGAGGCAGCAGCCAAGATCGCGAAGTACTCGGTGGCTAACAAGACCACCGTGCGTGAGGCCGTCATCGCCCTGGGGTACGTTGAGCGCGGTGAAGTCACCGAGGCCCAGCTTGATGATGCGCTGGACGTCACCAAGATGCTGGGTAACTTCTAACCCTGCTTTTCCACCGAGTAAAGGCTGGCCCCCGAGGAGTTCTCGGGGGCCAGCCTTTCTATATCTCTACTTCTGACAGGGCAGGGGCCCAGTGTTTGGGGCCATCTGGCAAGGCTGGCTATGCCTTGCCCAGAATGAGAGCGTCTCCCTGTCCACCACCTCCGCAGAGCGCTACTGCCGCATAGGTAGCTTGGGGTGTTTGATTCAGGGTGTGAGCCGCGTGCACAACCAGACGGGCACCGGATGCCCCCACCGGATGCCCTAATGCAATAGCGCCGCCATGAGGGTTGACCTTCTCTGCATCCAGCCCCAGCTCACGGATAGACACAGCCGAGACCGCAGCAAAGGCCTCGTTAATCTCAACGTGGTCGAGATCAGATGCCGTGAGACCCGCCTTCTTGAGGGCAGCTGCAATAGCGCGGGAAGGCTGGTAGTGCAGCACGTTCTCAGGGCCTGCAGTATTAGCCCAGGCGAGGACGGTTGCCAGCGGCTTGATTCCGTTCTCTTCGGCAAATTCTCGGGTGGAAAGCACCAGGGCAGCTGCACCATCAGACAGCGGGGAGGCATTCCCCGCGGTGATGGTGCCGTCCTTGTCAAAAGCGGGGCGCAGCTTTGCAAGGACCTCCACCGTGGTTCCCTCACGAACTCCTTCGTCGGCGGTGACCTCGGTGACCTGCCCGCGGCGTCCTTTCACCTGCACAGGTGCAATTTCAGCCTCGAAAAGTCCCGCGGCAGCAGCAGCGTGGGCTCGCTGGTGAGAGGCAGCGGCGATTTCATCTTGCTGCTCGCGGGTCAGCTCAAAATCAGCGTTAGCGCCCTCGGTGAGCAGGCCCATAGATTCCCCACTTTGAGCGTCGGTGAGGGCATCGCGTTCTACAGCGTCCAGAACCCCGGTAGCACCAAAGACCCGGCCCGAGCGGAAGTCCGGCAGCAGGAAGGGAGCCTGAGACATAGACTCCTGACCGCCCGCTACAGCAACGGTTGCTTCTCCAGCACGAACGAGGCGGGCAGCATCCATCACCGCGCGCAGCCCCGAAAGGCACACACTGTTCACCGTCACCGCCGGGGTGGATACAGGGACGCCGCTAGCGCGGGCGGTCTGCTTGGCAGGGTTCTGCCCCGCACCCGCCTGCACCACCTGACCAAAGACCACGGCATCTACCTGCTCAGGGGTAACGCCTGCCCCCTGCAGGGCACGGTCTAGGGCAATCGACCCCAGCTCTACGGCGGTCAGCGAGGAAATAGCTCCCATAATCTTGCCCTGGGGCGTGCGGGCAGCACCGATAATGACAACGTCTTTGTTGGTAGTCTGCATATTTCTTCCTTCTGCAGCATCATCGCTGCACCTGCTATCTCAGGGATTTCTTAGAGACTAACCCCGAGCAGCCTGTCGGTCAAGACTAGACTGATAGATGGCGCACGCACCACGCCTCGAGCCTGTAATAGGGGGCTAATTTTTCCGTCCTGGCCCCGCAATGAGTAGGCTTAAGGAATGGAACCATCACCCCGTAACCACACCTACTGGTCTTTTATCGACCGGGTCGGAGATAATCTCACCCACCAGTCTGAGGCTCCCGTCAATATTGATGCCACCCTACTCGCCATGTCACTCAACCGCGCTTCTGTGGCTATCACCCACGATTTTGAGTCTAAGGTACACCGCCCTGCGGGGAGCTCTTGGGCAGCCTACCGGGTGCTGTTTGCTCTCTGGCATTCGGGTGCAACCTCAGCTAGCTCCCTGGCCAATATCACCGGTATGACCAGGGCCGCTGTTTCGAATATCAGCAAGCCCCTAGAAACCAAGGGGCTGATCACCAAGGCCAAGGACCCCGAGGATGGCCGCGGCACCCTCGTTGAGCTTACCCCCGCTGGCACCGAGTTCATCAGCTCCATCTTCACCCAGCAGAACCAGCTAGAAGCCCGGTGGGCTGAGAAGCTCACACCGATTGAACGTACCCTGCTGGTTGAGCTCCTGCGTAAGCTCTCAGCCGAGTCCTAATTATCTGGCTTCTAGATCGAATCGGGCGCCGTTCTGCCAGTGCAGGGCGGCATCGATTCTATCGAGCATGCGCTCGCTACAGTAGTCAGGCAGTTGGTCCACCGGTACCCAGCGCACTTGGCTCGATTCCTCGTCGTTGACCCGGGCTCGCCCCGAGATGTAGCGGCAGTAAAAGGTGTGATCGAGGAACTGGCAGCGGTCCCCGTTGTCAAAGGTCATGGGCGGGTCGGCTTTCAGCTGGGCAAAGCCCACGACTTCGATAACGACCCCAGCTTCTTCTTCGGCCTCCCGCAGGCAGGTCAGGGCTGGGTTCTCACCTGGGTCGACTATGCCGGTGACCGGCGTCCAGGCCCCGGTGTCGCTGCGACGAACCAGCAGAATATCGCCGTTGTCCCTCTGAATCACAGCTGTAGCGCCAGAGAGCCAGAGCATGTCGGAGCCGATTTTAGCCCGCAGGTCGGTAATGAATGGTGGGGTAGGCATAGTGTCCTTTCGTGGAATGGGCGCCGGTGCGGACGCCCGTGGCAGCAGACCACGCTTGGCTAGTTAGGTGGCGGGGAAGAAAAGAGCGATGGTGGTGCCTAACAGCATGAAGGGGCCGAAGGCTATGTGGGTACGGCCGGTAGCGCGACGAGTCAGTATGAGCGCTAGAGAATATAGCCCGCCGGTGAGGAAAATAAGCAGGTTGCCCCAGAGCAGGTTCAGGGGCGAGAAATAGGCCAAGGGCAGGCCCAGTACCCCGGCCAGTTTTACATCGCCTAATCCAAGTGCCCCGCGAGATGCTAGGCGCATGAGCGCGTAGAAGCCGAACATGACCGCTGCCCCGTAGGCTGTCTGCCTGGTCTGGGCAAAGGAGTCAGGCGAAGCTAGCAGGATCACCCAAAAGAGGGGTAGGCCCAGCAGGGCATAGAGGGGAAGGACGATGCGGTCAGGAAGACGGTGCTCACGCACATCAATCACCCACAGACGGGCAGCTGCCACCAGGTAGCACGCCACCACCCAGACCAGGAGCACACAGGCAAGAGCCGACTGCCAGCGTCCGCCCAGACCCTCTACTGCTAGGTTATATATCTGTTCGAGCACATTTGCTCCCGGCCACTATTAGGAGCCGAACCTGCGCTGACGCTGAGCATAGTCGCGCAGGGCCCGCAGAAAATCAACCCGGCGGAAGTCCGGCCACAGGGCCTCGCAGAAATAGAACTCGGAGTAGGCCGACTGCCAGGTCATAAAGCCAGAGAGACGCTGCTCGCCAGAGGTGCGGATTAAGAGATCGGGGTCGGGCATGCCACTGGTGTAGAGGTGGCGGGAGATATCGTCACTGGTCAGGCTCTTTGCGAGTTCGTCCAGGCTGTGCCCCGAAGCTGCTGCTTCCTGCAGTAGGCCGCGCACGGCGTCCGTAATCTCCTGTCGCCCGCCGTAGCCAACAGCGATATTGACCTGTAAGCCGCTCACAGCCGCTGTTTGTTCAACGGCCACCTCGAAAGCAGAGCGCAGGCTGGTAGGTAGAGATTCGAGCTGGCCCACCGGGCGAATGCGGGCTAGACCGCTGGCAGCTAGCTTTCCCACGAACCCCTCAATAACCTCAACCAGATCATTGAGCTCATCGCTGCTACGTTTGAGGTTCTCGGTCGAGAGCATATAGAGGGTGACCATCGGAATCTTGAGCTCCGTACACCAGCCCAAAAATTCGATAATACGGGCAGCACCGGCCTCGTGGCCGTGCTTAGTGCTTTCTCCCAGCAGGGCAGCCCAGCGGCGGTTACCATCAACCAGCACACCGATATGCTGGGGCAGTTTCTCCGCTGGAATCCCAGAAATCAGGGACCGCTCATACACCGTGTACAGTGGCTGCGGTAGCTTCATGTGCTGCTCCTGGTCTGAAGGTGGCCGGGGTTCTTACCTGCTCATTCTACCTGTAAGACCGGGGCGGGTAGGCTCCTTAGCCTCGTCTGCGGTGGTTAGGCGGACGCTGCCCTGGGCTCCTGCCCTCAGGTTCAGCTTCTAGCTACCCCCTAGACCGCACTTATTTTGAACTGCCATACTAAATATATGGCTTCACGTGTTCACCGCTCCCAGACCACCGGCTCCTCAACTACACCCCACCCGAGCGTCCTTGACCGGCTCACCGATGTTCAGCGTGAAGTCATCGACTTCTACCGCGAGAACGGTAAGCCCCTGCTGCGGGGCTGGATTCATGCGGGTTTCGCGCCCGTCGCCTTTATTGCCGGTATCGTGCTGATTGCCCTCTCCGGCGGTGGCATGGTGGGCGTCGGGTGTGCCATTTTTGCCCTCACCGGCGTCCTACTCTTCGGCATCTCCGGCATCTACCACCGCGGCTTCTGGTCAGCTAAGGCCCGCATGCTGCTCAAACGCCTGGACCACGCCAACATCACCCTGCTCATTGCGGGTACTTACACCCCGGTGGCTCTTACCCTCCTAGAAGGCACTAAGCAGGCAGTGCTGCTCTGGAGTATCTGGGGCTGCGCCCTGTCGGTCACCCTCTTCAGAGTCTTTTGGACCGGGGCTCCCCGCTGGCTCTACACCCCCATCTACGTTGTCATGGGGCTCATGGCGGTCTTCTACCTGGGGGATTTCTGGCAGGTCTCACCCGTCGCCACTATTCTCATCGCCACCGGCGGGGCCAGCTACATCATCGGTGCTATCTTCTACGGCACCAAGCGACCCGTTATGGCCCCACATATTTTCGGGTTCCACGAGCTCTTCCATGTCTTTACGGTGCTCGGCTTCATCCAGCACTACATTGCCGTCATGTTCTGCATCTTTGTATAGACGCACCCCGTGACCTTCAAACTAAAGGACGCCCCACCCGAGTAGGGTAGGGCGTCCTTGAGTTTATCTTCTCGAAGAAAGCTAGTGGGGGCGGCGCAGGTGATCCTGAGCCACCACTGCCTCATCGCGCACGGTGGCGTGAACGGGCTCCTCAGTTTTCCCCTGCGCCGCTGCCTCAGCGGCTGCCCGTTCCTCAGCCTCACGGGCAATGGCGTATTCACTGCGGTAGCGCAGACGGCGAGCGCGGCGGGTCAAATCTAGCCCCAGCAGCACGATGGCGATTGCCAGGCAGAAGGTGACAATGAAGCCCACGATACCGGGTGAGCCGCGGAAGGACCCGTCGGGGTTGACCGTGGTAATGACGGTGGGGGTCGCTTCGGCTGCAAGAATCGTAAGAGATACAGGGATCAGGGCTGACACTGTCAAGGTTTCCTCTGGTCTGGGTCTGGGGCGCAGGGGCCGCCTTTAGGCGGTCACCCCTATTCTACGCGGTGGGGCTGGGCCTTTCCTGTCTTTAGGAGCGGTAGTCGATACCGGTTGAGAAGCAGGTTTCCGGCACCTCGCTCTTCACTCTGCTGTGGGCCAGCACGTAGTCTTCGAAGGGCCAGATTTTACGCTGCATCTCGGGAGAGACGGCAAAGAAGGCTGAGTCCGGGGCGACCTGGGACTGGTGGGCGTGCAGGGCCTCATCTCGTTTCTCAAAGAAGTCTGCCGATGAGATCCGGGTGGTGGTCTGGTGGCGGGAGACCGGCGGGCGGTGCCCCTCAATGTCTTCTTCCATTGACATGGCAATCCACTGCGCGAAGGGTGACTCCAGGCCTGCTTCTTCGAGATAGTGGTGGAAGGCTAGCATGCGGTCGTAGTTGAAGGCCCGGTCGTAGTAGATTTTGGAAACTTGCCAGGGCTCACCGGTACCTGGGTAGGCGTCCGCGTCCCCCGCCTTCTCGAAGGCTTCCATGGAGACCCGGTGGGTCATGATGTGGTCGGGGTGGGGGTAGCCGCCGATTTCGTCGTAGGTGAGGATGACGTGGGGCTTAAAGTCTCGTACCAGGCGCACCAGCGGGGCGGACGCCTGCTCCAGGGGTAGGCTGGCAAAAGAACCGTAGGGCAACGGGGGTAGGGGGTCACCCTCGGGCAGGCCCGAATCAACAAAACCAATCCAGCGGTGCTCAATACCCAGCACGGCGGCGGCCCGCTTCATCTCAAGACGGCGGACGCCCGCCAAATCGCGGTGGGCAGCCGGGTTGCTCTTGACCGCTTCGTTGAGGATGTCTCCCCGTTCGCCACCGGTCATGGACGCCACCATCACGCGGGCACCTCGGGCTACATAGGCAGCCATGGTGGCGGCACCCTTGGAGGATTCGTCGTCGGGGTGGGCGTGAACGGCCAGAATGCGCAGGCCGGTGTAGTCCTCTTTCAGGGGGGCCAGCAGGGACGGGTCAAAACCGGGTGCGGGTGATTCAATGCTGCTCATGCAAAACTCCATTTGTGCGAAGGTGGCTCGAGTAATGTTTGGGGTATCGTAAATGAGGAAGGCCCGCATTCAAAGACACTGGTCAATTCTACCCGTCTTAGCGGAGCCGCCCTCCTTCTCTGTTACCCCGTATGAAAGGTGTGGGTCGATGACCTCCCCTGACCTGTCCGCCCGTTATGGCATGCCCCGCCAGCGTACTACCCTACCCCAGTGGTTCTGGTACGGGTTGACCCTGGTAGCTGTACTGGTGGGCATCGCCTTTGTGGTCTGGGTACAGTCGGACTCCAGCGATGATCCCACCGGTCGTGATGTTGGTTTTACCCTCACCAGCGCTGATGAAGTCTCAGTCACCTTTGAGGTGAGCAAACGAGCTGAAGACACCGCTGTCTGCGCTGTTAAGGCCCTGAATACCGCAGGTGCCCCCGTCGGTTGGAAGGAAGTCGCTATCGGCCCCTACGCCGACGACAACGGGAACGGTATCTCGGTGCAGACCGTACAGTTTAGGGTACTCGGTGAAGCAACCACAGCCACCGTCGATAGCTGCTGGAAGGTTAACTAAAGCCCTTTCTCTCTAGGGGTAAAGTTAGGGAGCTTACCCCGCCTATGGGTAGACTAGGCTCACGACTGACCTTTTACACGGGGCCCTCACTAGCCCCGTCCGCATACAGGGTCCCCAGCCACAACGGTTTCGGGGCCTTGCTGACAAGGAGTAAACACATGGCAGAAAACGAAGGCGCTTGGCTCACTCAGGAAGCCTACGACAAGCTCAAAGCTGAGCTTGAGCACCTCTCCGGCCCCTACCGCCAGGAAATTATCGACCGTATCTCAGCGGCCCGCGACGAAGGCGACCTCAAAGAAAACGGCGGCTACCACGCAGCCCGCGAAGAACAGGGCAAGAACGAGGGCCGCATCAAGCAGCTACAGCACCTGCTCGAAACCGCCCAGGTATCAGACAAGCCCGCAGCCGATGACGGCGTAGTTGAGCCCGGCATGGTCGTTGAAGCCGATATCGCCGGCAAGACCATGACCTTCCTGCTCGGTTCCCGCGAAGTAGCCGACACCCTGGTCGGTGGCTCCGACCTGCAGGTCTTCTCGGAGAAGTCCCCCATGGGCGCCGCCATTAACGGCCACAAGGTGGGTGACGAGCTTTCTTACGAGGCCCCCAACGGCAAGCAGATTCCCGTCAAGATTGTCTCTGCTAAGCCCTTCCAGGGCTAAACCTGCCCGCCGGTAGATAAAACCGAAGCCCGGGTGTCCTTCCCCCTTTCTACAGGGGCGGACGCCCGGGCTTCGGTTTGCTTTCACACAGTAGTTAGTAGTGCGGCAGGCATGCCTCTGCCTGCGACCCTCTTGGCCGGTTCGCTTCGCGAACTAGCCAATTCATGCCAGCCCCAGGCCAGCAGGCTCCCGGCATGCCTGCCGCACACTGCTGTGTTTAGTAAACCACAATCGGCTTGTAGCCCTCAGCTTCCAGGGCTGCGATGACCTCCTGGCAGTGCTCTACGCCCTTGGTTTCCATGTCGATGGTGATGGAGACATCACCCATAGAAAGGGCCCCACCCAGGCGGGTGTGGTCTACGCCGGTGACGTTGGCGTCATGCTCCGAGATGATGCGGGAGATGGTGGTGAGCTCGCCGGGGCGGTCGTTGAGCATGAGCTTGATGGTCATGTAACGGCCCGCAGCTGAGAGGCCTCGCTGGATAACCTTGAGCATGAGCATGGGGTCGATGTTGCCGCCCGAGAGCAGGCAGACCGTGGTGCCCAAATCACCGTACTTTTCCTTGAGGGAACCACTCATGACCGCCGCCACCGAGACAGAACCGGCCGGTTCAACGACCAGCTTGTTGCGCTCCATCAGGAAGATGAGGGCGCGGGCAATTTCGTCTTCGGAGACGGTGTGGACGTCGTCCACCAGGTTCTTGATGATGGTGAAGGGCAGCTGGCCGGGGCGGCCCACCGCGATACCGTCGGCGATGGTGGAGACCTTCTTCAAGGGTACAAGGGCGTCCGCTGCGAGGGAGGGCGGGTAGGCTGCCGCATGCTCGGCCTGCACACCAATAATACGGATCTTTTTCCCTAGCTTTTCTTCCAGCGAGCGCACCGCGATAGAGAGCCCCGCCAGCAGGCCGCCGCCGCCAACGCCCACCAAGATGGTGTCGACGTCCGGAACCTGCTCAAGAATCTCTAGGCCCAGGGTGCCCTGGCCCGCGATGATGTCTTCGTTGTCGAAGGGGTGTACGAAGACGGCGCCGGTTTCTTCGGCGTAGCGCTTAGCTTCGGCCAGGGCTTCGTCTACGTTCACGCCGTGTAGCACAACCTCAGCCCCGTGGCTGCGGGTAGCGGCGATCTTGGGCAGGGCTGCACCCTGGGGCATGTAGATACGGGCTGCGATGCCAAGACGAGAGGCGGCCAGGGCTACGCCCTGGGCATGGTTGCCTGCCGATGCTGCCACCACGCCCACGGCTTTTTCAGCCTCGGTGAGCTTAGCCATGCGCACGTAGGCACCGCGTACCTTGAAGGAGCCAGAGCGCTGGAGGTTTTCACACTTAAGAAAGACCTCCGAGCCAATCTGCTCGCTCAGGGCACGCGAGTGAGCAACGGGGGTGCGTTCGATAACGCCGTCAAGTAGGCGGGCGGCATCTTCAATCTGGCCTAGGCTCACGGGGAGCTCAACCGGGGCGGGTGCTTCTTGCATCGTTACCTCGTCTTGTCTCTTATTTCTGGGCGCCGTTGTTAATGGCCTCTAGAGCATCTTCATCGGCCTTTTCGGCTTCCTTAATGCGGTTGAGACGTTCCTTGACCTTCTCTGCGATTGCCTTTTTCTCGCGGCGTTTAATCTCGTGGGGGTAGAGGAACTCCTCCTCGCGAATATGGGGGTCGTGCTCCCATTCGTGGCCAGACAGGTAGCGGATCACAGTGTTGACCACGGCCAGGACGGGCACGGCGAAGAGGGCACCGACGATGCCGTAGAGCATAGAGCCTGCGACCACAACGATAACGACGGCCAGGGGGTGCAGAGCAACTGCCTTACCCATCACCAGGGGCTGAAGAATGTTGGATTCAATCTGCTGCACAATCAGCACCATGGCCAGCATGATAAGGGCGTTGACCAGGCCGTTAGCGACCAGGGCTAGCAGGACGGCGATAACACCGGTCAGCAGCGCACCGACGACGGGAATGAAGGAGCCCAGGAAGACCAGGACGCCCAGGGGCAGCGCCAGGGGGACGCCCAGGAAGAAGGCTGAGAGGCCAATACCGATAGCATCAACGGCAGCCACGAAGACCTGCACACGCACATAGGAAACCAGTGAGGTCCAGCCGCGACGGCCAGCACCGTTGACAGCACGACGGGCATTGCGGGGGAAGAGCTTGACGATGAAAAGCCAGATCCGTTCACCTTCCATGAGGAAGAAGATGAGGGTGAAGAGAACAATTACCATGCCGGTACCGATATCGGCTGCGGTAGAACCGACGCTGGCTACCCCGTTGAGGATGCTGGAGGTGTTGTCCTGCAAGGTGGTGACCAGCTGGCTGATGTACTGGTCAATCTTGTCTGCCCCCAGGTCGATAGGCAGGTTGTTGAGCATGGCAACAATCTGGTTCCAGCCCTCGACAACCTGGTCAGACAGGGATGAGAAACCAGCGGTCAGCTGCTGGCCTACCAGCGCTAGTAGACCAATGACACCGGCGATAAGACCCAGTTCAGTAATTGCGGTAGCGATACCGGCGTGGATTCGGTTGCGACGGAGGAAGTAGACAACCGGCGACATGAGACCGGCCAGCAGGGCCGCAATCATGATTGAAATGACGATGAGGGAGATCTTAGCCAGCATCCAGTAGAGGGCTGCGGCTACGATACCCACAATCATCAAACGCCAAGACCAGGCTGCTGCCGTCTGCAAGGCAAAAGGCACCTGACGGTCAGATTCACTCTGCCGGGCAGGGGGTTCAGGAATAATGACACTCATACTTTCCATCTTCCCACGTTTCCTTACTATCTGTCCCTTGCCTGCCCGCATCCCGGGCACAAGCGTGACCAAACTCGCCCCATGAAGCCGGGCGGGGTGCGTCCTGCCGGATCCCCCTGCCCCTCCCCCGCAGCTGGGGCACGACACAGAAAAGCCCGGGGCAGAAGCAGAGCTGCTTCCACCCCGGGCTGTGCTCCTTTCCTAGCAGGCTAGGAGAGAGCCTAAATTTTAGTCATCGGCCATAGAGCGTACATAGTAGAGAACGCGCAGGATCTCGATGTAGAGCCAGACCAGTGACACGATCAGGCCGAAGGCAATGCGCCAGGATTCCCGCTCGGGGGCGCCCATCTTGATGGCGTCAGAAGCGTGGGTGAAGTCCAGCAGCAGGGAGTAGGTAGCCAGCAGCACGGCGAAGAGACCGATGATGAGACCCAGGGGAATACCCATTACCTCAACACCGCGGGCGTTGAAATCGAAGAAGAAGGAGGCAACGAGGTTGACTAGGCAGAAGACGGCGTAGGAAATCGTCGCAATCATAAAGAAGCGGGTCAGTTTGGGAGTTGCCCGCACCTTACCGGAGCTGTAGAGCGCCAGAATGGTTGCAAATACGATGACGGTTGCCAGAACAGCCTGAACCACGATACCGGGGTAGGAAGCCTCGAACATTCGAGAGATACCGCCAACCAGCAGACCTTCCATGACCGAGTAGGTCATCACCAGGGCAGGTGAGACCTTCTTCTTCAGGGCGTTGACGAAGCCCAGCACCAGGCCGCCAATGAAACCGACGAACATGGGGACGGGCATGTACCAGGCAAGGACAGCACCCACGACAACCAGACCCAGGTTCAGGCCGGTCTTCATGATGATGTCGTTGATAGTGATGCGGTTGGTATCAACCGGACCAGCGGTACCGGCGTTGTACATGTCGTTGAGCTGGCCAGCCGACACCTGCTGGTTCTCGTAGCCATAGGGAGCCTGCTGGGTGTAGCTACCCTGCTGGTAGGTGCCGTAGGGGCTCTGAGCCTGCTGGCCATAGGGGTTGGCGGTAGTGGTGCCGCCAGCACCGAACTGCCCGAAGCGGGGATCGCCAGCGGGCTTAGTCATGTTGTTAATCAGGGGGTTACCTGCCACGGCTGTTGTCTCCTAGTGGTAATAAGTAGTCGTGGTAAATGTCTTGTCTTCTACCCTACCGAATCTTGGCCGGTATTTCTGCCCGTTTTTCTCAGGGCGTGAGCAGCTGCGGTTTAGGCAGTCAGTTCAGTTTCAAGAAAGTTAAGGACGGCCCCATCGTTGTTCGAGCCGATGGTCAGGTCGGTGACCGGGGCGAGAACCGGGTCAGAGTGTTCCATGGCGATAGCGCGCCCGGCGTAGCTAAACATCTCAAGGTCGTTGCCAGAGTCGCCAAAGGCTGTGGTCTGCTCAGCAGCCAGCCCCAGGTGGTCAGCCAACCAGGCCAGGCCGTGCCCCTTGTGGTTGCCCTCGATAATCAGGTCGATAGCACCAAACCCGCTGGAGGTTGCCGCAACCCCTGCCGGCAGGGCGGCATGAAGTTTCTCAATGGTCTCATAGATACCTTCACCGGGGTCAGCGTTCAGGGCAATCTTCACCACGGTTTCGGTGATAGTGCTCGGGTCATCGATGGCTTCCACATTGGGGTAGAAAGGACGGATGGCCGTAATGGGATCCTGCGGGTCCCACCCGGGTAAATCGATTCCCACCTTAGTCACCTGTTCATATACTCGCCCTGCGATGGTTGCCAAGCGGTCGCTGGGCACAAAGGAGTGGTGGCGGCAGGACAAAATAATACCCAGGGCCGGGAAGCCTTCCAGGGCTGCCAGACACTGTTGAACCAGTTCGGGGGTAAAACCCCACAGAGCTAAATCAGTGCCCCGGTTATGGATAATGGCACCGTTCTCTGCAATGTAGTAGAGGTTCTCATGGTGCTCGTGACCGGCCAGATATTGCTCAATTTTCGGCATCTGATTACCCGTTGCTACCGCCAGGGATGAGCCCTGCTCAGCCAACAGGGTCAGGACGTGATCCAGCTGCTCGTGCTTATAGGTCTTGTGGTCAGTCAGCAGGGTTCCATCGAGGTCAACGGCATAGAGATGAGGTGTCTTCATAGCTTCTACTCTATCGAAAACCCTAGAAGCCGCAGATACTACTGCCGCAGCGTCCTTTACCCGAACCTAGAAGTTCACCCTACTCGTTCTCTCTTGACCCTATAGATTATCTCGGGGTCAAGAGAAAACGAATAGGGTGAATAAAACAATGTCTTACTTATGACCCCAAGCCCCCTCTCGGGGGGGGGGGGATGAGTGACAGTCGCGGTCATTTCCCTATTCAATACTCAAAAGGTCGCCCGGCGAGCATTCTAGAACATCACAAATAGCAAGGAGCGTACTAAACCGTATAGCTTTCGCACGATTGTTTTTGAGTTTAGAAAGATTAGCAACTGTCACCCCAACTCGGTCTGACAACTCAAGCAACGTCATAGAACGCTGATCAAGTAAAACACCCAAATTACAGTGGATGTATTTGCCACTCTTTTCAACCGGTTCAGACAAGGTCATCAACCTCTTCCTGAAGCTCAATTGCCTGACGAATCGACCCCTGCAGGACGTACAGCATCGCAAGCAGCAGGAACACAAGAACCATGACTGAAGTATTGGTGAGTAGACCACCGCTCCACTGGTCGTTCAGGCCAAGACGGTGCGCAAGGAAATTGTTACCCATGCCTTCAATACCACTGCCAACCAGCCAGCCGAGTACCGCATAGGCAACGACAACCGCACGTTTTGATGTCTCTTCGGTGTACAGCTGACCATTCTTAATGCGATTCAGCATGGACCACATTCCCCAAATAGCAACTAGCAGGCTCGCCGACTTGAGCACAAAACCTGTCATTAAGTATGCAAAGGGACCCCCAGCTGCAAGGTCAAAACTGACACCACCTTCAACTGCCGGGCTCAGGAAAGTATGAAATTTCTGATCGACAAATACATTCAGTACGTAAGTGACAAGAAATAGGGTGCACAACATAGCCAATGCAGTAACGTCAAACGACCAGAAGCTTTTCTTTCTAAGGGGACTTGTAGACACAGTCGCTTCCTTTCTGACTAATTGATGATTGTTCGCATGAACTCTCTCAACTATTTACATATCGTTTTTCAATACTATCGTTTATCGATGTTATCGTTTATCGATATGCCGTGCAAGTCTTCAGCCTAAACAGAATTAGTCAGGGGCGCCCAGTTCACCCAGGTAACAAAAAAGAGAGTACGCCTGCGCTTTGCGCTTGACGTACTCTCCATTTTTGTAGCCCCACCGGGACTCGAACCCGGAACACAAAGATTTTAAGTCTTCTGCCTCTGCCAATTGGGCTATAGGGCCTTGAGCGGGCACCCGCCGGGCCTCACCCGGCGAGCGCTTTCGCTTATACCTTTATACCAGAAAAGTTCCTAGAGCTTTGCCTTGGTCTTTTCGGGTGCGGTGCCGGTAGCCTGCTGGAAGGCGCGGCGGGGTGAACGCTGGTGACGGATTGATGAGGTGTCGCGGCCGAAGATCTGGTTGAGTGCCCAGGTGGCCATGACGCGTGCGGTGCGTTCGGTGGTGGGGATAGCGGTGCCGTGGTAGCCGCGGTGCATGAGCCAGGCGATGGGGCCGCCGATGGTCTTGCCCTTGAAGTTAGCTACGCCTTTCCACAGGCCCAGGCCGGCAACGACGCCGATGGTCTCGTGGTAGTAGTCGGTCAGTGCTTCGCCGCGGCGCTTGGCCAGCAGGTTTTCTGCCAGCTTGAGGGCCTGGCGGGAGGCGTGCTGGGCGTTGGGGACGCAGAAGCCGCCGACGCCGCCACCGGAGAGGTCGGGTACAGCTGCGTTGTCGCCTGCTGCCCAGGCGTCCTCGATGATGCCTTCATCGCCTGCAACGCGCAGGTCGGCCTGTACGCGGACGCGGCCGCGCTCGTCGATGGGGAAGTCGGTGTCCTTGAGCATGGGGGACGCTGCGACGCCGGCGGTCCAGATCAGGGTGTCGGTGTCGAGTTCACCGGCGGGTGACTTGTCGCCCATGTTGATGAGCTGCAGGTGGCCGTCGGTGGCGTCGGAGAGTGAGGTGTTGAGCAGGACCTCGATGCCGCGGGCGCGCAGTTCAGCGACAACCTTTTCGGCGCGGTCTGCGGGGACCTCGGGCATGATGCGGGGGGCTGCTTCGACCATGACGAAGCGCAGGTCTGAGATGCGCAGGCGGTCGTTGCGGTTGACGGCTTCGCGGGCCATGTCTTCAAGTTCGGAGATGGTTTCGACGCCTGCGAAACCGCCGCCGACGATGACGAAGGTGAGGGCGCGGCGGCGCTCGTCCTCGTCGGTGGTGAGGGAGGCGATTTCGATGCGCTCGAGTACCCAGTTGCGGACGGAGACTGCTTCTTCAACGGTCTTCATGCCGATGGCTACCTCGGCTAGGCCGGGGATGGGGAAGGCACGGGTGACGGCGCCTGCGCCCAGGACGATTTCGTCGTAGGTCAGTTCGAAGGTTTCACCGGCGTTGATGGGTTCGATGGTTGCGGTCTTGGTAGCGTGGTTGATTGCTACGACGCGGCCGCCGATGATTTCTGAGTCGCGCAGGTGCTGGCGCAGGGGTACGGTGGCGTTGCGGCCTTCCATGGAGCCTGCAGCTACTTCGGGGAGGAAGGGCTGGTAGGTCATGTAGGGGTTGGGGTCGACAACGGTGACGACGCCGCCGGACTCCTTGATGACCTTCTGGATCTTCTTTGCGACGGTGAAGCCGACGTAGCCGCCGCCGACGATGAGGACGCGGGGGCGGTCCTGTGCAATCTTGTTGAATGCCATGCGAGTTAACTTCCTGTTGGTGTAGTGCCGGTGTTCCGGCAAAAAGTCTCCATGCTTATATTGCCACTTTTGCGGGGTTTAAGCATAGTTTTGGGCGGTGTATTTGCTGTGAGCGTTTCTTGCCCTGCCGGTGTCTAGCCTTTCAGAGCAGGGTGAAGATTTGATGAAGGCTAGATGAGGTGGGCGCGGGCTAGCGGCGACGGCTGCGTTTGATGATGTTGGTGAGCTGGTGGATGGAGCCGAAGGTGATGATGCCGACCCAGAGGGCGAAGGCGGCGAGCACGATGAAGGGTAGGATGCCGGAGTCTTCAACGGGGCGGACGGGAGTGGGGGCGGCTGCTTCTGTGATGGTTTCGCCGACCTGGTGCACGGGGGTTTCGCTGGCGCTGGGCGCAGCTGAGGCGGTGTTTTTGCGGTGGACGTTGATCCAGTCGCTCATGGAGCCGAGCGGGTTGGTGTCGGTGTCGTCCGGGGTGGAGCTGGCCAGGGCGGCTTTGGGGTTGATGATGCCGTAGCCGTAGAGGGCATCGCGCCCGTCCGCTCCGGCGTCATCGCTGGATTCGATGATGCGCTGAATCACCTGGTTGCCGGTCAGGTCGGGGTATTTTTCCATGATGAGGGCGGCAAGTCCGGCGACGATGGGGGCGGCGGCTGAGGTGCCTGACCAGGTGGCGTATTTGTTGTTGGGGATAGCGCCGATCATGGACTCGCTGGGGGCTGAGACAGCGATAGAGATACCCTGCGAGGATGAGGACCAGGATTCCTGCTTGTTCTTATCGACGCCACCAACGGTGAGTACCCCGGGCATGGTGGCAGGTGCCCCGACCTGGGTGAGACCGGCACCGCGGTTGCCGGCAGAGGCGATGATAATGATGCCCTTTTCTTCGGCGTAGGCAAAGGCTGAGTCCCAGGATTCGGGCCAGCTGGTTTTATCGGAGCCCACCGATAGGTTGATGATATCGGCCCCGTTATCGACGGCGTAGCGCACGGCGTCCGGAATCTGCTCGTCGACCGAGCGGGTGGTAGCGCTGGTGGTACCGAGCTCTAGGGAAATAGGCAAAATGATGGCATCGGGTGCTACCCCGATCATGCCTGCGGACTCGCCGGGTTCGCCGGAATTAGCGGGAGTGATGCCGTCATCGTGGCCGTGGCCTGCGATCACAGAGGCAACCAGGGTGCCGTGTTCGGGTTCAACACCCAGGCCCTTCCAGCCCTTGTTCTTAGTGGTTCCGGTCGAGGCGTCGTAGCCGCTCACCACGTTACCGGTGAGGTCTTGGTGGGTGCCGTCTACACCGGTGTCGATGACGGCGACGGTAACGCCCTTGCCGGTGGTTTCGCTCCACAGGTCGGTAAAGCCGTACTGGGTGAGCCAGTACTCGCGGGCGCGGATCGAGTCGCCCTTGGGGGTAGCGATGGTGGGTACCGAGGCCAGGGCGCTGGGGCTGGCGCTGGCCTTTGAGGTAGCGCTGGCTGACGCACTTGCTGTGGGGCTGGCGCTGGCACTAGCCGAGGGGCTTGCCGTGGTAGCTCGGGCAGGGAGGACGCCGAGCGCCAGGGCGGTGGCTAGAGCCAGGCTGCTTGCGAGCAGGGCGGTGCCGGTGGGGAGTCGCCGAAAGGCCATGGACGGCTCCTAGCGGCTGGCGCGTTCGGCAACCGACAGGGCCAGACCGTCGAGGATGTCTTTTTCTGAGGCGATAGCGCTGGTGACCGCTCCCCCGGTGAGGGCGCTGATGCGCTCAACGATGCGGGCCCAGACAACTGACCCTGCGGGGATGACGTCCACCCGACCCTCGTGCATGTAGGGCAGGGCGGCACGTTCGGCGCTGGTCATAGCGACCATGTCGGCAGCGGCCCGGGAGATGTCCTTGATGGCGATTTCGGCGCGGTCGATTTTTTCGGGGTCATAGGCGTCAAGGCCCATCACGTGGGCTGCCACGGTGGTGACGGTTCCCGCCACGCCCACGACGCGGCGGGCCGCCGATAGGTCAACGGAGGCACTTGCGGTTGCGATAGCCCGGTCGGTATCTGCAATGACGCGGGAAACCTGGGTGACGTTGGCGGGGTCGGAGCTAATATGGCGTTCGGTCATACGCACGCAGCCGATATCAACCGAGCGGGCTGCGGCCAGGCCGTCCTTGTTTCCCAGCACGAACTCGGTGGAGCCGCCCCCCAGGTCAATTACCAGAGTCATCTCCTCGGTATTGCCCACGGACGAGACAGCCCCGACAAAGGAAAGCTCGGCCTCTTCACGGCCGGTAATGACCTCGGGTTCTACCCCAAGAATCTCGCGGATTCCGTCGATAAAGATTTGGCGGTTGCCCGCGTCCCGGGTGGCACTGGTGGCGGCAAAGCGTACGTGCTCTACCCCGTACTCGCGCAGCAGGTCGGCGTATTCGCGGGCCGCGGCGAAGGTGCGTTCCAGGGATTCTTTGGCCAGCCAGCCGGTGGCGTCCACGCCCTTGCCCAGGCGCACAATTTTCATGCGACGCTCAAGGTCGGTGAGCACAAAGCCCTCTTCGGTGGCTTCGGCCTCGGCGATGAGCAGGCGAATTGAGTTGGTTCCGCAGTCGATAGCGCCAACGCGCATGGTTACTCCCAGTGACTCGTAGGGCAGGTATAGGTGATATATGGGGGCGGACGCCGGTGGGCGACTAGTTACGCCAGGCGGGGTCGCAGTGGCAGGTTTCGGGGGTCCACCACTCGGCAATCAGGTCGAGGGTTGCATCCCCGTAGGGGTTGATGCCGCGGCCAACAGCTAGGGTGTGGCCGAGCACAGCGTGCAGGCACTTGACGCGGGTGGGCATGCCGCCTGCTGAAACGCCCTCAATTTCGGGCACGTCTTCTAGGCCGGCTTTGACGCGAATGCGTTCGCGTTCTGCCAGGTAGTTCTCGTGGGCTCCCCGGTAGGCGGCGGCCTTGCTCTCGTCGTCGGTGACTTCATCGGTCATCTCGTACATGGCACCTTCTGCTTCAAGGCGGGAAGCTGCGGCGGTGATGACGGGGTGGGCCAGGTAGAAGGTGGTGGGGAAGGGCGAGCCGTTGGCCAGGCGCGGGGCGGTAGCAGCAACCAGGGGGTTGCCGCAGACGCAACGGGCCGGGATTTCTACAACGTCGCGCACGGTGCGACCTAGCTGGGCTGAGAGCACTTTCAGGTCAAGCTCGGTGGGGGTGAGGGTTTCGGCGGTGACGCCGAAGCCCTGGGGCTGGTGCTCGGTGCTTGCGGGTGTGGTCATGGTGTCCTTAGAGGGTGGTGCTGGTTTTTCTAGTCTACCGGCGCTAGCGGGTGGTGGCGGTAGCGGTGGGCTCTGCGCTCGGGGTAGCTGAGGTGCTGGCGCTCGGGTTGCTTGAGCTCTCGGGGGCGGGGCTGCTGACGGAGGTGTCTTCAGCAGCTAGTTGCAGGGAGCCCCAGAGTTTGGTGGTCCAGGAGTCTTCGGGGGCGGTTTTAGCCGATGCGCTGGTGTCATCTGCTAGTTCGCTGGTGGAGTCCAGGCCCACGACCAGGTAGGGGGTCTCCCCCGGCTGTACGTAGAAGAGACGGCTTTTAGCCTGTTGTTTGACGTAGTTGTCGTCCTGCCACCAGCTGACCTGGGCGTTTAGTGAGTCCTGCTCGGCTTGCAGGGCAGCGATGCTGGCCTTGGCGTCGTTGATTTCGTTGTTCTGACGGATAAAGGAGGTCAGGGGGTTATAGACCGACAAGGCGATGATCACCAACACGATGGCAAAGGTGATGAAGTGCCCGCTAAAGGAGTGGGCGGCTACCGGGGTGGCCAGCTCCTGTGCCGGGGTTTCAGCGGTCTCAGCGCGCAGGGGCTTAGCTGCCCGGGCGCGGCGGGATTTGGCCTGCTTTTCCCGAGAGGGAGCGGACGCCAGCTTGCCCAGGCCGAAGCCAAAAAAGGCTGCGATGGGGTTGGGTTTCTTACCCGGTGTGCGTGCCATAATGTGCTCTTCCTGCCCTCTCATCCGTGAGTTTCCTATTTTACCGCCTGAACTGGGCACCCGCTGAACGGTTCCTGCCCTCGTCTTTAAAGGGCAGTGCCCCGGCCAGGGGCAACCTGTCCGGGGCACGGGCGTCCTTACTCTCTTACCTTAGAGAGTGGGCAGACAAGGCATATTGTCTACCTTGTTTCTTTGTTTACGGCAGTTGGTAGACAGCATCGCAACGTGAGATGAGCCAGTCATCGTGAGTTGCTACAAGTACCGTAGCACCGGCGTCTGCTCTTTGTCTGAGTAAGTCATATATTAGTTGGCTATTATGGTGATCTAGTGAAGCTGTGGGCTCATCAGCGTAGAGAACATCAGCCCTTTTATACAAGGCCCGGGCAATGCCTAGTCGCTGTTTTTCACCTCCAGAAAGTACGGTTGCGGGTTCTAGACTACGCCCTTCCAGCCCTACCTGGGTTAGGGCCTCTTCGACAGTCTGGCGGTTACGTTTAAAATCCCGGTCTGAGAGGGTTACATTTGCGCCGACTGTTTCATCAGTCAATGTTCCGTAATCCTGGTATATGAAGGCTGCCTTCTGAGCCCAAAACTGGGCCCGTTTCTTCTCTGGCCATGGGCTTGTGTCATGGCCATCAATAGTAACTTTTCCCGATGTTGGTGTTACGAGAAGACCGAGGGTAGCTAGTAGGGTGCTTTTACCGCTGCCGCTGACTCCTGTAAGCGCCGTAATCTGCCCCGGCATAGCAGAAAGCGAAACTTCCTGAATAATTTTTCTCTCTCTTATAACTACAGTGATATTTTGTGCCTCAAGGTGGGTCATGATTGTTCCTCTCGCAGTACAGCAGATTTGAATTCACGACGGGTAACAAAGATATAGGAAGATACCAGGAGCAGTAGATAGAGCCCTAGCATAAGGATGAAGGACTGTATTCCATCTATAGCAGTTGAATAGGAACCGATGCTTATAGCAAGGACTGCTCCAAGTAGCAAAGCTCCAGCACCGTACCCTACCTGAATACGTAGAGGATTAT
>NZ_JBOEQD010000013.1:0-93388 GCF_050689125.1 Rothia sp. L_38 | reverse complement strand
AAAACCCCTGATGGGGCTGAGGTAAGTAGCCTGCTTTTCCTTGCAAACAAAAGCAGTCTGGATATACTAAAGGCCAGTCCGTAGGGAATCGGACTGGCCTTCAGCTTTCTCTTCCAGCGGTAGGAATCCGGCTTCTAGAGAAGGCTCGCAACCTGAAGGAGATGGGATTAGGGGAACCATCTGGAAATCTTCAGGTCTTGAGCTACTTGAACGGGTTCGCGGACCGTTCAGTAATCACTCGCACCTTTAGAGGTAGTTATAACTATATGCCAATTTCTCAGTTAATGCACCCTGAGAATCAAAAAAGACGAATTATTTCGGAAGACACCTGATCGGTTTCCATGCTCAGGCAAGCATAGGGTCTGGTCAGGGCTTTCTTGTAGGTATAAACCTGTTAGGGGCGTGCAGCAAACCTTTCAATCAGGTCCACCTGGCCAGAGACAATCAATAAATCGCGAGAAGAAACCCGGGTATCGGGCGTCGCATAGGTAATTTCTTCACCCGGCGATTTCACTCCCACGATGGTCACCCCGTATTTAGACCGCACATCAGACTCTGCCAGGGTGAAGCCATGGGTCTCCTTGGGAGGGTACATTTTGACGATGGCAAAGTCGTCATCGAACTCGATGAAGTCCAGTAGGCGCCCTGAGACTAGGTGGGCTGCTCGCACCCCCGCATCCGATTCCGGGTAAACAACCCGGTGTGCTCCAATACGGGAGAGGATCTTGCCATGGGAAGGGGTGATAGCTTTAGCCCAAATACGTTCGATGCCCAGGTCCACCAAGTTGGCGGTAATGAGCACCGAGGCCTCCACCGAGGTACCCACACCTACCACCGCGGCGGTAAAGTCCTGAGCACCTAGCTGGCGCAGGGCATTCATATCGGTGGCATCGGCCTCAACCACGTGGGTGAGGTCGCCCGACCATTTCTGCACCAGCACCGGATCTTTCTCAACGGCCAGCACTTCCTTGTTCTGGCGAACGAGCTGGGCAGCGGTAGCCGAACCAAAGCGTCCTAGGCCAATCACCAGCACAGGGGCACTATGGGCGGGGCGGAAATCTTTTCTAGCCAATGATGGGCCTTTCTTCGGGGAATTTGTAGAGGCGGCGGCGGGAGCGCATGGCCAGGCCGGTAGCTATGGTAATGGTGCCGATACGGCCGATCAGCATGAGGATGGAGAGAATATAGGTTCCGGACGGTGGCAGCTCGGCTGAGAGCCCGGTGGATAGGCCGCAGGTCGCGTAGGCTGAGATAACCTCAAAGAGGGCCCTGTCAAGGCCGACCTGGCCGATGAGCATAATAGCGGTGGTGCCTGCCAGCACAAACACGAAGCTCATCATAATCACGGAGATAGCGATACGGAGGACAGCATCGGGAATGGTGCGGTTGAAAGCCACGACGAACTGGTCGCCGCGTGCTTCTGCCAGGATCGCCAGGAAGACCACGGTGATGGTGGTGATTTTGATACCGCCTGCGGTGGACGCCGAGCCGCCGCCGATGAACATGAGCACGTCGGTCAGCAGCATGGTGACCGGGTGAATATCTGCCATATCGACCAGGTTGAAGCCGCCCGAGCGCGTCATAATCGAGGCGAAAGCGGCATTGAGCATCTTATCGCCTACTCCCATAGTGCCGATGGTGCGGTCGTTGCCCCACTCTAAAGCACCCCACGCGAAAGATCCCAGAAAGAAGAGTGCCAGGGTGCCAATAATGGTGAGCTTGGCATTGAGATTCCACTTGCTAAAGCGCAGGTTATTGCGCAGAACCAGGATGACGGGGAAGCCTAGGGAGCCGACCATAACCCCCAGGGCGATGGGGAAAAGAATCCAGAGGTCGTGGCCGTAAGGCACGATGCCATCGGAGTGGGGAGTAAAACCGGCATTGTTGAAGGATGACACCGCATAGAAGACACCGTGCCAGACTGCCTGCCAGAGGGGCTCACCCAGCACAAGGAAGCGGGGGACCAGGGTAAAGGCAATCAGGGCCTCGATGGCAATGGAGGTGAAAGCCACGGTGCGCAGTACGGAGCCAACCTCACCCAGGCGTCCGATATTGAGGGACTCCTGGGCGATAATCTTGGACCGCAGGCCCAGCTTGCGGCCTACCGCCAGGGCCAAGATCGAGGTCAGGGTCAGGGTTCCCAGACCGCCAATCTGTGACCCTAAGAGAATCATGAGCTGGCCGAAGAAAGTCCACTGCTCGGCGGTGGATACCGTGGTGAGACCGGTGACGGTCACGGCACTTGTAGCCGTAAAAACGGCGTGATGAAACTCCACCTGCTGGCCATCGCGTGATGCCCAGGGGGTGTAGAGCATGAGCGAGAAGAAGACAATGACCAGCAAGAAGGCCGCGATGGCAATTCGGGAGGACGAGGAACCAAAGAGGCGGTCTACCAGGTCGCGTAAGCGCGCTGCCCGGGCCTGGAAAGCAGCCGAAAACTTAACAATCTGAAGGAGCTGCTGGTATTCCAGTTGCCCCTGCTCCATGGCGTCCAGAACCCGCTTGCGCTCTTGGACCTTGCGCACAATTTTGCCCACGTTCTTCACCTCGCTTTCTTCTGCCGTCTCTAGCGTAGTCTGCGTGTCATGTATGCGGGGTGTGGTGCCCACAGAGTTTTTATGTGTTTAATGGTAAGTGTGACTCAACTTACCAAAGGAGGTAGTGCTGGTGGCTATCATCGACAGCCTCACGCCCACCGACGTGCGTGTGCTCTGGACTCCCGCCATGGCCAACTACTATTTTGGCGACTATCACCCCATGCACCCCTCGCGGTTGGACGCAACAGCCTCCCTAGCGCGGGACCTTGGGATTTTTGACCTCCCGCAGGTAGAGCTTGAAGAACCTGAAATCGCCACCGTGCACCAGCTCATGCTGGCCCATGACTACCCCTATATCGACGCGGTTCAAAAAATCAGCGCCGACCCCACGCTGATCATCGCCAGCTGTGGCCTGGGCACCGAAGACACCCCCGGGTTTGAGGGGGTGCACGAGGCGTCCGCCCGACTTGCCGGTGGCACCTATCAGGCTGCAGAAGCTATCTTGAGCGGTAAGGTCAAGCACGCCGTTAACTTCGGCGGGGGCATGCACCACGCCTCACGTGATCACGCCAGCGGCTTTTGTATCTATAACGATTGCGCCGTGGGCATAGCCCGCCTGCTTGAAGCGGGAGTGCAACGGGTCGTCTACATCGATGTGGACGCCCACCACGGGGACGGTACGCAAAGTATCTTCTGGGATAACCCTAATGTCATGACCATTTCCCTGCACGAGAGCGGCATGACTCTCTTTCCTGGTACAGGTTTCGCCAACGAAGTGGGCCCCGAAGGGTTGGCTGCCGGAACCTCGGTTAACATCGCCATGCCCGAAAGCACTACCGATTCAGGGTGGCTTCGAGCTTTTGATGCGGTGGTCCCTAGCCTACTGCGGCAGTTCCAGCCCGAGGTAATCGTCAGCCAGCACGGCTGCGACTCCCACCTGGCCGATGACATGTCGCACCTGAACATCAGCATTAACGGGCAGCGGGAAATTGCCGCCCATATCTCCTTGCTGGCGGACGAGCTCTGTGAGGGTCGCTGGATTGCCACCGGGGGAGGGGGCTACTCCATCTACAACGCTGTGCCCCGCTCTTGGAGCCACCTTATTGCGGTGGCGGCCGGCCAGCCCCTCGACATAAATATGCCCACGCCGGAATCGTGGCAGGCTTATATGCTTGAAAAGTACGGGACCAAAGTGCCCACCATGATGGGGGATCCCGTGGACCTCTGGTGGTACTCCTGGGAGGTTGGCTACGACCCGGCCAGCAGTGTGGACCGCAGCATTATGGCCACCCGCAAGGAAGTATTCCCCCTCTGGGGGCTTGATCCCTGGTATGACTAGGCCGGTATAGGGGCGGGTCACCGGGCCCGGCAGATGGCCCTGTACGTTGGCTTTTAGTCTGAGTGCTAGCTGGGCATAGACGAAGAGTGTCCCCATTTCTGCTGGTCAAACATGCAATTGTGGGTATATATGTGTAAAGATGTCAGTATGAAAGACGACGTATTTGCTGTTATCGCCGACCCCACGCGGCGACACATCCTCCAGGCACTAGCCGTCGAACGACTAGCCGTTGGCGAACTGGTTGAGGAGCTGGGCGTCAGCCAGCCCACCGTATCTAAGCACCTCAAGGTACTACGCACCGCCGGTCTGGTCGAAACCGAAGCCGTAGGCCAGAAGCGTTTCTACTCCCTTACCCCCGCGCCTCTAGCTACCGTCACCGACTGGGTCGACGGCCTGCTCGCTGCCCCCGCAGCCGAGACCGCCCCCGCCCTCGAAGCAGTACCTGCCGCCGAGGCTACCTCTGTTGCTCACGAGAGCCCCGAGCCTGCCCCTGAGGCAAACCCTGCTGCGCCTGAAACTACCTCTGTTCCCGAGGCGCAGGAGGAGGCGTCCGCCCCGGCCGTCGACGTGCCCCACCCCAACACCGCGGGTATTACCTTCACCCCCCTGACCCCCTTTACTCCCGTGCTCGATAACCGGGTGGACGAAGAGGCTGTGGAGAACCAGGCGCCTGCCAATGTAGAGCAGGACGCCGTCAGCGACCAAGTACGCCAGCTCGCACAGAGCCTGAGCTTGGGCACCAAAGATGAGGAGCCCATTAGCTTCAAAGTACCCACCCCTGAGCAGGTCATTGCCCAAGAGGTAGCGGCCAAGGCAAGTGATGAACAGGCCCATAAGCAGGCCCACAAGCAGGCCGGTGGTGAAGAGGGCGACGACCGTGGCCTGCTGGCCAAGCTCACCCGCTGGGGTCGCCGCAGCTCCCGCTAGGCCCTTGCCCACCAACCGCTAGTTTCAAAGGACACCACAAGACTGTATGGCACACCATCAGCAGCTTCTCGACTGGATCGAGAACGAACTGATTAACCAGACCCTGCACCTGGGCGATAACTTGCCCGACGACAGGGTGCTGGCCCGTGAGGTGGGTATCAGTCAGAACCACATGCGGGAGAGCCTCAAGCACTGCGAAGAAATCGGGGTGCTCAGGCTCTACGAGGGGCGGAAAAAGAGCATTATCGCCCAGCTGGTGCGGGAACCGGCGGCCTCGGCAGGGCCAGCCGTCAGCCTCTATCTGGCCAGCTCCCTCTCGCCCCGCCAGGATTTGCTGGCAACCTGCCTGCTGCTTGAAAACCACGCCCTCACAGGGCCCGACTACGACCAGTCAGCCTTCGAAGAGCTAGACCGCATCGTGGAGGCCATGCAGGACGACGCTACCAGCCTGAGCGACTTTCACGAGCTCGAAGCGGATTTCCATATCCAGCTGGGAAGACTCTCTGGCAACGCCCTGATTTCTGCCCTCTTGGCGACCCTGCGTGACGCCATGATCGAGGCCCGCTTCGAGCTGGTCAGCCAGGTTCCCTTGTGGAGCGCTACCGCCTCGCGCCTGCGTATGGAGTATCGGGCTATCGTCGATGCCGCCCGATCTGGCGACGCCGCCCTCGCCCAGACCCTGCTCAGGGCCAACTTGCAAGAGCGTTTTGCTGAAGCGGGCCACCCGGTCGATTTTGAGACCCCGACTAGGGAAGCGGGCAGCATCAACCTTGAACCCATCGAGGTTGAGACCCAGGAGCTGGTGCCCGATACCTGGGGCGGGCCCATTGAGCCTGAGCTCTTTGAAGCCCTTACCAGCATCCAGCCCATGCATGCCGCCCCTGCAAGCGCTCAGCCCCCTACCGGGAGCGCAACCCGCCGCAGGCGAGGGACGGTGAGCCCGGTCGTCCGCGCCGCTAGCTCTGCCGCCAGCCCTGACCCCGGGGCAGCAGCCCCCAAGAAGCCCGAGGGGCCCACGGCCAGCGAGGCTCCCCAGTTGGAGGGTACAAGGGAAGAAACTGCCCGTGACGCCGGTGAAGCTGCAGCTCCACTGGGCGGCAGGAACCAGCCCGCTAAAAAGCGTTTTGACGTGGCTGGCTACTTTGGCTTCCGCAAAAGCGCCCCTGCCCAGCAGGAGGCTGGAGGGGCTCGCGACCCCCACGCTGCAGAACCTGCCAGGGCAGTGGAAGAAGATTCGGGTGAAGATGCCGCAGCGGCCCTGCGCGAGGGCTACGAATACGCCACCAGTGACCGCTAGAGGGTAGATAAAACGAGAAAATGCTCTCACTTGCCGGTGAACAGTCGGCGAAAAGCCCTGTTTGCCTGTAGGCTTGGGAGAGAGCGTTTTTTCACGCCGAGGGTATTGCTATGCCCTTTATGCGTGCTTTGGAGCGTTTATACCGGTATAGCGCCCGGATAGCTACCGACCGACCGCCCTCGGGTGGTTGCTGTCGGCCGGGTATCGACCACTATTTAATAAGTGAGGTGAATCCAATGGGTTCAGTTATCAAGAAGCGCCGCAAGCGTATGTCTAAGAAGAAGCACCGCAAGCTTCTTCGCAAGACTCGCCACCAGCGCCGCAACAAGAAGTAAATTCTTCACCGCGAGCCCCGCACCTGTTTCGGTGCGGGGCTCGCGCTGTATCACCGGACTTTTCGGTGCGGACGCTCCCGCTCGCCTCGCGGGGGAGCGGCGGGTTAGAGTGGAGCAATGGCTACACCACTGATTGAACTGCTGACTAAGCCCGGCTGCCACCTGTGCGAAGCTGCCCGGGAGACTACTGGCCAGGTGGCAGGCAGCTACGGGCTGACCTACACAGAAATCAACGTTGAAGAGCACCCCGACCTGTTGGAGCGTCACCGCACCGAGATCCCGGTGCTGCGGGTTGATGGCGAGGTCAAGGACTTCTGGCAGGTCAATGCTAAGCGCCTGGCGAAGATTATTGAGAAGAAACTGGCGGAGTAAACCGGCGGGGTTGCTGGTTAGCGCTTACTGACTAGGTTTGAGAGACTAGAGATATGAATACTTCTTCGGCAACTGTCACCGTGCACCTGATGCGCCACGGCGAGGTGCATAACCCCGACCGTATCGTGTATGGGCGTCTGCCCAACTACCACCTGTCTGAGACGGGGCAGAAGATGGTACGCCTATCTGCCGAAGAGTTCAAGCGCAGCGCGGACGCCGGTGCCAACATCGTGCACCTGGTCTGCTCCCCGCTCACCCGCACCCGCGAGTCGGCTGCCCCCATCGAGGAACTGCTGGGCCTGGTCGCCCAGCCCGATGAGCGCGTGATTGAGGCCGGGAACTATTTTGAGGGCCTGCACGTGAATAAGCAGGAGCTCTTGAACAACCCCCGCCACTGGAAGCACCTGCTTAACCCCCTGCGTCCGTCCTGGGGTGAACCCTACCGGGACCAGGTGGAGCGTATGGCTGAGGCTATTAAGGACGCCGCCCGCACCGCCTACGAAAAGGGCGGGGACGGCGCTGAAGCAATTATTGTCTCGCATCAGCTACCCATCTGGATGGCCCGCACCTCTGTAGAGGGTGGGGCGCTGCCGCACGACCCGCGCAGCCGCCAGTGCAATTTAGCTTCCATTACAAGTTTTACCTTCCCCAATATTTTCGCCCCTGGCAAGCCTAAACTCTCCTATGTTGAGCCTGCTGCCGAACTCTATTCAGGTGTTATTCAGTTACCGGGGTCATAATGGCACCGACTGCAAGCGCACATTACACTGACCTGAAAGACCTGTAATTCATGTCTACCTCTTTCCCTGCCCGCGTCAGCCGTAAGCAGGCCCTGAGCATCGCCGCTTTAGGAACTGTTGGCCTGCTCTCTGCCTGCTCATCAAGCCAGGACTCCCTGGCTGCTCAAGCAGATGCCGGAGACTCCAAGGGCTACATCGCCGGTGATGGTAGCGTCACCGAATATGCCGCAGGTGAGCGCGGTGAACCCGTTGACTTCGAAAGCGAACTTTTTGACGGTACCGTCGTCTCAGCCGCAGACCTGCGCGGTAAACCCGTGTTGCTGAACTTCTGGTACGCCGGGTGCGCCCCCTGCCGTGTTGAAGCTCCCTGGCTCAACGAACTGCACGACACCTACGGCGAGAAAGTTGCCTTCTACGGGGCCAACGTGCGCGACGAAAAAGGTACCGCCGAGGCCTTTGAGAAGAACTTCTCCGTGCCCTACCCCTCCTTCCGCGACGTGACCGGCAAGGTGCTGCTTGCCATGAGCAAGTACGTGCCTGCCCAGGCGGTGCCGACCACGGTCGTCCTCGACGCTGAAGGACGCGTAGCGGCCCGTATTCTGGGGCAAATCGACAAGTCTGTGCTGGGCACCCTGCTCGAAGACCAGGTCAGTGCCTAGTTTCGGCAATATCGTTCTCGACGGCTCCCTCTGGCTCGCCCTGCCCCTTGCGGCACTGGCGGGCCTGGTCTCGTTTGCCTCCCCCTGCGTACTACCGCTGGTGCCGGGCTACCTGGGCTACGTGACCGGCCTATCGGGGGGAGAGATGAGCCCCCGCCGCCGCAACCTGCGCATGGTCACCGGTATCGGCCTGTTCGTGCTGGGCTTCTCCTTTATCTTCGTGCTCATGTCTGTGGTCTTAGCCCAGCTGGGGGCGGCCCCCTGGCTGCGTGGGCAGGGCTGGGTCAACCTGGTGCTGGGTCTGCTGGTGATTGTGATGGGTCTGGTCTTCATGGGCCGCTTCGACTTCTTCCAGCGCGACCGCAAAATTGAAGCCAAACCTCCGGCCGGCCTCTGGGGCGCCCCGATTCTGGGCATCACCTTCGGTCTGGGCTGGGCCCCCTGTATCGGCCCGACCTTCGCGGCCGTGCAGACCCTGGTCTACACCGGGGGCTCCGATAACACCAAGGCGGTGCTTCTGACCCTGGCCTACTGCTTGGGGCTAGGGATTCCCTTCCTGCTCGTAGCGCTGGGCGTTGCCCGCGGCGTCAACACCATGGGCTGGGCCCGCCGAAACCGACTCCTACTCCAGCGCCTGGGCGGCATCATGCTCATCATCATCGGCCTGCTTCTGGCGACCGGCCTCTGGACGCAGCTGATGTCCTGGTTCCAGGCCAGCATGCCGGTCTACGAACTCCCCATCTAAACACACCCCCACACTGACGCACCGAACCGAAGATAGCAAGGAAAACATGGCAGAGACTCAGGACGCCCCGGCCTTAGGCCCGCTGGAAATGCTCCGCTGGGCATGGACGCAGCTGACCAAGATGAATACCGCTCTCTTCCTGCTGCTCATGCTGGCGGTCGCCGCTGTGCCCGGTTCGGTCTTTCCCCAGCGTATTCAGGACCCCGCCGCTGTAGCCGACTACATTGAGGTGCACCCCACCTGGGGCCCTATCGCTGATAAGCTCCAGCTCTTTGATGTCTTCTCGTCGGTCTGGTTTGCGGCTATCTATATTCTGCTTTTTGTGTCCCTGATTGGCTGCGTGCTTCCCCGCGCTACCAAGCACTATCAGGCCATGCGGTCAGGGCCCGCCCGCACCCCCAAGAACTTCTCCCGCCTACCCCAGCACCGCACCCTCACCATTCCGGTAGGCGCGGGTGCCGGGGAGCTAACAGCCTCCCGCGCTATTGAGGACGCTGCGGCCGTGCTGAAAAAGCGCCACTACCGTATCGAGGTGCGCGAAGAAGCTCCGGGAGTCGTGAACGTTGCTGCTGAACGCGGCTACCTGCGCGAACTGGGAAACATTCTCTTCCACCTGGCCATGATCGGCGTGCTGATTGCGGTAGCGCTTGGCTCCCTCTTTGGCTACAGCGGCCAGCGCGTGGTGACCGAGGACGAAACCTTCGTCAACTCCCTGGTTGCCTATGACTCCTTCAGCCCCGGCACCAACTACAACCCCGACTGGCTGGTGCCCTACTCAGCCACCCTCAACAACCTGACCGTCGAATACGACCGTCAGGAAGGCTCACCCACCTACGGCTCAGATATCAACTACGAAGCTGACTTCACCCTCACCAGTGCAGACGGTGAACAGCGCGAGCAGACCCTCAGAGTCAATGAACCCATCTACTTTGAGGGAACCTCTATCTACCTGCTGGGCAACGGTTACTCGCCGGTCGTCCGTATCACCAACACTGACGGCTCTGTTGCCTACGAGGGGCCCGTGGTGGGCCTACCCTCGGGCCGTAGCTACCTCTCATCTATCGTGCTGAAGGTTCCGGACGCCCACCCCGACCAGCTGGGCTTCGTCGGCATGTTCCTGCCCACCGGCGAACGCACCACCGGTAGCGCCCCCACCTCTATCGACTCAGACCTGCTCAACCCCATGCTGGTGCTCCAAAGCTACGCGGGCGACCTCGGGCTTGATAACGGCGTGCCCCAGAACGTATACGTACTCGACGTTGATAGCCTGACCCCGCTCAACACCATGGCCGCCGGTAACGGTATTGTGCTCGATGCCAGCAACAACACCGCCACCCTGCCCGATGGTCACGGAACTATCGAATTCCTGGGTGTTAAGCGCTACGCTGGCATTGAGATCAGGTCAGACCCCGGCCGTCCGATCGCCCTGGTCTCAGCAACCCTACTCTTTGGCGGCCTGCTGATCTCGGTCTTCGTAGCCCGCCGCCGCGTCTGGGTACGAGCCACCGAAAGCGGCACCGGGGCAGACCGCGTGCTCACCGTCGAATACGGCCTCCTGGCCCGCGGCGAAGACCCCCGCCTCGCCACCGAAGCCGACAAACTCACCGACCTCTTCGCAGAGCGGTGGGGACTAGAATTTGATGAAGCCTAACCTACCCACCGCCTACTCCGGGGCAACCCGGCCGGGCACCGGCGTCCGCGCCCTACCTCAACCTGTAAAGTGAGAACACCATGTCAGAAGTCAACATTGAGCTCGCCCGCTGGAGCGAACTCTTTATGTACCTTGCGGCAATCACCTACATGGTGGCTTTCGTTGCCTTTGCCTGGGACGTCGCTGCCCACTCCCGCACCACCAAACGCCTTGAAGCTGCCACGGCCCCCGAAGCTGAAAAGGAACTCGTAGGTGCCGGTGCCCGCGTCAAAAACGCCCGCTCAGCTCGCATTAGCGGCACCGAGCAGGGCACCGGCGAACGAGGCATGGGCTACAAGAAATCAGCAGCCGCCAAGATCGCCGGTCACGTCGCCGACTCAGAGATGCGCTACGGTAGCGGCGAACGCCGACCCGCCGCCCGCGCCGGTGTGGTCATTCTGGCCCTGGGCTGCCTGATTCACCTGGCCGGTGTGCTCTCCCGCGCCTTTGCCGCTAACCGCGTGCCCTGGGGTAACATGTATGAATTCTGCACCACCGGCGCCCTGCTCGTGGTCGTGGTTTACCTGGGCTTCCTGATCTTCCGAGACCTGCGTTTTGTGGGGACCCTGGTATCTGGCCTGGCCCTGACCATGATGACCGCAGCCACCATCGCCTACCCCACCCCCGTAGGTCAGCTGGTGCCCGCTCTCCAGTCCTACTGGCTAGTGATTCACGTATCCATCGCGGTGCTGGCTTCCGCCATCTTCACCATCACTTTCGCCATGGCAATCCTGCAGCTGGTGCAGACCGCCCGCGAACGTCAGATCATCGAGGGCACCGACAGCTCCCTGGTGCGCCTGGGCTTCATGCGTCTGATTCCCTCGTCCACCGCCCTCGAAAACTTCTCCTTCCGCCTCAACACCGTAGGTTTTGCCATGTGGACCTTCACCCTGGGCGCCGGTGCCATCTGGGCAGAAAAGGCCTGGGGCCGCTACTGGGGCTGGGATACTAAGGAAGTCTGGACCTTCATCATCTGGGTGGTCTATGCCGCCTACCTACACGCCCGCGCCACCCGCGGCTGGTCGGGCCCGCCCAGCGCCTGGCTCTCCATCGCAGGCTACCTCTGCATCATCTTTAACTTCACCGTGGTCAACGTCTACTTCTCGGGTCTGCACTCCTACTCGGGTCTGTAGGATTTATCGCTGACGCTTTTCCACAGGTTTAGAAAGCCCCCGCACCTTGTGTGCGGGGGCTTCTGCGTAAGCGTTGTTCGGTAATAAACAACAAAAGTCTTGAAACCTATCTAGGTAGATGTTGTACTTAGATACAGAAGGAGGTGTTCATGAAACCCACCACCTACCCGCCGGCCCTGGTACGGGCAACCCTGCCCACTGCCGTCCTCGCCTGCCTAGAGCAGGATGACCTGCACGGCTACGGCCTGGCTACCCGCCTGGAAGAGCTGGGGTACGGACGCCTACGCGGCGGCTCCCTCTACCCGGCGCTGTCCAAACTGGAGGAAGCCGGGTACGTCACCACCACCTGGACGGAAGGGGAGAGCGGCCCCGCCCGCCGCCAATACCGGCTCACGGACGCAGGTGCTCGCCAACTCGCCGAGGAGCGGGCCACCCTGGCCCGGCTGACCAGCGTCCTTGGAGCCTAAACCGCCGGAAGTGTTTCAACATGACTCAAGGAGGAGACATGGCAAACAACCCCTACGAACGCCTGACCGCCGCAATCGAAGAAGCCAGCGACAACCCGGCAGACAAAGACTGGGTACAAACTGCCTTTGCGACCCTCGCTACAAACGGTGTCAAAGCAGTCACCAGCGAAAGCGCCATCAACCGTGTCATTAGACAGGTCGCAGAAAGCGGCGAAAGCGCCACGGACCTCTACGGTAGCCCTCATGAATGGGCCGCAGAAAAAATTACCACCTGGCGGGAAAAAGGAACCCAGGTATTTTCCAAAGACGAGCCATGGGCCCTCAAAGAAGTAATGGTGGCAGGTTTCTTCACAGGGGCATTCTTTAGCATCCTTTTCTGGGTGGTCAGCGTACTACCCAGCGATAGGCCAAGCTCCCAGCCGCTGGGCTTCTATCTTCTTCCCGGGGCCTTGGGCATGCTTTTTCTTGCTCAGCTCGTTACCTTCCAACATAGCCGTAAAAAATTTGGCTTTACCGCTGCCGTACTTCTGACAGTGCTCGTTATTCTGGCTGGCTCAGCAGCCATCGGGCTTGGTTTATTTGCCTCCTACGAGGTTTTCACCCAGCGCTTTCCCAGCTGGGCCCACCTAGTGGCTGCCCTGGGGTTGGGTGTTTTGGGAACAGCTGCGGGCTTCCTGCTGCCCTCACCCCCGCAGGTTACAGGTCTAGATGAGGAAGAAGATTACCAGGACGATGAAACCTGGCTTGCTCGATTCAAGCAGGAGCTGAGGGGGCGTGGCGATATCTCAGACGCTCGCGTGCGCGAAGAAGTTTCCAGGGTCAAAGAGCATGCGTATGAAAGCGGTAGTAGCTACCTGGAAGAATTCGGCCACCCGGTAGTCTATGCCCGTTCCCTCTCAGAACAAAAGAAGGTCAGACCCTACCGGCTTTACCTGCACTCCCTACTCATGCTCGCGATATTCGGTCTATGGGGCTACGGACTTTACACGACCGATGACTACGCTAGCTTGACCTGGCGCCTGCCACTCCTAGTTGTCATTGTCATCGGGGGTGTACTTGAAACTAGAAGGCACTACCGGGCCTACCGCCAGGCCAAAGCGCAGGCCAGCTCATTCTGACGCTGGGCGATCCTTATCGTCCGTGGGGCCGGTAGCCTCGTCGCCCTGCCCGGGAGCCTGCTTGCCAGGGGCAGGGCCCTGCCCACCGGCGTCCTTACGGTTCTTGCGCTGCTGCCACTCGGCGTCCTGGCGCTCGCGCCGGGCCCGGGCTTCAAGGAACTTCAAAAACTCAGGGTCATCATCGGGAGCCACCAGCGGTTTGGTAGTAGGCGCCCCAAAAGACCCGTGGCGCGACCCGCGCGGCCGCCCCAGCCAGAACCACAGCACCGACCCCAGCAGCGGAAAGAGCACCAGCACAGCAAGCCAGGCCCCCTTGGGCAGGGTGCGAACGCGCAAACGGTCGGTCTGGGCGGCATCCAGAATCGAATAAATCCATACGCCCAGCAGAAGAGCGGCGCCGCCAATAATCAAAATAGCTCTACCCATACCACCATTTTTCCATGAACAGGCCCGCCCGCCCCTCTTTGTGCGCTCACAGCGTGCCAGCTGAGCAGGTGCCCGCCGCGCAGACCCTGCCCGCAGCGGGTTGGGTAGAATGAAGGGGTGAATTTTCTGAAGTACTCCCTGCTCCGCCTGCTGTTCTCAGCTGCCGCCTTCTTCGCCTCCTACTACTTTGGCGTGGGCTTCATCCTGGCCATCATCTTCGGCGCGCTCATCGGCTTCGCCATCTGCTACCTGGCCTTCCCCCGCCTGCACGACGCCGCAGCTGCCGACTTTAACCGGATGATTCGCCGCAAGAACAAGCCCAAGAAAACGACCGTTGAAGACGAAAACCAGGCGATTGAAGACGAGCTGGACGAAGCAGCCCGCCGCAGCCAGGGCCTTTAGTAGCCGGTAAAGACGGTGGCCCGCTCAGCAAAGATTTCAAGCGGGTGCAGGGCTACCGCTAGGGCAATGAGCAGTGAATAAATGAGGGCAATGATGCCAGCCTGCTTAAGCACCGGAATCAGGTCGCGGCCCAGGGCACCCGAGAGCACCACCAGGGCCGAGCGCACCACCGGACCAATCAGAATAAAGGCCAGGGCGTACCAGGGGTTCTGCGGAACCAGCAGGGCGGTCAGGGCCAGACCCAGGCCCATCTCTACAGCGTAGGTGATGCGCGAAGCGCGGTCGCCCAGGCGCACAGCCAGGGTCTTCTTACCCGCCTCAATATCGGTGGGAATATCGCGTACGTTATTAGCCATCAGCAGGGCACAGGAGAAAAGCCCCAGGGCGACGGCGAAGACCCAGGAGCTCAGGGTCAGCTGGTTGCTCTGGGTAAACATGGTGCCGAGGGTGGCGACCAGGCCAAAGTAGATAAAGACGAAAATATCGCCCAGGCCCATGTAACCGTAGGGGTGCTTGCCGCCGGTGTAACCCCAGGCCGCCAGCACGGCCGAGGCACCGATGGCCAGGAACCACCACTGCTGCGAGAGCATAATCAGGGCCAGCCCGCTCAGGCCGGCCAGACCGAAGCATATAAAGGCCGCCATCTTCACATGGGAGGGCTTGGCTACGCCCGAGCCGACCAGGCGCAGGGGGCCCACGCGGACCTCGTCCGTGCCCTTAATTCCATCGGAGTAGTCGTTGGCGTAGTTGACGCCCACCTGTAGGAAGAAGGCCACGAGGAAGGCCAGTAGGGCGCGGACGGGCTTGAACTGGTGCACCTCGTAGGCGGCTGCAGAACCAGCAATGATAGGAGCTGCCGCCAGGGGGAGCGTGCGCAGACGCGCCCCTTCAATCCACTGTGCAACCGTTGCCACTGTTATGCTCCTTATCAACCCAGGTTTCGATGTGGCGTCGCTACGCCACAAATACACACCATTCTCTCACTTTTTAGCGGTGGGCGCCCGCTAGTGGCCGCGTGACCTACCCCGGTTTGCCGGCTGGGCTTTCCACGCTTCGGCAAGGAGCACCTGGACGGCTCGACGGTCAGGCTTGCCGGTGGGAAGAGTCGGCAGGTCAGGGAGCACCTCAACGAGTTTGGGGGCGGACGCTGCCCCCAGCTTTTCTGCCACCAGCTGAGGGAGGGCGTCCGCAAGCACAGAAGCGCGTGCGCTGTTGCCCGCCACCAGGGTGACGGCGGCGGTGATGGCGGTACCCCAGCGGGCATCTGGAACCCCGGCCACCAGGGCCTCGCGCACAGCCGGGTGGCTTTCGAGGGCGGTAGCTACGGCTGCCGCGCTGGTTTTGATACCGCCGGAAATGAGCACGTCGTCGGCGCGACCCGCTACGGTGAGGGCTCCGGTGCGCAGGTCTTGGGTGCCCAGATCGTCGGTGCGGTACCAGCGGGTGCCCAGGTCGTCTACAAAGAAGTGGGCGGCGGTGCGTTGAGGGTCATTGGCGTAGCCGCTGGCGATGGTTGGCCCGCCCAGCCAGATGCGCCCGGGAGCTTGTGGGTCGGCGGCATCGGCTTCTATCTGCACGCGGACGCCCGGCAACGGCTTGCCCTCGTAGACGCAGCCCCCGGCGGTTTCGGCCGACCCGTAGGTGCGCACTACGGGGAGCTCCAGGGCGCGGGCGGTCGCGATGAGGTCGGCGCTGGCCGGTGCCCCGCCCAGCAGAATTGCAGAGAAAGAGCGCAGGGCCGCGAGGGTTTCTTCGCGGAGGGCACCCACCGGGGTTTCGAGCAGGCGGTGTAGCTGGGTGGGTACCAGGGAGACCAGCCGGTGCGGGGCTGAGAGTTTTTCGGCGGAGCTGACGAAATCCTGGGCCGTGAAGCGGGTGCCCTCGCTGACTGAATCGGTCAGGACGGGGGTGGTACCTGCCAGGGCAGACCTCGCCACCACCTGTGCCCCGGCAACGTACTGTAGGGGCAGAGCCAGGAGCCACTGGGCGCTGCTTGTCCCAGTGGCTGTTTCTGTGCCCTGAGCCGAAGCACGTAATGCTGAGGTAGAGAGTACCGTCTGCTTGGGGGTACCGGTGGAGCCGCTGGTCGTGACCACCAGGGCGGGGGCGTCCTGCCCTCTCTCTAGCTCTGTAAAGCAGGTGCTGAAGGTGTACAGGGCTTCGGTGACCTGCTGGGTGGGGCTGGTGGGCTGATCTGCTCCGACGCGGACGACGCTGCCCGGCCCGGGCAGGGCAGGCGCGGGGAGTGGGGTAAGGGAATCTAGTGTCATGGCTCTTTTAGTCTACGCCTGGTAATTATTGCCAGATAGTATGCCTACTTGGTAATCTTGTAGGTAACACCTTCTGCTTCTCAAGGTCGAGATAGGAGCCAACCCATGCTTGAAGTAACCGGTGCAGAAATCGCGATTCTGCTACTTTATCTGGCCCTGCTGGTGCTCTTTTTTGTAGTGCTCCTGGGGTTCCATAAGAAAAATAAGACCGAAATTCGAGTGATTCGTAAGCGCTTGGGCCTGGGTGAGAATGCCACAGGTAACACCGACAAGGGAGCCTAACCATGACTGTACTTGCTACTAATCCGCTGGTGCCCACTGCTGGGGAGGCCGTTCTTTCTGTAATTGGCCTGGCCTACCTGGTCTTCATGCTGGTTTTCCTGGTCTTTCTGGTCAACGTGCTACTGACCTGGCACCGCAAGAACAAGCTGCGCATCATCGAGCTGGAGTTCGAAGAACGCGCCATTGACAACCGCAAGGCTGCCCGCCGTATGGCAGGCCCTGAGGCTTAGCCCCGAGCCGAAATCAAGGACGCCCCGCCCTACCTTCCGTGGAGAAGACGGGGTGGGGCGTCCTACTCGTAGTGGTACCTCACCGCAGCAATGCGCACAGAGTTGCCCACGATTTTGTAGACCAGTCGGTGTTCTTCAGTAATTCTGCGTGACCAGTAGCCGGAGAGGTTGTTGCGCAGGGCCTCAGGCTTGCCAATACCTTCGTTACCGTTGCGTTGGATATCTTTGAGTAGGGTATTGATTCTTTTGAGAACCTTGCGATCTTGCCTCTGCCACCATAGGTAATCTTCCCAGGCCTGACTGCTCCAGATAAGTTCCATGCCGCTGCCTAGTCTTCGAGAAGTGCCTGGCTGGATCCACCGCCTGCTTCAAGTTCGTCAATTGAATCTAGCAGCCGACGAGCATTGGCAGGAGAACGTAAGAGGTGAGCGGTTTCTTTGAGCGATTCGTATTCGGCAAGTGAAAGAATGACGGCAGGTTCGCGCCCTGCCCTGGTGATGACGACTTCTTCAAGGTCTTCTACTGCGATATCGAGTACCTGGGCGTAGTTGGCGCGGGACTCGGTGTAGGTCATAGTTTTCATCAAAACCTCCTGTACAGAAAACTGTACTCACAGCAGGAGATGGGTGCAAGACGCTACATGCTATTTATAGGTGTAGCCCCAAAAACCTTTACCTAACAGGTGTAAAAATAAAATTATCTGGACCTAAATTTTTGAACTATCTAGGCATTAATTATGATGGAGGTAACTGTTGCCTGAATATGCCCTAGTAGGCACACTACCTTAGAGGATGCAACTATGATCGCTACTCTTTTCGACCGTAACTTCACTCAGAATGAGCTGAGCAAATTCTCTCGTGTCTGGTCGGAGAAGCTAAGGGAAGTTGAAGAATCTGGTGGCGGTGCAACTGAGAAGCAGTACACCCAGCAATTTTGGATTGGTTTGCTCAAGTGCTTTGGTATATCTGATGAGCGTACCCTCTTGTTTGAGCGTGAGGCTAAGCGTGCATCAACTCAGAACCGTGGCTGGATCGATGTTTTCTGGCCGGGCATGTTCTTAGTGGAGCAGAAATCGGTTAATAAGCCTTTGGAGGCTGCTGCGCTTCAAGCTGATGATTATCTGAGTGGTGGGTCAATTTCTGACCATGAGTGGCCGCAGTATGTGATTTCCTGCAATTTCAAGAGCTTTGTGCTCACCAATTCTAAGACGAATGAGACCTGGTCTTTTACTCTGGATGAGCTGCCAGAGTTCGTAGATCAGTTGAAATTTATCGCTGGCCAGGAAGCTATCGATAAGCACGAAGAGGAAGAAGCTACGATTCAGGCCTCTAAGATTATGGCACGTCTGTACCAGTCTTTGGTCGGTGAGGACGCGGACGCTCCAGTGGGGGAGGATGCCCCCGAGAGCGCTGGCCAGGAAGACCCAGCTGTAGAACGGGCATCGATTTTTCTAACACGTGTTTTGTTCTTACTGTTCGGTGATGATGCAGGTCTTTGGGAGAATGACCTTTTCTACCGCTTTATTGAAGAACGGACACAGTCGGATGGATCTGATTTGGGGGTACAGATTGCAGGTCTATTTGATTATCTGAATACGCCTGAGCAACAACGGGCACGGGTACAGAAGAATGTTCCTGATCTGGTGCAGCGGTTCCCTTATGTAAATGGTGGGCTCTTCGCTGAGCGTACCCCTGTGGAGTATTTTAATGCTGAAATGCGGGCTGCCTTGCTTGATGCTTGTCGTTTTCGATGGACTCGTATTTCAACAGCGATCTTTGGGTCTATGTTCCAGCTGGTGAAGTCACGGGAGGCCCGTCGTGCCGCTGGTGAACATTACACTGCTGAGGTAGATATTCTGAAGACTATCGGCCCTCTCTTCCTGGATGAACTGAGAGCTGAAGCTGATCGTTTGATTGCTTCGAAGTCGACTAGCAGGGCATCTTTTGCTCGTTTCTTGGATTCTTTGACTGAGATGCGTTTTGTTGATCCGGCGTGTGGCTCTGGAAATTTCTTGCAGGTTGCTTATGCCAAACTGCGTGAGATTGAGACTGACGTTTTAGCTGAGATGAACCGCCGTGAGGGTGGGGAGATCCAGCTGCTAGGTACTTTGGGTACACGCTTATCGATTGAACAGTTCCATGGCTTTGAGATTAATTGGTGGCCCTCGCGCATTGCTGAGGTAGCTATGTTTTTGACAGAGTTCCAGGCTGACCAATACTTGGCTTCGAAGGTCGGTGATGCTCCGGTTCGTCTCCCAATTGCTACTACCGCTCAGATTGTTCATGCGGACGCGCTCGCCCTAGACTGGCGGGCAGAGGTTCCGGAGACTCGGGGTAAGACCTTTATTTTCGGGAACCCGCCATTTATTGGTCAGTGGACCAAGGCTAAGGGGCAGACCGAGGCGATGAAGCGGGTTTGGGGCAAAGACTACGATGGTTACCTGGATTTTGTGACGGCTTGGTTCAAGAAGTCCTCAGATTTCTTTACGGGCGCTGATGTGCCATCATCCTCCGAGAGAGAGAGAGAGAGAGAGAGAGAGAGAGAGAGAGAGAGACGGGGAATTTGCCTTCGTTTCAACCAATTCTATTTCTCAGGGGCAGGCCGTGCCTGCGCTTTTCGGCCCGCTGTTTCGGGACGGGTGGCGCATCAAGTTTGCCTACCACACTTTCCCCTGGAACTCGGAAGCACCAGGTAAGGCCGCTGTGCACTGCGTAATTACCGGCTACACCCGCGACGTTGCGGCCCGACAGCGGCTCTTTGAGTATGACTGGACGGCGAAGACCCACCAAGAGCTCAAGGTCAAGACCGGCATCAACGCCTACCTGCTGGACGCCGCGAACGTGCTCATCACGAAGATGTCGAAGCCGCTGAGTCCTGAGTTACCTGAAGCAAGATTTGGTACCAAACCAGCAGACAACGGTAATTTAATCGTTGAAGCTTCAGATATCCAAGAAGCTCTTCGAGATAGCTCAGCAGCTAAATACTTAAGAAAATATCGTATGGGCCGTGAATTGGTGCGGGGTTTAGAACGTTGGTGCCTGTGGCTAGAAGATGTAGATCCTGCTGATATCGAAAATAGCTCTTTTCTTAAGAACCGTATCGAGCAAAATCGTATCTGGAGAAGCCAACAGACTCCGAGTGGGGATGCCTATAAATTGCGGAACATACCCCACCTTATGCGGCCGAATAAGAACCGTCCCTTGACTGACTATGTGGGTATTCCACGTGTAGTCTCCGAGAACCGGTTATTTTACACAGCAGATTTATTAGAAGCAGAAACCATCGCTGGCGATAAGGTCTATACAGCTGAAGACCCGGATGGTTTCCTTTTCGCTATTATCAGCTCTTCAATGTTTATGACCTGGCAACGTGCTATCGGAGGCCGATTGAAGTCTGATTTAAGTTTCTCCAACACTATTGTTTGGAATAATCTTCCCTTGCCTGCTGTGGAACCGAAATTGCGCCAGCAGATTATTGAGGCGGGTAGGGGTGTGCTGGCTGCGCGTGAGGCTATTGCTGAGCGTGCTGGCGGTACACGTTCGTTGGCGGATATGTATAACCCGTTGGCGATGGATAAGGGTCTCCTGGACGCCCATAAGAAGTTGGACCGTCTGGTAGATAAAGCCTTCGGCGCCCCGAAGCTCTGCGCGTCAGAAATTCAACGGCTTGAACTACTTTTTGCCAATTATCAGAAACTTTAGGAAAGCTAAATGGGGAAAGAATATCTAGATGAATTAGACTACTACGCATCTCGAATTTCAAAACTCAGAAATAAGAAATATGAATACTATGTGGTTACCAGAATAATTCATCAATTGGATGATCCGGAAATTGAATTTAGAACTCAACAGTATGTAAAGGTTGGTGGGAATTATCGACTCATTGATCTTTATTTCCCTCAGTTTAAAATTGCGGTTGAGGTGGATGAATTAGGGCATATTGGTACTGAGGAAGAAGACAAGGCTCGTGAAAAAGAAATTTTTGAAGTTCTTCAAAGTAATTTCCATAGAGTCAGTGTAAATGAAAATAGGTCACTTGTTGCAATGAATCTGCGGATTCAAGAGATTATTGATGAGATCCGGCAAGCTAAAAAGATTCAAGAAGAGTCGGGAACCTTTAAAAAATTTGAATTTAACGCCTTTTACGATGTGGATGCTTGGCTGGAGCTTGGGGAGCTATCTGTTCACGATAATGCTAGGTTCCGCAAACATACTGATGCTTTGAGACTTGTAGGTAAGAATTACAGAGGACATCAATCAGCAACTGCGACTCTTGCTTATCCTAAAGGAACCCAGGGTGCTGCCCATGAGTTTATTGCCTGGTTTCCCAAACTTTATGCAAACAAAAACTGGAATAATCAGCTGGTTAATGATGGTAAACGTATTGAAGCACACACTACTGACCAGTCCCCTTATGTTTACAGAACACATGAAGACACATTTGTTGTGTTTTCACACTATCGAGATGAACTTAATCAGACTTACTATAAGTTCCAAGGTGTGTTTGACGCAGTTCCTGAGGAGAGTAGTGAAAATATATTAGTTTATATCCGAGTGGCTGACAAGATATACTTTGCTGATGGTGAATGGTGGTTTTAGAGTAAAATAATAGTTTATATTTCTAGATTTGCATAAAAGTAAATATATATTGTTTTTAACTATTTATTATCGGGAGAAGTTTTGAGTATTTTTGATTTAGAAAAAGCAAAAGAAGAGAATTATCAAATACTAGTAAAACAAATTAAAGATAATTATCAAGATCATGATTTTAATTTATCACAGTTACTAAAAAAGTTTTTGGTAGTTCCTAAAGAGAATAAGGCTATAAAAAATTATGATTTTAAAGAGCTGTCAATTCAAGGTATTCGTTCATTTGGAGAAGAACAAAATATTAATTTTTCAAGCGGCTTAACCTTAATATACGCACCAAATGGTACAGGGAAAACAAGTTTTGTTGATGCACTTGAACTGCTTTCTGAAGGAGAAACTAGCCGAAAAAAATCACATAATACTGAGAGCGAAGTTAAAGATAAGAACTATATTCCTCACAAGCTAGCGGATGGAAGAAAATCAGATATACAACCTAGGGTCAGTCTAAAAGTCCGAAATCATGGCGATGAAAATGATGTCTTATATACTTGGGCAGACTTTTCAGAAAATAGATTTTCTGAGGCTCTGGATATTAGTATCATTGCTCGCAGGAATATGAGAAATGTAATTACAGATAAGCCCTCTGATAGGCTTAAATTACTTAGTGGTCCATTAGGAATAAGCGATTGGTTGGAACAATGGAGTTACTTTTCTAATGAGATTTCTAATGAACATAAAAATCTTCCCCAAGATTCAAGTGAGCTGCTCAATGTCTCAAGTTATCTACGGGAACAAGACCTAGAATTTGATATTATAGATCTTCAACATATTCATGAAAAAATAAGACAATGGATAGCGAGCAAACCAATCAATGATAATGAATTAAAAATTCCTAGTGATTTAGGTAACTGGGAATCTAATTTTCCCGTTTTAATGCATGATTTTGAAGTGCTTGTTGGGAAAAAGCCACAATTTAATCATGAATCTCAGAGCGAGAAATACCTAGATTTTATCGAAAAGTTTCTTGAAATTAGCCACGAAGGAATGCCTTGCCCCGGATGCGGAAAAATTGACCTAGAACAGTCAAGAATCGATGAACTAAAAAGTCTAATTGAAAAAGAAAAAGAATATTCTCAGTGGAGTAGCGATTACAAGCAACTTGTCAGTAATATTCATAAGGAAATAAATCGTTTAATTTTATGTAATGGTATAGTGAACTTCGGTAACTTGTCTAATGCTGAATCTGAAGTTACTTCTAGAATTATATCAGTAGCTAATAAATTAAACGAAGGATATGAGAAGTTTTTAGATTATAAAGATGATCCTGAATTAACTTTAGAGAAACTGCAGGAAATAACAGATATTTTAGTCTCTCAGAAAAAATATTTTAATAAACTAACACAATTAATAGATGACTACAAAGTTCAGCGTGATAATTTTTCGCATCTGAGTGTTGTCGAGAAGGGATATATTAAATTTATTAAAGATAACGATTTATCGGTTTCTCAAAGTATTTATAATATTTTTCAATTAGATAAACTGAGGGAAATATTTTCGAATGCGTCCTTTGAAATTGATCAAAAAATTCAAAAGGAAGTTAGCGATAGAATTATTTCTTTTTCGGATTCTATAAATCAGTGGATGGAAAACCTAGCACCTGCAAATACACCTGCAGTTAAAATTAATGTAAAAGGTATTTCAGGTAGATCGGCTGCCCAATTACAGTTTATGGTTGACTTGCCAGGTTCAACAAATACGCATGCAATCGGATATCTATCTGATGCGCAAATGGATATGTTAAGCCTGGCAATATACTTCTCACGAATACAGGCTGAGAACCCAGGTTCGCTGATAGTGTTAGATGATCCTAGTGATATGTTGGACGGTTCAACAAGAAAAATATTTGTTGATAAGGGAATTGGGACATTTTTTCAAGATCCTTCATCTCATAATCAAATTGTTATTCTTACTCATGATGATGCCCTTGTTAAGGATTTATGGGATTTCTCAAAAAATAACAATGTAAATATTTTCCAATACAATATGGAAACAATTTCTTCTCAAGTAATTAGTGGAAAAGTGTATAAAGAAGATAGACATACTGTGTTTGTTCCTAGGAATTTTAAGGGTGCTTTATTGAGAATGGAGAATTTTCTAGCGGAAAATCCTTGTAATGATAATAATAAATATCGCCTTTGGTATAGGGCGGCTTTTGCGTCGCAGGTAAGAGTAGCCTTGGAGATGTATGTTAAACAATTATCACAAATTATTTCCTCTGAAGGTGCAGGGATAATCAATGAACCTTCGAATCAATCTGCAGAGATTCAACGGTTATGTAATCAAATTAACCGATCATTAAATGAGCTTAAGGCAGAAGTCTGTGGACATGGAGCCCATATTCCACAAAAGAAAAAAATTGATAATTTGTCTGATTTATTATCAGGGCAGTTCAATGCATATCTAAATCCTGGATCTCATGCAGATGTTATTCTTCCCGATTCTAACGTTTCAAAGTTAATTTTTGAAGAACTTAAAAAATTGTCTAAAGATATTGACTTTGATGATTCTATAGACATCGGAAATGAATTGCTGAAAAATAAGATTGGTGTTTTTCTATATGAAATGAAGCAGTGCAAAGAAGGGGATTGCAAATATTCTAGCTCTTCTTAGAGGATATTGGATTTTATTTAAAATGAATGAGGAGGTGGGGGAGTGGTTCTTTGGAGACTTTTGAATTCTAATAAAAAGCATTTGATTTCAAAACTATGAGGGTTATTCAAAAGTCTCTTAGGTGGCTTCAGAGGCGGCAATGGTGAAGAACCTTCTTGCCTGCCTTGCAGCGGATTCTGCGCCCTTATGAGTGCTCGCTTGCTCGCACCCGGGCACTTCATCCAGCCCGTTCACCTTCCTGCCGCCTCCCTCAGCCATATGACTTTTGCATAAGCTTCATTGATATATCTGGCTCTATCGATAGTCGTTCTTGGGTTCATCGGCATGTTTGTGGGGATGATTTTCGCCTATGTGGTATCTCAAGAGAATTGAGCAACTGAGACATGGCAGGGACATGCAGAGAACTAACATTCAAGTATGTGGGCTAGATAGAGCGCATATGAGAACCTGATCTCTCGGCTCAGGTGGGAAGCAAACGTTTGGTATGAATTACTCCCCGAGCTTCCCATCCGTGGCTCTTCTCGCTTCATAATTCATGTATGGATGACATCTTCCGCCATCGTCTTGAAGGCAGGGGAAGTCGTTTATCTGTCGTGTGCGGATTAATATCCTTGAACTACAGCTTAGAGGCAGTAGGCTCTTCTCAATTTGGGTCGCGTTTCTGCCAGACAGCGCCGAAAATCTCATCCGCTTTGTTAACAAGATAAAGGATAATAGAAAACCTTATTTGAGTGAAACTTAGGTAGCCAATGATTAATGGCGCAATTTGTGCCGAGGTTTCCATGAGAATCAATTACCCGCTAAACTCGCGGCGTCCTGCCCTCTTCGCAAACGCATCAAGAGACGCCAGAACGGCGGGAGACGTCCACACCTTCTGCCCGCGCACCTTCTTTTCAACCCGCAAAATCTTAGTCTCAACCAGCGCATCTACCAGACGATAAGCTGTAGCTTTCGAAACCCCAGCATGCTGTTCCAACATGCTTGCCGTAAAAGCAGGCTCCGCACACACAAACCGTGCCAGCAACCTCACAGGCTCAGTAACACGAGAACGAGACGCCAAAATCTCCGCCTCAACACCCTCCAAGTCAGCGGCCAATAAGCGCGCATTCTCAAGTGCCGCATCCACCGACCTCACAAAGCACTCAAGTATCGGGACCACATCACCCTCACGGTAGGCCGTCAGAGCCTCAACATAATCACCAATATCGTGTAATAGACCGCTCGAAATGGGCACCGTGACATTCCTTGTCACTCCACGAGCGCGCAGAACCGATGAGACCAAAGCTCTACCTGTTCTGCCGTTACCATCCGTAAACGGGTGAATCGTCTCAAACTGGGCATGTGCAATTGCCGCCTGCAGGGTCGGATCAATATCCTGCCTGGCTGAAAAAGCCACCAGGTCATCAATGAGCGCCGGAACCTGCTCCCACTCCGGGCCAACATAATGAGCTGTCACCGGAGACTGGCCACCAATCCACACCCATTCCTGCCGAAAGGTTCCAGCATCAGCCTGAACGCCCTGTGTTAGTTCTCGATGCATTGTCAAGATTGCGGCGCTATCAAGATGTTCTGCTAAATCAATAGCGGCTTTCATAGCCGTTACATTGCGAGCAACTAACTCGGCGTTGCCGCCCACTTCAGCACCCAATGAAGCCAGCGATAGCTTGCGCGCATTAACCGTAAGATTCTCGATCTGAGAGCTGGTCGCTGACTCACCACGAAGCAGAACTGCCGCAAAAGGAAAATGGGAGAGCTGTGAAAACTCCTGGTCAAAACGAGTCATTCGGGCTGTCGCTTCAGCAACAAGAGCTGAAATCTCAGGTGGAACAGAAACCTGTCGCTCGGCGATAAACGGAACAACAGCTGCCCTGAAGCCACCGCGGTTTCTTAGTTGTGACCGGTGAGAAGCCAACGGATCACGATGATTCCACTGATGCTCTGCATATGTGAGCTTTGGCCAAGATAAACTCATGAGAAACCAGCCTTACTTCGGGATGCTTATTGAGCAAATATACCCGAATTTTCTCGATAAGTGACTTATTGAGAAAATCCGCCGAAATTGTCTCAATAAGAACACCAGCCAGGACGCCACCGTCATAACACTTACATGCAACAGCACAAAGCAAAGCACCGTCTACCGCAACTGCGAGTTTTTCTAGCGTAGCGAGAAACTGTCTGAGCTTGAGCGGTAGACGGTGCGAAGCATAACCAGGTGTTTTAGAAGTAGTAGGGGTAGTTCTCCCAGTTGGGGTCGCGCTTCTCTAGGAAGGCGTCGCGACCCTCGACAGCCTCATCGGTCATGTAGGCCATGCGGGTGGCCTCACCGGCGAAGACCTGCTGGCCGACCATGCCGTCGTCCGGCAGGTTGAAAGCGAACTTGAGCATACGAATCGCTTGCGGTGACTGGCGGGCAATGTGGGCCGCGTACTCCAGCCCCTTGGTTTCCAGCTCAGCGTGGGGTACCACGTCATTGACTGCGCCCATCTCGTACATGCGCTTGGCATCGTACTCCTTGGCCAGGAAGAAAATCTCGCGGGCAAACTTCTGACCCACCTGGCGGGCCAGCAGGGCTGAGCCGTAGCCGGCGTCAAAGGATCCCACGGTCGCATCGGTCTGCTTGAACTTGCCGTACTCTTCTGAGGCGATCGTCAGGTCAGCAACCACATGCAGGGAGTGGCCGCCACCGGCTGCCCAGCCCGACACCAGGGCGATAACCACCTTGGGCATGGTGCGAATCAGACGTTGCACCTCCAGGATGTGCAGGCGGCCTGCGCGGGCCGGGTCGATGGAGTCGCGGGTCTCACCCTCGGCGTAGCGGTAGCCGTCGCGGCCGCGAATACGCTGGTCGCCGCCGGAGCAGAAGGCCCAGCCGCCGTCCTTGGCTGAGGGGCCGTTGCCGGTCAGCAGTACGGTACCCACGTTGGAGGTCATGCGGGCGTGATCTAGCACCCGGTAGAGCTCATCGACGGTGTGGGGGCGGAAGGCGTTACGTACCTCGGGCCGGTCAAAGGCGATGCGGACGGTTGGTAGGTCGCGCAGAATCTCACCGGCCTCGTTGCGTTCTACCTGGCGGTGGTAGGTGATGTCGGTCAGCTCTTCAAAGCCCTCGACCAGGCGCCACTGGCGGGGGTCAAAAATATCAGAAACTTTGGCAGGAAGTTCGTTAGTCATAGCCACCAGTCTACCCAGGGCGCCCCCGCCGCTGGCTCCTTGTGCGTAACCGAAAACTTCATCTGCGCGTTCAAAGAACACGCACATGAAGCTTTCGGTTACATTCAGCAGAGATTTGCCGCCATTCAGCGGAAGAAAGGACGGACGCCGCCCCCAGCTTCCTGCATGAGGGGCAGGGGAGCGGGGTGCGGCGTCCTGATAAAAGAAGAACCTTGGCTGGCGGTTCTAGCGGAAACTAGCTTAGCGGGAGAGCTCCACTGCGCGGTCGAACTCTTCGTTGATTTCGCGGGCGGTGGCGGAGTCACCCTTGTAGGTGGCAACCGACACCAGGTAGGCAAAGAGCAGGTTGACCAGGAAGCCGGGCACGATCTCGTACATGTAACCCGAGAGCACCTCGTTGTAGCCCCAGACGAAGACGGTGATGGTGCCTGCCACCATACCCGCTACGGCGCCAAGTGCGGTGAGCTTGCGCCAGTAGAGGGAGAGAATCACGATGGGGCCGAAGGCTGCGCCGAAGCCAGCCCAAGCGAAGGAGACCAGGGAGAGCACAGAGGAGTCGGGGTTCCAGGCCAGCAGGCCTGCGATAACAGAGACAACCAGCACGCCCGCGCGGCCTAGCCAGAGGCCCTTGGCGTCTGAGAGTTCCTTGCCGCCGCTGGTGAGCTTGTAGAGGTCTTCAGCCAGGGCAGATGAGCAGACAATCAGCTGGGAAGAAAGGGTCGACATAATAGCCGCCAGCACTGCTGCCAGTACGAACCCGGCCAGCAGGGGGTGGAGCAGAATCTGGGACATATCCAGGAAGACTGACTCAGCATTGGTGGTGTCGGTCAGAGTGGCTTCGGGGTGGCGGGCAAAGTAGGCGATACCGATGAGACCGGCGCTCATGGCACCGACCAGGGTGGCAATCATCCAGGTGATGCCGATGCGGCGGCCGGCGGTGGCGTCCTGGGCTGAGCGCAGGCCCATAAAGCGCACGATGATGTGGGGCTGGCCGAAGTAGCCCAGACCCCAGGCAGCTGAGGAAAGAATGCCCAGCACGGTGGTGCCCGCAAAGAGGGAGAGGGCGGTGGGGTTGACGGACTCGATGGTGCTCTCAAGGCCGGAGAAGCCGCCGACGTAAACCAGGGCCATGATTGGCAGAACAATCAGAGCGGTGAGCATGAGCAGGCCCTGGACGACGTCGGTGTAGGTTGCACCCAGGAAGCCGCCGAAGAGGGTGTAGGCGACGGTGATGCCGGCGACCAGCAGCATGCCGGTGTGGTAGTTACCGCCGAAGGAGGACTGGAAGAAGACGCCACCGGCCACCATGCCGGAAGAGACGTAGAAGGTGAAGAAAATTAGGATGACCAGGGCGGCAAAAATGCGGATGATACCGCGGGGGTCGCGCAGGCGGTTGTGGAAGAAGGAGGGGACGGTCACCGAGTTACGGGAGACCTCGGTGTAGGCGCGCAGGCGGGGGGCCACGAACTTCCAGTTGAGCCAGGCACCGGCAGTTAGGCCGATGGCAATCCAGGCTTCAGCCAGGCCGGTGATGTAGAGGGCACCGGGTAGACCCATGAGGAGCCAGCCCGACATGTCCGAGGCACCCGCTGAGAGAGCCGCCGCAGTGGGGGAGAGGGAGCGCCCGCCGAGCACATAGTCGTCGAGGTTGTTGTTCTTGGACTTGGCCCAGATGCCGATGCCGACCATGGCGGCGAAGTAGATAGCCAGGGCTATCAGCTGGTAGGTGGTGTTGCTCATGAGCTCCCCTTGGGTTGTAGGCGAGGGCGTGCGGGCTGGGGTGGGTGCGTCGGCGCACCTTCCCTTATATGCAGTTTCTCTAAAGTATCTTGTTTAGATTACTTGAGGTATTTGCTGAGGCACACGTTTTGGTCTGTGCGTTAGCTTACACCCTGAGGGTCTGGGTGACACTATCTCGCCGCCTGAAGCTATTTAGAATCTTCGTATAAAAACGGTGAGCTTTTCTTAAGAGTGCTTCTGCGAGCGTGGATCTATCACGGGTAGGGCCGATGTATGCAGCGTTACCGCGATGGCTGACCTGTTGGTGCGCCAGACGATGTAGGCGCCGGAGGCGGCGATGAGCACAATGCCCAGGTAAGACCAGGCCGAGAGCACCTCACCCAGCATGAAGGTACCCACGATAGCCCCTACCACGGGGTCGATGGAGAAGAGCACCCCGATGACGGCGGCGCTGGTCAGCTGCCCGGCGATGTTATCGGCAGAATAGGCCAGGGCTACGCCCACGATGGCGGAGAGCGCCAGCTTGAACCAGGCGTCCGCGTCCAGCCCCGCCATAGCGGGCACTGACAGGGGAAGCTGGATGAGCGCCGAAAAAGCCAACGACATGGTGGTGCCGCGCAGGCCGCTGGTCGCGGCGGACGCTGAACCCATGCGGGCCGAGAAGATGGTGTAGCCGGCCATTGAGGCGGCTGACCCGAGGGCCCAGATAAAGCCGATAGGGTGGGCGTCCCCCGCGAGGGTAGGCCCGGCAATCATCACGACCCCGGCCAGAGCGAAAAAGGCGATGAGTCCGTCGCGCAGACGCCGCACACCGAGCAGGGCCACCACAAAGGCACCCAGATATTCAAAGGTCACCGCTACACCCAAAGGAATATGGTGCACCGCGTTGTAGAAGCAGACGCTCATCAGGGTCAGCACCAGCCCGTAGACCAGCACCTGAGGAAGGTCCCGCCCCCGCAGGGCAAGGGGGTTAGGGCGCACCAGCGCCCACAGAACCACAGCGGCAATCAGGGCACGCAGGGCGGCGACCTGGGTGGGGCCAACGCTGGCAAAGAGCACCGAGACAATCGCAGCTGAAATCTGAATACCCAGGGAGCCAGTGAGGATCAGAAGCAGGGCAGCGGTGCCCCGGCGTTCGGCCGGTATGCGGTCAGCGAGGTTCACAGCGCCTCCTAAAGCCCGCAGGTGCTTTCAAGCAGCGGGTCTACCACCGTCCAGGGGGCCTGCTTGATACGGTCTGGGCTGAAGACAGAGAGCATCTCAGCGGCGGTTTCGGGCAGGTGGGGGCCGCTTTTGCCAGCGCTCGCCCCGGTGAGCGGGGGCAGCGGAATAGAAGCAGCAATCATGCGCATGATGTGGTCGGTGCTGACCCCGGCGGCGGTGAGCTCGGCGAGGGTCACGGCCCCGTCCCGTTTAGCCAGGCGCTTGCCCTCGGTGTTGAGGGCCAGGGGGACATGGGCGTAGGTGGGCACCTGCAACCCCAATAGGTGAGCAAGATAGGCCTGGCGGGGAGCAGAGGGCAGCAGATCATCGCCGCGCACCACCTCGGTGACCCCCTGGTAGTCGTCATCAACCACGCACACCAGGTTGTAGGCGTAGACCCCGTCGGCCCGCACCAGCACAAAATCGTCGACAGCGTCGGTGTATTCCCCGGCGAAACGGTCGGTGACAGTCCATTTGCTCACCTGGGCTTTGAGGCGCAAGGACGCCGGCCTCAGCTGCCTGCGCTCAGCCCTTTCTGCCTCGGTGAGGTTGCGGCAGGTGCCGGGGTAGGCACCGGGGGCGCCGTGCGGGGCACTGGAGGCCTCCTGAATTTCTTTGCGGGTGCAGTAGCACTCGTAAACTAGCCCGGCCTCGCACAGACGGGTAAGGGCGTCCGTGTAGGCAGCTAGGCGGGTGGACTGGTAGAGCACCGGCCCGTCCCAGTCGATGCCCAAGGCGGCAAGGTCAGCTAGCTGGCGCTCGGCGGCCCCCTTCTTGACCCGGTCTAAATCTTCTACCCGCATCACGAAACGGCCCCCGGCTGAGCGAGCCATCAGCCAGGCCAGTAGGGCGGTGCGCAGGTTGCCCAGGTGCAGATCACCGGAGGGGGAAGGCGCATAGCGGCCGCAAGGCAGGGGAGCGGACGGGGGCGAAACGGGGGCGGAAGTAGAAGACATCACTCCTCTAGTCTAGTAGCTCACAGGCTTCTGCAATATGACAGAAGGTTGCGCTGAGTAGGCAGAGAGCTGTCAAAAAGTGCAGTGTGGCAAGAAATAACCCCGCAAGTGGGGTTTAAACAGGTTGCTCACCTGCCTGAGTCCAGTACCTTAGAGAGTATGGCTAGAACTCTTGAAATTGCCGATGGTATCTATCAGATCTCAACGGATAACTACCGTCTTAACTCCGGCCTGATCGTGGGCGCAGAGAAGGCTATGGTGATTGATACCGGCGCCGGGCCCCGTCAGGGCGCTGAGATTCTAAGAGCGGTCCGCCGGGTCACCGACCTGCCCCTGGTCGCGGTCAACACCCACGCGCACTTCGACCGCTTTATGGGCAATGCCGTGTTCGCCGCCGACGGGGTCACCGACATCTGGGCCCACCCCCGCGCAGCCCGCGCTATCGAAAGCTACGGCGACCGCCAGCGTCTTTACGTTGAGGTGCTAGAACCCGAGATGGCCCACCAGGCTGGCCCCAACACCGAGCTTGTAGTGCCCACCCGGTTCCTGCCCGGTGACGGCACCCGCCCGGCCTTTACCCGCGTAGAGCTAGGCCAGCGGGCCGTGACCCTCATGTACCTGGGCCTGGCCCATACTGACGGGGACGTTCTCGTAGGCGTAGACGACGTCCTGTTTGCCGGCGATATTATCGAGCAGGGCTCAGACCCCGCCTTCGACGACTCCTACCCCGAACTGTGGGTCAGCACCCTGCGCACCCTGGCAGGGCTAGACCGCTACCGTATCTTCGTTCCCGGTCACGGCACCCCGGTAGAGAGCACCTTTATCGAGCGCATGGCCGACACCATGGAAGATGCCGTGCAGAAAATTGCTGACTCTGCCCTGAAGAAGGTCAAGGGGGCCACCACAGCCTCCATGTACCAGCTGCCCTATTCGGGCGGGTCCACCCGTATTCTGCTTGACCGCCTAATGAAGCTTGAAGCCCGTGAGGCTGAGGGGCAGGGGCTCTCGACCGTCACCTTCGAGGGGGACGCCGCCTCCGGCCTCACCGGCCCCATTACCCTGGGGCAGGGCTAGAAGTCCCTCGCACATTTTGCTCAGAAGCTTAGGCGATAGAAAGAAAGAGCTACCCAGCTAAATGCCGGGTAGCTCTTGTCTTTAAAGTGAATCCAGTCTGTATTAGTAAGCCCAAACTTTTCGGTAGGCGCTGCGCTTCTTGTTCTGGGGGCGTAGCAGGGCGACCTGGGTGCTTGTGGTCAGGGCCGCTACCGCCCCAATTAGGCAGATCGCTGCCATAAAGGCAGAGCCGGGAATCGGGTTGGTGTAGGTGACCCAGTAGAGGGCCAGAGCGCAGAAACCCGAGAAGAACCCTGAGATAGAAAGCAGGGGAACCAGAATCAACCCCGACCGCTGGGTATCGCTCATATCAAGCTCTTCTGAGCGCATGAAACGCAGAATCACGAGCCCCAGAACACCCCAGAGACCGGTGACCAGAATAGCTGTGACCACATCGGCTGGGCGGTGCCAACCATTGACCACGGTGGAATAGCCTGCCGCTACCGTAAAGACCATGCTAATCAGGGCCACGGTGGGGCGGAAGCGCTTGGGGGAGGCCAGGAAGAGGGCCAGGCCCGCAGCGGCTGCGAAAGTCGTGTGGCCGGACGGCGCCGAGTTACCCAGGGCCTCCTGAATACCCAGGTTGGGCTTGATGATGATGTAGTTCTTCAGCAGCTGGGTGGTGAGGTTAGCACCGGCGGCAATGGCCACACCGACCAGGGCTGGCACAAAGCGGTGCTTCCACAGCAGCACAAAGAGAATGCCGATAGCCGCGGTAATACCGGCGGCGGTGGGGATGAAGTCGAGCAGGGTAGAGGTCTGCTCGGTGTAGGTCATGAACTGGTAGGAGAACTCCTGGAAGGAAATCTCGTCGAGCTCCTGGCCGGTTGGCGTTGTAATAAAGAAAACAAAGGCTGCCACCAGAAGGCAGAAGAGGGTTCCTGCCGCAAAGAAGTGCTGGATCAGCGTCCAGAGCGAGGGGCGAGTCTGCCGAATATGCGAGGGAGTGAGCATATGCAGCCGGCCCGAGGGGGAGTATTCCCCTGAGTGAGCCTGGCTGCTGTAGGGCGCCTGGCCGTAGCCCTGCGCCGGGTGGCCGGGGCGGGGGCGTCCTTGTGGAGCAGTGGCAGGGGCCCTGTAGCTAGCCTGCGGCGCCCGGTGGGCGCTGACGGCGTCCGGACGCGGGGCTGCCGCCTGGGCGCGGGCCTTGCTCGCTGCGCGTGCGGCACGTTCCTTTTTGACCCGGTGCGCTGCCTCCTGGGCCGCTGCTTGCGCGGCGGCAAAACCGGTTTTAGCTGCCGCCAGGCCACTGGCGGTACCGGCCTGGAGCTTAGCTTTGATGGCCTCGCCCTGGGGAGCAGAAGGCGCGCCAGGGAGTACCACGGTGGCGTCATCATCTGTAAAAGTAGCCCGTGCCCGTGAAGCGGGAAGCACCTCGGTGGCGTCGTCACCGGGGCTCACCGGCAGAGCGACCGTGCGGTCGTCGTAGGCCTGGGGCGTTAGCACCTCGGTGGCATCGTCGGGTGTGCCAGAAACAGCGTTAGAATCGCGCTTCTCAAAACTCACAGTTATCCCCAAAGACCTTTCTGCCGCGTGTAGACACCTCAACGAGCCTACCAAGCCCTGCCTGCTATTTCAGCCCTAGACCCTGCTAGGAGCTGACAGGCTCAGCCTGCACTGCTATTGTGACAAACTCACATGGGACTTTCCTGAGAGAACCCCTAATGTTGCGCGAGCACCTGCACACAGCCCCGCAGAAACGGCGAAAGAGTAGATTAGAAGGTATGACAGCTAGCTCCCTGCCCCTGGGCTTTGCCCTGCCCCCGCTCGAAGAAATCCTGGCCGCTACCCGCGTCGTAGCCCTGCCCATGCGGGTGAAGTTCCGCGGTGTCACCCTGCGCGAAACCGCCCTGATTCAAGGCCCGGCTGGCTGGGGGGAATTTGCTGCTTTTACCGAGTACGAGCCGGCAGAGGCGTCCGCTTGGCTGGCCTGCGCCATCGAGGCGGCCTGGCTGCCCTACCCGCAGCCGCTGCGCACCAGTATTCCCCTTAACGCTACGGTTCCGGCGGTGGCTGCTGACGAAGTTGAGGCGGTGCTGGGCCGCTACGAGGGGCAGGTGCGGGAAGTCAAAATCAAGGTGGCTGAAGCTGGGCTGCCTTTTGAAGAATCTCTAACCCAAGATCTAGCCCGGGTAGCCGCGGTGCGCGACGCCTGCCCGGGAGCCCGCCTGAAGATCGATGCGAACGGCGGCTGGACTGAGGCCCAGGCCGTCCGCGCTCTCAATGAGTTAGCTGACTACGACCTGCTCTACGCTGAGCAGCCGGTCCCGGGTATTGAGGGGCTGGCGCGGGTTCGCGATCAGCTGCGGGCACACGGTAACCCCCTGCTGATTGCCGCCGATGAGGCCGTCCGTAAGGCTGATGACCCGCTGCGTGTTGCCCGCCTGGGCGCTGCCGATGTGCTCATTATTAAGGCTGCCCCCTTGGGCGGGGTAAGGCGGGCCCTGCACATCGTAGAGCAGGCGGGTCTGCCTGCGGTTGTTTCATCTGCCCTTGAAAGTTCGGTCGGCATCCGCACCGGGGCAGCGCTGGCTGCTGCCCTGCCGCAGCTGCCCTACGGGTGCGGCCTGGGCACGGTCTCACTGATGGCCAAGGACGTTACCGCCCACCCCCTTGTGGCCCGGGACGGGGAGCTGCCCCTGCGGAATGTCACTCCCGAGCTCCGGCTGCTAAAAGAGGTAGCTGCCAGCCCCGAACGCACCGCCTGGTGGCACCGTCGAATCGAAGCCTGCTACCGCCTGCTTGAGCAATGGCAGCCGGGCAGCGGCAGAACCTGGCCGAGTCTCGAAGAGGACAGCGAGTAAACTGGTGGGGTGACTGATGCACCCTCAACCTCCTTTATGACCGCAATTTCTGTGCTCGACACCCTGGTGCGGGCAGGAATGCGGCATGTTCTCATCGCTCCGGGCTCACGCTCCGCCCCCCTGGCCTACGCCCTAGCAGCCCTGGACCAGGCCGGGGTACTAGAGGCCCACGTGCGTATCGACGAGCGCAGTGCCGCCTTCACCGCCTTGGGGCTGGCCAAAGCCAGCGGCCATCCGGTCGGCATGGTCACCACCAGCGGTACCGCTGTGGGCGAATGCCTCCCGGCCCTCATGGAGGCCTACCACGCTGGCGTCCCCCTGGCCCTGCTCTCAGCCGACCGCCCTGCCCGGCTCCAGGGCACCGGGGCCAACCAAACCACCGACCAGCGCAATATAGCGTCGGCCCACACCCGGGCGTCCTGCACCCTAGAAAACTACGCGGCCGACCCCGCAGACTCCCAGAGCGCCCAACTCAACGCGGCGCTCGCTGCACTGACCGGGCGTTCAGCAGATAACTGGGACGTTCCCTCAAGCACCCCGCGGGGCCCCGTCCAGATCAACCTGGCCCTTGACACCCCGCTTACCCCCAACCCTCTAGACCAGCAGATCCTAGAACGGTGGGCGCGCTCGCTGGCCGAAAACCCACCGGCACCTGCCACCCCACTACCCCCGGCTGACCCCAGCGCAGCTAGCTGGCTACGCGCAGGAACTGGCAATGGGGCTGGGCGGACGGACGGCGCCGGTACCACCCGCCGTACCGTCGTGGTAGCCGGTGACGAAGCAGGGCCTATCGCCCAGGCCTTTGCCCAGCAGCAGGGACTGCCCCTGCTTGCCGAACCCTCATCGAACGCCCGCTTCTCACCCCTGGCCGTGCCCGCCTACCGACAGGTGTTGGCAGGGCACCTGGGGCAGCAGGTTGAGCGGGCCGTTATCTTCGGTCACCCCACCCTCTCCCGGCCGGTTGCCACCCTACTGGCTAACTCCGCGGTAGAACGCGCTCTCTACGCCCCCTCACCTGCCCCCTGGTATGAGCCCGGGGCCCTTGACCTGCGGGAGATTGCAACCCTGGCTGAACTGGCCAACTTCGCAGGCACAGGTCGGGGAGCTACCACCGAGGACGGCCACAAATGGACGACCAGCTGGAGCGAAGCCGGGCAGGAACTAGCCCGGGAACTGAACCAGCAGGTCGCCAACTACCGGGCAGGCACCTACACCCTGAACGACCAACCCGGCGCAAGCTCAGCCGACCGCACCGCAGGCTACGCCCTGGCAGAAGCCACCTGGTGGAGCTGCCTAGAAGATGACGCAGTGCTGATGGTGGGCTCATCCAACCTCATCCGCGACCTTGACCTCATCGCCCCCTCCCTGGCAGCCTCACCCCTGGTCTTTGCCAACCGCGGACTAGCCGGTATCGACGGCACCATCGCCACCGCGTCCGGAATCTCCCTGGCCCTCAACCGCCCGGTACGCGTGCTCGTCGGAGACCTCACCTTCCTGCACGACACCGGCTCCCTCAACATCGGCCCCCTCGAACGCAAACCCAACCTCGATGTGCTGGTCTACGACGACCGGGGCGGCGGAATCTTCTCAACCCTGGAACACGGCCAACTAGCCCAGCACGAGAAATTCGCCCCGGCCGTCCGCCGCTTCTTCACCACCCCGCACACCGCCCAGCTCGAAGAACTCGCAGCAGCCTGGGGCGAGAACGGGATCAGCGTCAGGGTGGTGCGGCCGTAGGGTCTTAGACAAGGAAAGGTAGGCTCGCAGCGAAGCTGCTGGCTCGATGAAGTGAGCGAGTGCGAGCGCGCGAGCACACAAGAGCGAACGAAATCCGCCGTCAGGCGGGGCGTGAGGGTCAGGCTTACGCCTATTCCGCCCGCAGATTTATTTCCTCGCGCGCTCGGAATCTGCTGGGCTCCATCCAGCGCGAGCCTACCTTTCCTTCATAAGCAGCATCGAGAGCTCTAAAAAGCCCCTCCACACCCGCGTGTGGAGGGGCTTTTCTCTGCGGAGAGCCGGTTACTTCTGGGCGGTTTCGGAGGCCCAGGGAACTGCGGTCTCGTCGGTCTCTACCTCGCTACCCGAATCGTCGGGGTTGCGGGAGAGGTGAACCAGGGCCAGGCCCAGGCCGCCCCAGATGAGGGCGATGGAGACAATCAGCATAACGATGGCGATGGAGCTCATGCTAGGCACCTTCCTTTTCGGTGGCTGACTGGGCTGCCGACTGGGCAGTGGCGTCTACGTGGCCGTGGACGACCTTGCCGCCGGCAATCGGGGGAGCCGGGGGAGTCAGCGCTGCGCGGGAGGTCTTAGACCAGGGCAGCATGGAGATGATGATGGCTACGACCAGCAGGGCGATGACCATGCCCCAGCCGAAGATGTTGAGCATCTGGTCGGGGTAGCCCTCGTAGGGTTCGTTGATCAGGCCGATGAAGGTGTTGATCAGGGAGTAGCCCAGGATAAGGGGGGTGACGCCTGCCAGCAGGATCATCCAGAGCTTGCCCATCTTCCAGGACGAACGCTCGTTGAGGTGGTCGCGGAAGATCGGCAGGGCGCGTAGCAGGTAGGCAACTACGAAGATGGAGACCAGGCCTGCGGCGAGGATGCCGAACTGGTTGACGAAGTTATCCAGGATATCCAGGACGTAGAGGCCGGAGGTGGTGGCCATGAGCAGGGTTGAGATTACCGCGATGGGGGCGATGACCAGCAGGGTGGAGCGCACACGGCCCAGGTTGAACTTGTCTTCAACACCGGCAACGATAACCTCGACGATGGAGATCATGGAGGTGAAGCCTGCAAAGAGCAGGGAGCCGAAGAAGAGCACACCGATCAGGGTGCCGCCGGGGGCCTGGGAGATGATGGTGGGGAAGGCGATGAAGGCCAGGCCAATACCTGAGGTTGCTACCTCGGAGACCTGGGTGCCAGCGGCGGTTGCCATGAAGCCCAGGGCTGCGAAGACGCCGATACCGGCCAGCAGCTCGAAGGAGGAGTTAGCGAAGCCCACAACCGCGCCGGAGCCGGTCAGGTTGGTCTTGTTCTTCAGGTAGGAGGCGTAGGTAATCATGATGCCGAAGCCGATGGACAGGGAGAAGAAGATCTGGCCGTAGGCTGCAACCCAGACACCGGGCTCGGTCAGAGCGGCCCAGTCGGGGGTGAAGAGGGCATCGAGGCCGGTCATTGCGCCGTCCAGGGTCAGGGAGTAGCCGACCATGACCAGGAACATGATGACCAGCACGGGGATGAAGAAGACGTTAGCCAGGCCTACACCCTTCTGCACGCCCAGGGACATGATGAGGGCCAGAAGCACCCAGATGCCGATCAGGGGGTAGAGGATGCCGGGGACGAAGTCGAAGGTGAGGGCTACGGGGTCAGCTAGCTGCAGGACGTCCGCGAAGAAGAAGGTCTGCGGATCGTCACCCCAGGCGTGGGTGAAGGAGTAGATGAAGTAGCGGGCAGCCCAGGCAAGAATCGCTGCGTAGTAGATAGCGATGATGAAGTTAATGCCCATGTGCCACCAGCCGATGAACTCGGTCTTGCGGTTCAGGCGGCGGAAGGCCAGGGGAGAGGATGCGCGGGCGCGGTGACCGATGACGTAGTCAAAGAAGAGGAAGGGCAGACCCGCGGTGAGCAGGGCGACCAGGTAGGGGATCATGAAGGCGCCGCCGCCGTTATCGTAGGCGACGTAGGGGAAGCGCCAGATGTTACCGAGACCAACGGCTGAACCGATAGCTGCAAAGATGAAGACCTTGCGGCTTGAGAAGCCTTCTCGTTTCTTGGGCGCTGAGGTGGGGTTTGAACTCATGTGAGTAGTCCTCCGCAGGCTAACGTGTGAATGAATCTTTTGTAGTATGTGGGTTCAGACTAGCAAGTGATAAATAAATCTCAAATAGTGGATGGAAAATTGGGCAAAAAAATCCCGGCGGTTTCCCGCCGGGATTAGCTCTAGGCGTCGCGGTGGACGACGGCGTGAGCGAAAGATTTGAGCGCTTCTTTGACGACTGAGTCGGGTAGGGGCTCGATGGCTGCGATAGCGTCATCAGCCCACTGGTAGGCAATCTCCCAGGCTTCTGCGGTGACCGGGTGGGCTGAGAGCGCTGTAACGGCTTCGGCTAGAGCCTCGTCGCTGGTGAGATCGCCCTGAATCAGCTGCTGGACGTGCTGGGCTTCAAGGTCGCCGGTTGCGGCAGCCCGGTCGAGCAGGATGGTGGGCAGGGTGGGGACGCCCTCGCGCAGGTCGGTGCCGGGGGTCTTGCCGGACGCCGCCCCCGAGCTGGTGACGTCGATGACGTCGTCGGCCAGCTGGAAGGCTACGCCTACCAATTCGCCGTAGCGGGCCAGCATCTGCACGGTTGCCTCGGGGGAGTCCGACAGGATAGTGCCGTAGGAACCTGCTGCTGCAATGAGGGAGCCGGTCTTGCCCTCGATGACCTTAATGTAGTGGCTGAGAATGTCTTCGTTTTTCTCGGGGCCGGTGGTCTCAAAGAGCTGACCCAGTACCAGGCGTTCAAAGGTCTGGGCCTGAACAGCTAGAGCGCGGCCACCCAGTTCGGAAACAATCAGGGAGGCACGGGAGAAGATGAGGTCGCCGGTCAGAATAGCGACCGAGTTGCCCCAGATGTTCTGGGCGGTATCTACACCGCGACGCTTGGGGGCATCGTCCATGACGTCGTCGTGGTAGAGGGTAGCCAGGTGGGTCAGCTCAACGACAACAGCTGCGTCGATGACCCGGTCGTTGATGCCGCCACCGGCCTCTGCTGCCAGTAGGGTAAGCAGGGGGCGTACCCGCTTGCCACCGGCAGAAAGCAGGTGGCGGGAGGCCACGTCTGCCAGGTGATTGGTCTGGGCAACCGCGCGTTCTAGGCGCTGCTCAACCTCAGAAAGGGCCTCAAGAATCTTGGGGCCGAGTTCAGCGTCCTGCGCAATGAGTTCAAACCCCTTGGGCAGGTTGAAGTCAGCTTCGGGCATGAGCGCTTCAACGCTCATAGGGGAGCTGGTGGGTTCAGTCACGGTGTCTTTCACATTTCTTCGGTGGGTGGCTGCGGTCCAGAGCCGCGGCAAGCTGCTGGTGTAAGTCTACCGGGTTTACTGCGCGGGCTTATAAGCGCGGTGCAGGGCTACAATGCCGCCGGTCAGGTTCTTATACTGAACGTTCTGCCAGCCTGCTTCGGTGAAGTGGCGGGCCAGCTCGTCCTGGGCGGGCCAGGCCAGGATGGATTCGGCCAGGTACTCGTAGCTTTCGGGGTTAGATGAGACCTTGCGCGCAACCGGCGGAATCAGCTTCATGATGTAGTTGCGGTAGATCGCGCGGAAGGGCGCGAAGGTGGGGGTGGAGAACTCGTTGATGACGATGCGTCCGCCGGGCTTGGTTACGCGGTAGAGTTCGCGCAGGGCCTGGGGGTAGTCGGCGACGTTGCGCAGGCCGTAGCTCATGGTGACGGCGTCAAACTCTTCGTCGGCAAAGGGGAGGGCGGTGACGTCCGCTTGTACGAACTCGATGTCGGGGCGGCGGCGGCGCCCTACGGCCAGCATGCCCTCGGAGAGGTCGGCGGCGATGACCTTAACACCGGCGTCGGCGAAGGGTTCGGACGAGGTGCCGGTTCCTGCGGCGACGTCAAGGACCTTCTGGCCGGGGTGGGCGTCGACCGCAGCAACGGTCTGCTTACGCCAGTAGATGTGTTGGCCCAGCGACATGATGCCGTTCATCAGGTCGTAGCGTTCGGCTACCTGATCGAACATGGATGAGATGTCGGTGGTCTTTTTGTTAAGGTCTGCTCGGTTCACCCTGCCTATTTTGTCATGTTTGTGCCTAAAGCTCATCTTGGGCGTGTGTAAAAAATTCATAATGAATATTCATGCATAGGTTTGCATTTTTACGCATAGGCGTGCAGAATAAACCTCAAAGCACATCGCACCTACACAGTTTTAGATACGAGGTACACCATGAAGAAGGCTCCCTTCGCTCTCGCCGCAGCCGCCCTGATGCTCACCGCCTGTGGCTCATCTAGCACCGGCACCACCACCGAGTCAGGCGTTTCCCTGATTTCAGAGGGCAAACTGACCGTCTGCACCAACCCTCCCTACGCTCCTTTCGAATACGAAGAAAACGGCAAGATTGTTGGCCTGGATGCCGATATCGCAGCAGCTATCGCCTCAGACCTGGGTGTCGAAGCCGACATGTTCACCACCAGCTTCGAGGGTATCCAGTCCGGTGTAGCGCTTTCCTCCAAGCAGTGCGACATTGCCCTGTCTGGCATCACCATCACCGATGAGCGCAAGACCGTCATGAACTTCACCGACTCCTACGTCGACGACAACCTGGCGATCCTGGTTCCCGCTGGCTCCGACATCAAGAGCGACGCTGACCTCTCCGGCCGCAACATCGGTGTGCAGCAGGCTACCAGCGGTGAAAAGTACGCCCAGGATGCCGGTGCTAACACCGTCCAGTACGAAGACAACGGCCTGCTCCTGCAGGCAGTGCAGACCGGCCAGGTCGATGCCATCGTTGGCAACATCACCGTCCTTTCTGAAATGCTGACCTCAGATTCCTCCCTCTCCGTTGTGCAGGAAATTGAGACCGGCGAGCAGATTGCCGGTGCCGTAGCCACCGAGAACACCGCCCTGCTGGATGCAGCCAACGCCACCCTCCAGAAGATGGAAGAGGACGGCCGCCTGGCAGATCTGCGCGAAAAATACCTGGGCGTATCCCAGTAATCACGGACAACGGGTAGTAGCATAAACCCAAGCTCACCAACGGGGGTAGGCTAGCGCAGGCGCAGCCTACCCCCTTCCCCGTTCATCTAGTTCTCGAAGACCTATGCCCGGGCAACCGGCACAAGCAAAGGAAAACCACCCATGGCCCTGTCGACCCGGCAGAAACAAACCTACGCCCGCTACGCCCAGTACGCCCTGCTGGCCATCATCGCACTTGCCGTTATCCTTGTCGCTGACTGGGGAACCCTGCGTGATAAGGCCTTTAATCCCGAGATTATCGCCCAGCAGTTTCCCAGCATCATCACGGTTGCCCTCAAGAACACCCTGATTTATACGGCTCTGGGCTTTGTCGTGGGTCTGGCTGGCGGTATCCTGCTGGCCCTGATGAAGATCTCATCAGTTGCCCCCTACCGGTGGCTAGCCTCGCTCTACATTGAGCTCTTCCGCGGCCTGCCCGCGCTGCTGGTCTTCATTGCCTTTGGCTACGGTATTCCCCTGGCCTTTGGTCTGCGCCTGAACAACTACGTCACCGTCATGCTGGCCCTGGGTATGGTCTCAGCGGCCTACATCGGTGAGGTGCTGCGCGCAGGTCTGGAAGCTGTGCCCAAGGGGCAGTACGAGGCAGCCCGCTCCCTGGGCATGAGCCACACCCGCGCCATGGTCACCGTCATCATCCCCCAGGCATTCCGCATCGTCCTGCCCCCGCTCACCAACGAGATTATCCTGCTCACCAAGGACTCCTCCCTGGTCTACCTACTCGGTATGTCGGTGGCTCAGTACGAACTGACCAAGTTCGGCCGTGAAGGAATCTCGGGCTCCGGAGCGGGCCTGACCCCGCTGGTTCTTGCCGGTGCCTGCTACCTCATCATCACCGTCCCGCTGGGCTTCCTCGCCCGCCGCTTCGAAAAGCGCGCCAAGGCCCGCTCCCGCAAGTAAAGCATCCACCTACCCCAGGAAGAACCAGCCATGACCATCCAGACCGCACCCGCGTCCGTCACCATCACTAACCTGCATAAGTCCTACGGAGAGGTAAAAGTTCTCAAGGGCATCGACATGTCGGTAGCCCCCGGCGAAGTTGTCTGCCTCATCGGCCCCTCCGGCTCGGGCAAGTCTACCCTGCTGCGCTGCGTCAACCTGCTGGAAACCCCGAACTCGGGCAGCATCGAGGTGGCCGGCCATTCGGTCACCGACCCCGATGTTGATATCGATGCCATGCGCCGCTCCGTGGGCATGGTCTTCCAGCAGTTCAACCTCTTCCCCCACCTGACCGTGCTGGAAAATTGTACCGTTGCCCAGGTCAAGGTTCTCAAGCGCTCTAAGGCTGAGGCCAAGCAGATTGCCCTGGCTAACCTTGAGAAGGTAGGCCTGGCTGATAAGGCTGAGCGTCACCCCGACCAGCTCTCCGGCGGCCAGCAGCAGCGCGTAGCCATTGCCCGTGCCCTCTCCATGAACCCTGCCCTCATGCTCTTTGACGAGCCCACCAGTGCTCTTGACCCTGAGACCGTGGGCGACGTGCTTTCCATCATGCGCCAGCTCGCCGCCGAGGGTATGACCATGATTGTGGTAACCCACGAGATGGCTTTTGCACACGATGTAGCTGACCGCGTGGTCTTTATGGACGGCGGCGTCGTCGTTGAGGAAGGCTCATCAGATGAGGTGATTGGCAACCCCCAACACAAACGCACCCAGCTCTTCCTCTCGCGCGTCCTTAACCCCACCGCCCAGTAGCTTTCCTCAAATCCGAGTGGATATACAGCAGCCCAGGCCCCTTACATGCGGGCCTGGGTTGCTGTTCTGGTAGGAGCTGGCCTAGTTAGCCTTAACCTGGGGCAGCATACCGGTATTGGTATCGGGGGAGATCAGCTGGGCGGACGGCTGCTGGGCACGTGCCCTGCGCTGGGCCATCAGGGAATCGGTGATAAAGAAAGCCGCAGCGACCCAAATCAGCACAAAACCGGCCCAACGCCCCGCTGAGAGGTGCTCCTGGGTGACGAAGAGGGCCAGCAAGAACTGCAGGGTGGGGCCTACATACTGCACCATCCCCAGGACAGACAGGGGGATACGGGCAGCAGCACCGGCAAAGAGGAGCAAGGGAACAGCAGTGATGACGCCGCTGGCAGCCAGAATCCAGAAATGGGCCGGCCCCTCCGCCAGCAGGGTGAGCTGGCCACTGCGGGCAAAGTACCACATGAGCACAGCTGCCAGCGGGGTGAGCAGAAGGGTCTCCAGAGTGAGCGATACCAGCGCAGGCACCGCCCCGACCCGTTTTTTCACTAGGCCATAGAAACCAAAGGTAAAAGCCAGCCCTAACCCTAGCCAGGGCACTGAACCGTAGAAGACCATCATGACCAGCACAGCCAGCACCGCTATCCCGATACCAGCCCACTGAAGGGGGCGCAGGCGCTCGCCCAGAAAAACTACGCCCAGGGCTACAGAGACGATGGGGTTGATGTAGTAACCCAGGGAGGCTTCCATGACGTTGTTACTGGTGGTGGCAATAACATAGAGCAACCAGTTACCAAAGATGAGCAGGCTGGCGACCAACAGCAGACCCACCTGGCCTAGGTTGCCCAGGACGGTCACGAGAGATTTGACCTGCCGAGTAAAAGGTAACAGAACAAGACAGAAGAGAAGTGAAAAGAGCACCCGGCCTGCCACAATTTCCAGGGGAGCGGCAGGGGCAGCGAGTAGGAAGTAGAGGGGGAAGAGCCCCCAGAAGAGATAGCAGAAAAAGGCATAGAAGCCGCCAGCTACCTGCTCGTTTTTAGCCATGTTCACTGCTGTCTTCCTTGATTCCCTCATAGTGTATGCTAGCGCCCAGGCCTCTTGCGGCCATATGCCCGTAGTGGGGCTGGCCTCCTTATCTTACCGCCAGAGACAAAAGTGGCTACCCGGGGTGTGCCGGGTAGCCACTGATGCTCGCTTGAGAAAGGGCTTAGAGGCCGAAGAAACGGCTGAAGAAGCCCTTCTTTTCTTCCTTGGGCTTGGTGGCAGCTTCTGCTCGTTCAGCCTCCAAATCGGGAGCCTGACCGGCCACACGGATCTCTGAGGCGGGACGGGCAGGCTCGTCAACCAGTTCGTAGTCGCTAGCAGCCTGTTCAGCCTCTTCGAGAACCTGCTCAGCAGCAAGGGAACCGGCCTGGGGCTCTTCCGCCTGGGGGGGCTCATCGCGCACGATATCCTCATCGGCGATAGCGCTGGTGGTGACGCGGCCGGGGCGCGCATCTTCGGCAGGTTCGCGGTCGTAGGGCTGCTCGGCGTTGGGGTAGACGCGGTCGGTAGTGGTGGTACCTTCGACCTCTTCTTCGCGAGCTGCCTGCTCGGCGTTTTCCTTCTCGAGGCGCTCAGCCTCAGCGGCTTCTGCAGCGGCACGTTCTTCGGCGGCGGCAATGTCAGCCTGGCGGGCTTCAAGGGCAGCCTGTTCAGCAGCTAGAGCCTCAGCTTCAGCTGCGCGGGCAGCCTCGGCACGAGCTTCGTCCTCACGGGCAGCTTCTTCAGCGGCCAGGCGGGCTGCCTCGTCGCGGGCTGCGACCTGGCTTGCGGCCTCCTGGGCTGCAAGAGCTTCAATGCCCTGACGCTCAGCAGCCAGCTGCTCGCGCAGGTCACGGGCAGCCTGAGCCAGACGGGCCAGCTCGTCGGCACCAACCTGGGGCTCCGCAGCTTCAATACCCGAAATCTTGCCGTTGTCGAACCAGAGGCGCAGGGCGCCGTCCGAAGCGGTAATGACCGCGGTGGCTTCGGTGTCCCAGGCAATGTGGGCACCGCGCAGCTTGGCGTAGGAATCGACCGCCCGCAGGTGGTTGACGGCGGTACCGGTCTGCAGAGCCTGCGCCATGACCTGGCCCATGCGGTTAACGGTGGGAGCCTCAAGTTCAAGCTGGCTGCCATCGAGCAGAATCCAGGCGCGGACGCCTGCCCCGGCTGTAACGGGGTAGTGGGCGTAGATGCCGCTGAGGGCCTTGGACGCTAGTGTCAGCTTGCGGGCTAGCCCGGAATCGAGGGGGAGCTCGTCGGTGGTGAGCTCAGAGATGCTGTGCTTCGCTCCGCCTTCACGCGCCTGGATTGCTGCCGAAACGACGCGGTCGGGGAAGTGACCGAGCTCCTGCCACGACCAAATCCAGGAACCGCGGTTCTCAGATTCGGTGCCCAGCAGGTAGGGGGTGAGGCTTACGGAAGCATCAGACTGGAGGGTGAATGACGGTGCAGAGAAGTCCACCGTCCATTCTGCGCCGCCGCTGATTTCAGCAAGGCGGGCCTGGTACTCGGTGGAGATAAAGATTGAATCGTCAATCAGATCCTGCAGTGTAGTAGTCATACGGTCAAGGCTAGCAACTCTTGCCGTGCTCCCGCACCTTTTTGCCGCGGTAAGAGCTTGAATTTCTGACATATTCAGGCCCTTCCCTGAAACTAGGTGGAGAATCACTCCGTGAGAAGGTGGGTGTGCTCTTCTCTGAGATGGGTAGTTTCTTGGTTTAATAGGGTAGATAACTCGCACCCTCGGCCCTTCTTCGGACAGGGCCCTACAGGGTTTCGCTTCGCCCAAACCTACAGGATATAGTATGTCGCCCTCTTCGCCCCGTTACCTAGAGATTGAACGCCCCGCTCTGGTGCAAGACGCCCTCAACGCTATCGGCAGCTGGATGCTGGGCACAGTCAAGGTTGAACCCGGCTGGAACGAACTGGTGCTTGATATCAAACCCCTGTCTGAGACGGTCTTTGTGCGTGTGACTGAATCTCGAGATGAGCAGGACTACGTGGGCACCGTGGGCCCCATTAAACCCGGTAGCCCGGTGCTACCGGCTATTGAGCAGCTACAGCACGCCTCTTTTGTCGAGGGGGAGGGGACCTGGTTCACCGCATCTGTGGTGATTACTGCAACTAACTGGCCTGAGCCCCAGTACCAGATTGGGGCGTCCTATGACCGGGCCCACGAGCCGGTGGACTGGAAGGGCGAAGGGCGCCTGAGTGCCCGCGACATTCGCGCCCACTTTGAACTTTTCCCCCGTGATCCCGAGCATGTACCGGACTGGGCAGCTGTACGCCTGGCAGGACGCCGGGGCACAGGCTTTATTGAGGCAGGCGAGGAAGGTGCTCTGCCGGTAGGCCCCGTGAACCGCTACCTCACCGAGGCGCTGGCGGGCTTCGCAGCCGCCAGAAGCGAGCAGTCCCTGGCGAATGTCGTCCGTACCGCCCTGGGGGGCAACCTCCTGATGGATATCACGCAGAGTACCGTCACACCCGAGGGCACCCCCCAGCTTAACTACCAGGTGCTTCGCCTAGCCAACGGTATGCGGGCCTTGACGGCCTACACGGCAACCGAACCGGCTCAGACCTACTCGGCTCAGGCCCAGAACCAGCCCAACCCTCGTTTGGTGGTAGAGCATGCCATGAAAGTCTTCTTACAGGTGGCGCATGACCAGAGCATTGACGTGTTGGTCCTTGACCCCGGTAGCGACCACGAGTGCTTCATCGAAAAGGCTCAAATCCAGTGGGTTCTTGGATCCCCGCACAACATGCCTGCCCAGCGTGCCCTCATTGAGGAAAACATGCATGATTTGCTCATGTCCCTTACTGCACCAGCCTCGGTGCTACTTCTGGGTGTTCGGGCAGACGACCCGGCAGGTCGTCCCGTTATTCTCAAGAAGGATGACGAGAGCGAAGAAAATGTGGCCCTGGTCTTCACAACGGCTGCCGAGGTGGCAGCTCTAGACCCAACCCTGGTGGTTCGTAGCGCCCCGGCCCTTGAGGCCCTCAAACTCTTTGCCACAGGTGATAGTAGCGCTGTACGCATCAACGCCCTGGCGCCCCACGCCACCCTACCCATGGAACAGGTACGCCAGCTCATCTCAGTAGTAGAATCACAGTAACCCCCCCCGCCTCTTACTCAGGAGTTCCCCCATGACCGGTGCCCTGCGCACGCTCGGCCTTACTGCGGCTCGTCATGCCCGTACCACCCTTGTGCTGTGGCTGGTGCTATTGACCCTAGCTGGGGTAGGGGCGCTGACCCTAGCACGAGGTGCGACAGCCAGTTACACCATGCCGGGGGCGTCCTTTGAGGCGGTTCGGGAAGACTTGCAGGCCAAGATACCCGAAAACGGTATTTCCAGCGGCTATGTAGTGCTTGAGGCAGACGGGGGATTTACCGACACCCAGAAGCAGGCTATCGCCCAGGCTGTCACCACCATTGATGAGCTACCCGAAGTCGCCGGATCCCTCGACCCATTCGTAGCGGCGGATACGGTGAGCCAGGCCTCCGTCCAGCTGGAGGACGCTAAAGCCCAGCTGGAACAGGCCAAAACCCAGATCGATGAAGGCCAGACCCAGCTGGACGCTGCGAAAGCCGCCCTACCCCAGGGGCTCAGCCAGGAAGAAATCGCCGCTCTTGCCCCCGATCTGGCGGCCCAGGAAGCTACCCTGGTCGAAGCCCGCACCACCCTGCGGTCAAACCAGGATAAGGTCGATGCAGCCCAGCGCGAGCTTGACGCGGCAGCTGACACCAACATGGTCAGCGAAGACGGCACCGCAGCCATCGTCAATATTGCCTTCAACCAAGACAGCAACTCCCTGCCTACCTCAGTGCGGGAAGAGGTCTTTAGCACCTTTAATACGCTCAAAGACACCGGCCTGACTGTCAACTACAGCTACGAACTCGACCAGGATGTCAGCGACGTCTTCGGTATCTCAGAAATTATTGGCTTGGTCGTAGCCTTTATCGTCCTGCTGATTACCTTGGGTGCGGTCGTCGCCGCGGGTCTCCCCCTGGTGCTTGCCCTGATTGGAGCCGGTACCGCCGTTGCCCTGGTCTACACCAGCACCGCCTTTATCGGCATGACCGTAACCGACCCCGTCCTCGCCCTCATGCTGGGCCTGGGTGTCGGCATCGATTATGCCCTGCTGATTCTCTACCGCTTCCGCGAAGAACTGCGCGACGGTGCCGACGTGCTCGATGCGGTAGGCACCGCCAACTCGACTGCGGGCCACTCCGTGCTCTTTGCCGGCATGACCAACATCATCGCCCTCTCAGCCCTCTGCCTCACCGGCCTGCCCTTCCTGGCCATCATGGGCTTTGCCGGGGCCTTCGCCGTAGCCCTGGTCGTGGCTTCCTCCCTGACCCTGGTACCGGCCATCCTGAGCCTGCTGGGCACCCGCCTGCTGACCCGCGCCCAGCGAGAAGAACTCACCCAGCTCAACCTGGCCCGCACCCAGGAAATCCAGGTACCCCGCAACCGCCGCGAAGCCTTCGCCGAAATCGAAGCGGCCTATAAGGGCTGGGGCGGCTTCGTCACCCGCCATCCCTTCGCCATGACCTTCGTAGCGGTAGCCGTGCTGGTACTGGCTATCATTCCCACTACCTCCCTCCGCCTGGGCTTACCCGACGGTTCCTACCAGGCCACCGACTCAACCTCCTACCAGGCCTACCAGACCATCTCCGAAAAGTTCGGTGAAGGCGTCAACGGCCCCATCATCGCGGGCCTGACCCTCACCGTCCCCGGCGACGAAGCCCGCCTGCGCGACGTAGCCCTCGACGTGGCCGACCGCCTCAAAAACAATAAAATTGAAAGCGTCGCCATCGTCGCTACCAGTGACGACAACGCTACCGCCATCCTGGCCTTCTTCCCCACCGAAGGGCCCTCGGCAGACAGCACCCTCGCCACCGTTCACTCCATGAACGACAAGCTCGAAGCCACCGAAAAAGCCACCGCAACCACTATCGGCCTGACCGGCTCTACCGTGGCTAACATCGAGATTTCAGAGCGTATCTCAAGCTCTATCCCGCTCTACCTCGGGGTGGTGATTGCCCTCTGCCTGGTGCTCATGGCCTTTGTCTTCCGCTCCATCATCGTGCCGGTCATGGCCACCATCGGCTTCCTGCTCTCCACCCTGGCCTCCTTCGGCGCCGTCGTCGCCGTCTACCAGTGGGGCTGGCTCGCCGACATCTTCGGCGTCACCCAGCCCGGCCCCATCCTGGCCTTCCTGCCCATCCTGCTGATCGGCATCCTCTTCGGCCTCTCGGTGGACTACCAAATCTTCATCGTCTCGGGCATGCGAGATGCCCACCGTCAGGGCCACTCGGCAGGCGACGCCGTTGTGCTGGGGTACAAGCAGGGCGGGGCCGTTGTGACCGCCTGCGGCGTCATCATGGTCGCCGTTTTCGCAGGCTTCATCTTCTCCCACCTCACCGCCGTGCGCCCCATCGGCTTCGCCCTGGCCCTGGGCGTTGCTATGGACGCCTTCCTGATCCGCACCACCTTCATCCCGGCCACCATGTACCTGCTGGGCGAAGCCGCCTGGTGGTGGCCCTTTGAGAAGAAGGAACGCGACGAAGAAGACGCCCCCAAGCACATCGCCGAATAAGGCGCGCTGCCTAATACGGCACAGCGCCGGGGCCTCGCTCCATCTGCCGGCAGCAAATAAAGCCGCCCCCGGCGTCCTTGACTATCAGGACGCCGGGGGCGGCTTCTTCACGACAAGCTAGGCTCGACCGCAGACCTTAGGTGGTCTGGGGAGTGGGCTCGTCGTTCTTCTCGTTGTTGTGCTTGTAGGCTTCACGGACGCGGGCACCGAGCTCTTCGTGGACTGAATCCCAGTACTTGAAGGCACGCTCACGAATCTCGTCAGAGACAACAGCACCAACGTGGCCGGCGATGTTCTCGACCAGACGAGCCTTAGCAGCATCATCCATGACATCGGCGTAGAGGGTGCGAGCCTGGCCGAAGTCGTCGTCCTCAGCGTGCAGGGTAGCAGCAGCGCGAACCAGAGCGCCGTCAGCTTCCCAAGAACCCTCACCGGCGCGGGCAGCGTCAGCGTGGGGGCCACCGAAGGTGTTGGGGGCGTAGACGGGGGTGTCGGGGCTGTTGAAGGTGTAGCGCATAGCGCCGTCCTGGCTGTAGTTGTTCACTTCAGCGTTCTTCGCGTAGTTGACCGGCAGGTCAGCGAAGTTGGTGCCAACGCGGTAGCGGTGGGCATCGGGGTAGGAGAAGATACGGCCCAGCAGCATCTTGTCGGGGGAAGCTGCAATACCCGGAACGAAGTTAGAGGGTGAGAAGGTAGCCTGCTCGATCTGAGCGAAGAAGTTCTCGGGGTTCTTGTTCAGGGTCATCTTACCCACCTTGATCAGGGGGTAGTCGGCGTGGGGCCAGACCTTGGTCAGGTCGAAGGGGTTGAAGCGGTAGGTCTTGGCGTCCTCGTAGGGCATGACCTGAACGTAGAGAGTCCATGAGGGGAACTCGCCGCGTTCGATAGCTTCGTAGAGATCCTGACGGTGGTAGTCGGCGTTCTCGCCAGCGATACGCTCAGCGTCGGCACCGGTCAGGAAGTCGTTGCCCTGGTCGGTCTTGAAGTGGTACTTGACCCAGAAACGCTCACCTTCAGCGTTGATCCACTGGTAGGTGTGTGAGCCGAAGCCGTCCATGTGGCGCAGGGTAGCGGGAATACCGCGGTCGCCCATGAGCCAGGTGACCTGGTGGGCTGATTCGGTGCGCAGGCTCCAGAAGTCCCACTGCATGTCGTTGTTGCGCAGGCCGTTGCCGGGCAGACGCTTCTGGGAGTGAATGAAGTCGGGGAACTTGATGGCGTCGCGGATGAAGAAGATGGGGGTGTTGTTACCTACCAGGTCGTAGTTGCCCTCGGTGGTGTAGAACTTGACCGCAAAACCGCGGGGGTCGCGCCAGGTGTCGGGTGAGCCCTGTTCACCGGCAACGGTGGAGAAACGAATCAGCATCTCGGTGGAAACACCGGGCTGGAAGAGGGCTGCGCGGGTGTACTTGGAGACGTCCTCGGTGGTCTCAAAGACGCCGAAGGCGCCGGTACCCTTAGCATGGACGACACGCTCGGGAACGCGCTCGCGGTTGAACTGGGCGAGCTTTTCGACGGTGTAGGTGTCGTGCAGGACGATGGGGCCGTCATTGCCTACGGTCAGGGAGTCGTTGTCTGAGGCAACGGGGGCACCCTGGGTGGTGGTGGTAAATGAACCGGGCTTAATCGGGTTGTTCATTTTTCCTACTTTCCTGTGTGGGGTTGTTTTCTGCTGGCTTCTAGGGGCGGTTCTAGTGGGCCAGGAGAGGGTGATGGCTTTTGCTCTAGCTGGTCAGAGCCTGATGGGCAGCTGCCTGCTGGGCGAGGGCCACTTCTTTTTCGTCGGCGTTTTGGCAGTTTGCGCAGATACCTCGGTAGAGTACGTCGGCGCTGAGTAAAGCCATGCCGTGAAAATCGCTGGGGGTCAGGCAGGGGGCTGCCCCGACGGCACAATCCACGTCTTCGACCCTGCCGCAGCGGATGCAGTAGGCATGGTGGTGGTTGTCGCCGGTGCGGGTCTCGTAGAGCCCTGCTGATCCCGGTGGTTCAAATTTGCGGAGCATGTTGATGTCGGTGAGATCTGCGAGGACGACGTACACCGACTGTACGGTGATTCCCGGTAGCTCCTGGCGGACGGCTGTAACAACAGCGTCTGCTGTGGAGTGCGGGTTCTCGTGTACAGCTGCAAGCACAGATAGGCGCTGTTTTGTGACGCGACGACCTTTAGATCGAAGCTGAGCTGACCAGGCTTTTTGGTGGGCACTGGCGGGAGTGTTGGTACTGCCGGGGATGTGGCTGCACCCGCTTGCTCCGAGGTTGCTCGTTGTTGACATCATGTCACCATAATATCCTTATTCTGAGTCTTTCACAATAAGGTGGGGTTGGGTTGTGAGTCAGGGCTGACTAAACGGAAACCTGAAGGTAGAACGGTGGCCCGCCTGGGGGAGTGGATGCTTGCTTCCCCTCTTTTGCTCTGTGAGGAGGGCTGGGGCCCTTCAAAACCGGAGAATCGTGATAAATTTTAAAAAACTTTTCCGAGAAAACTCCCTAGTCAAGGCCATATTTGAGGGTGGGTGGAAAGTTTTTTAAAAAACTTCCCGTTTTCGCGTCATAAAACAGGTCTATCCGCCTCTTTATCTATGACAGCGCAAAACTGTCGGGTGTGTCTACCGATTTTCATGATCGGCTTGGTAGCGCACCACCCCAAACTGCCATGGGAAGCAGGGCAGGGAACAAGGGAATAAAACGTGCCCGTCAATCGTGGGGATTCGACGAGCACAACGGCGCCTCCGTTGGGACTAGGGGAAAACAGCCCAACGGGCAGGGAGCCAACACTGTGATGTGTTAAGGTGCAGAGCCGCCGCTGCTGGAACTTATCGAGCGGCTCTGCCCACCACACGCCAAAGCAGCCCCACCGCACAGGGCCGTTCGCGGGTTCTGTGCTCGGGCAAATATACACAACCCAATACACTTTCAGATGCTTTCGCAGGCACTGAAACGCTAAGTGCCAACACTGTTCGTGGGTGGTGGCGCACAAGCTACACACTCACCGCCAAGCGGGGGTGCCTCCAGGGAAGGGCGCCGCCGTCACTCAACAGAGGGTAGAGAGGCTCGCACCGCTTTACCGCTAGGGACAACATCAGCCCGGCTCCTGCAGTCCGTAAGGAGCCGGGCTGCTGTTGTTCTTTCCACAAACTACTGCACGCGCGGCAGAATCCCGATAGACTAATAGAATGCCCCACCACTCTAACTAGGGGTAACTCGCATAAACCCAGGGATTTTCATGCAATCACACAACACCGCGCAACCAGCTACTGGCGGCCCCACCGACGAGCTGTTGCTCTCGGACGTCCGCGAAGGCAAGCTAGATTCGTTCGGCGTTCTGTATGAACGTTACGTGTCAATGGCTCGTGCCATTGCTTATAAGCACACCTCTAACAACACCCTCTCAGAAGACATCGTCTCGGAAGCCTTTGTGCGTGTGCTCCAGGCTCTCAAAAACGGTAAGGGCCCCCGAACATTCATGGGTGGGTACCTGGCCACCACTATCGCCCACCTGGCAGCGGAAAACGGGCTCATTGCTCAAAAGGAAGTTCCTAGTGAAGAGGAACACCTGGAGTCAATGGGTTCGCTGGACGAAACCGTCTTGAAATTACATGAGTCCGATGAGCTCATCAGTGCCTTTACCGGTTTGCCGGAACGTTGGCAGACCGTGCTCTGGATGACCGAGGTTGAAGATAAGAAGCCTCGCGAAGTTGCCCAGACCATGAACCTCTCTGCCAACGCTGTTTCGGCGCTGGCAACCCGTGCTCGTGAGAGCCTTCGCGAAGGTTTCTTGCGGGCCCATCAGAACGCGCCGAAGACCGACGAATGCGCCCAGTACTCACCTCACCTGAGCTCTATGGTGCGTGGCTCCCTGACCAAAAAACGTAGCGAAGCCTTGCGTCTGCATCTGTCGGTGTGCTCCTATTGCACCTCGGAATATCTGACCCTGGCCGGTATCAACAAGTCCATGCGCGTTTGGGTTTTCCCCGTGCTGGCGGGCTTGGTGCCCGTTATTACCGATGGTTCCAAGGTGCTGCTGCCCTTCCTTGCCGGTGGCGTAGCCGGTGGGGCAGCCGCCGGTGCTGGAGCTCAGAGCGGTCTCTTCTCAGGGCTGGGGGGCGGACGCTGGACGCCCGGGAGCCAGGCTTTAGCGGGTGCTGCCGCTGTCGTAACCGCTATTGGTGCGGTTGCCGGTGGCATGGCTCTGGTCAATAATTCTTCGGCAGGGTCGGCGGTCATCAGCGCAGACTCTCAGCTGCAGACTCCGAAGGCTCAAGCAAATGAAGAAAATTCTGGAGTCACCGATAGCCTGGTGAATGAGCCCCAGAATGTTTCTAGCGGTATGACCGCTGAAACCCTTCGCTCATCTGTGGCTGCTAACGGCCCTTCCGCAGTGCAGGGGAATAACAGCGCTAACGGCGGGGGCCCCACAAATTCTTTGGCCCAGGCAGCGGGTTCAGAAAATGCTACCTCCCAGCAGGTCGATGCTGACCAAGGCAGTAACGTTGCTACCCCGGCAGCTAGTAGTGGCGAAACCGAACCTGCTGTGTCGGCAGGCAACCCATCTGTCCCTTCGCAGGGGAACGCTGCGCCCGTTGCTGAGCCGGTTGCAGTGCAAGTCCCCAATGCTAATCCTGAGCTGCCTGGCGCCCCTGAAGCACCTGCTAATCCTGTAGAGCCTAGTGCTCCAGTAGCTCCTTCTGCCCCGGTGGATTCGGCTATACCCGGTGAGCCGGTTGCGCCGACTGATCCTGTAGGGCCGGTGGCCCCTGTGGAGCCCAGTACACCAGAGCCTGAAGCTCCTGTGGTTCCTACTGAGCCGACCGCGCCTACCGAGCCTGAGGCACCGGTTGAGCCGGTCGCCCCGGTTGTTCCTGTAGAACCTGAAAGTCCGGTAGAGCCGGTGGCTCCGGTTGAACCGGTGGTTCCTAGTGAACCTACAGATCCGGCTGAACCTGTTGAACCGACCGATCCTGTTGAACCGACCGATCCTGTTGAACCGACTGAACCGGTTGACCCTGTCGACCCAGTTGAGCCTGTTGAACCGACTATTCCGGTTGAACCTACTGACCCGGTTGAGCCTGTTGAGCCGACCGAGCCTGCTGGCCCGTTCGTTCCGGTTAACCCTGTAGAGCCGACTGATCCTACCACTCCGGTCGAGCCAGTTGAACCGACCGACCCGACTATTCCGGTTGAACCTACTGACCCGGTTGAGCCAGTTGACCCAACGGTTCCGGCCGAGCCTATTGACCCCACGCTTCCCGTTGAGACGACTGACCCGGTTGATCCTGTTGACCCCACGGTTCCCGTTGAACCTACTGTTCCGGTAGATCCTGTTGACCCGGTTGAACCGACCGTTCCGGTAGAACCTACTGATCCGGTAGAACCTGTTGACCCAACTGACCCGACCACTCCGGTAGAGCCAGTTGAACCTACCGACCCGACCGTTCCGGTTGAGCCTACTGATCCTGTCGAGCCAGTTGAACCTACCGACCCGACCGTTCCGGTTGAGCCTACTGATCCTGTCGAGCCAGTTGAACCAACCTACCCGACAGTTCCCGTTGAACCGACTGACCCTGTTAACCCAACTGACCCGGTTGAACCTACTGACCCGGTTGAGCCTGTCGACCCCACGCTTCCCGTTGAGCCGACTGACCCGGTCAATCCGACCGACCCGATTGTTCCGGTTGAGCCTGTCGACCCCACGGTTCCCGTTGACCCGACTGACCCGGTCAATCCGACCGACCCGACTGTTCCGGTCGAGCCTGTTGATCCAACCGTTCCGGTCGAGCCGACTGACCCTGTTGACCCGACGGTTCCGGTAGAACCGACTGTTCCGGTCGAGCCTGTTGATCCCACGGTTCCTGTTGACCCGACTGACCCGACCACTCCGGTAGAGCCAGTTGAACCTACCGACCCCACTGTTCCGATTGAGCCTACTGATCCTGTCGAGCCAGTTGAACCGGCTGACCCGGTTGTTCCGGTTGAACCGACTGACCCAACTGACCCGGTTGACCCGACCGTTCCGGTAGAGCCGACAATTCCAGACTATGATTCCTGGCAGGGAAGCGCTGACTACTACCAGCTCATAGCATCGATACCGTGGGACGCTATTGGTCAGCCCATCGGAGATAACCGGATGTGCATGATCACCTTTATCGTCACTGACACTGAAGGCGCCAACTGGGCCTCCGGTTTCGCCACCTACTTGCCGCCCGTCCTTATCGAATCTCCGTATGCCGCCTACCTGCTCGAAGGCTACCTCGGCCTCAGCAAGATTCAAGACATCACGTGCTACTAGATAAAAGCGCCTGCTGCTTCTCGTACGAGATACAGCAGGCGCTTTTCTCAAGCCTCTAGCGGAACACCGGGGATATCCCAGCTAGAACATCTACTCTGGTAATCAAGCCCCAACGAAAGGACTCTTTTATGCACAGCCATAACAACGGCCTCAAAACAGCCCTGCTCTTGGGGTCGATGGTAGGTTTCCTGCTCCTCATTGGTGCAGGCCTGGCCTACTTCACCCGAAGCTCAATCTTTATTGTGCTCTTCGGCCTGATCGGTGTAGGTACGGTCGCCTACACCTACTGGAACTCAGACAAGCTCGCTATCCGCTCCATGAACGCCTACCCGGTTACCCGCGAGCAGATTCCCGGCCTCTACGCCATCGTTGAAGAGCTCTCAGCTAAGGCCAACCAGCCCATGCCCAAACTCTACGTTGCCCCGACCATGACCCCCAACGCCTTCGCTACCGGCCGTAACCCCCAGAACGCCGCGGTCTGCTGCACCGAGGGTATTCTGCAGCTGCTCGACGAGCGCGAGATGCGCGGTGTGATTGGTCATGAGCTCATGCACGTCTACAACCGCGATATTCTGACCGGTTCAATTGCTGCCGCTATCGCCTCCGTCATCGGTACTATCGCCCAGTTCGCTACCTTCGGCGCCATGTTTGGAGGTAACCGCGAAGAAAACCGCGGTGGCGGCCTCATCTTCACCCTGCTCATTGCCTTCCTAGCGCCCCTGGCCTCGGCCGTCATGCAAATGGCCATTAGCCGCACCCGCGAATATGATGCCGACGAGGACGGCGCCCGCCTCACCGGCGACCCGCTGGCGCTAGCGTCCGCCCTGCACAAGCTGGAAAACGGGGTGTCACGCTACCCCATGAACCCCGAGAACCGCCAGACCGCAGGCGCTGCCTCCATGATGATTGCTAACCCCTTCCGCGGCGGCGGTTCAGTTAAGAACCTGATGGCCACCCACCCGCCCATGGCTGACCGTATCGCCCGACTCGAAAATATGGCTCGTCAGAACGGGCAGCTCTAGACTTCAGGTCACGCTGACTGAAAGTTGACCGTACAAATCTGAACAGGTTAAAGAAGAGCTCCCCACCTGCCCGGGCAGGTGGGGAGCCTTATATCTAGGTGCGGACGCCCCTATGGGGCAGGTGCCTAGCGGTAGTTGACGAACTGCAGGTCAACCTCAAGGTCGGCGCCCTTGAGTAGGGCAATGACGTCCTGCAGGTCATCGCGGGACTTGGAGGTTACGCGCAGCTCATCGCCCTGAATGGTAGCCTTGACCGACTTGGGGCCCTCTTCGCGAATGAGCTTAGAGATTTTCTTGGCCTGGTCCTGGGCGATACCCTCCTTGATAGAGGACTCAATGCGGTATTCCTTGCCAGAAGCGTAGGGGTCGCCGGAATCCAGGGACTTGAGCGAGATGCCGCGCTTGACCAGCTTGGACTGGAAGACATCGAGCACGGCCAGGGCGCGCTCCTCGGAGTTGGCCTTAATCAGGATCTTTTCGCCGGAGAAATCAATTTCAGCGCCGACACCGCGGAAGTCGTAGCGCTGGGCTACTTCCTTCTGGGCCTGGTTGAGGGCGTTAGAAACTTCCTGCTTGTCGACCTTTGAAACAACGTCGAATGATGAATCGCTTGCCACGGGTATTTACCTCTTTTGCTTATCTTGATTAGGTGACCATGCCCCGGCGCCCCGGAGCGGGGGAGGGGAGCTTACCTACAAAGGTACCCTGTTGCGCCTAGATTGTGCAGGTTATCCCAATCGTTATGAAACTGTGACACCATTCTCAGCTAAAGTTCATCTTGGTTTGGAAAGATAAAGTTATGGCTGAAAAAAAGACAGCTGCCCACGCTGCAGCCGGTGTACAGCCCGGCTCAGGAACCACTCCGGCAGCGAACCAGGTACTAGCTGTAACTGACGAAACCATGCAACGAGCTTACGAAGCTCTCCTTGCAGATTTGGCGGCGGACGGTTTTGCCTCCGCTCAGGCAGCGGAACCCATGACAGATGAGGAGCATCAGGGCGATCAGTCCTTTGATTTCGCTCGCGGTCTCGGCCAGACCCTTCACAATTCGGGTTTGGTTGCCAGATTCGAGGGTGTGAAAGAAAACCTTTCCCGTGAAATTCGCGGTGGCATGTGCACCCCTGACCAGGCCTATGCCTACCTGGAAAACCTTGAAATATCGCTCCTGCTAGAGCAAGAAGCCCTGGCGGCAAGCTCTGCGTCTAACTAACATGGCCCCGACCGGCGTCCGCTCTCATAGCGCGCCGGTCGGCCCACTTAAGTGGTCTTTGCAACAAAAGCTACTTTTGGTTTGGCAAGCTGCCTAAAAGTGTGTAAAGTATTCTACTGTTCGCTCAAACGAACACATTCAAGAAATTGAATACGGCAGATTACCCGAGCGGCCAAAGGGGGCTGACTGTAAATCAGCTGGCATTGCCTACGGGGGTTCAAATCCCTCATCTGCCACAGCGAAAATCCCGCCTCACACGAGGCGGGATTTTTTATTCCCCTGGTGAGCTAGCTTCATTATCAGAGAAACCGGCCACAGTCTTTAGACAAGCCCCGATAAAACCGGTAGCGTGTTTCTCATGGCAACCATTGAAATTACCCAGGAAAACCTGACCCAGAACGTCGAAAACTCAGACATTCTCTTCCTCGACTTCTGGGCCGATTGGTGCGGCCCCTGCAAGCAGTTCGGCCCCATCTTCGAAGCTGCTTCTGAAAAGCACGCCGATATTACCTTCGGCAAGGTCGACACCGAAGACCAGCAGCAGCTGGCCGCCGCAGCAGGTATCACCTCTATCCCCACCATCATGGGATTCCGCGAGGGCGTTCTCGTCTTCTCCCAGCCCGGCGCTCTGAACGCCCAGCAGTTCGACCAGATCATCGACGCTGTCAAGGGTCTGGACATGGCCGAGGTGCACAAGCAGGTTGCAGAGGCTGAAGCAGCCCAGGCTGAGCAGGCCTAAGGCCACTACTAACTTTCTTTATATAAGTCGCCCTCCCCCTAACTGGGGAGGGCGACTTTGTCTTAGAAGGAGCGCATATCCTGCGGGGCATACCGGGGGCCGCGGCGCGGTTCGCTGATCCCGGCGGCCTTGATGAGGGCCACAACCCGCTGGCGGTGCCCGGCATAGGGAGCAAGTAGCTCTACCATGCGGGCGTCATCGCCGCGGGTACCATCGAAGGCGTAGGTGACGTGGTGGGCAAGGTGGTAGTCGCCCACGCTGACGGCGTCGGGGTGGCCGCAGTAGCGTTGCAGGGTTTCTGCGATGGTCCAGGGGCCAATACCGGGAACCGAGTTCAGTGCCCGGGCGAGTTCGCTCACGCTGTGCTGGGAGGCAAACCGTTCGAAGGACTCAGCCCGGTTCGCATAGTGCACCATGGCAGATGAGCGGGAGCGGTCAAAGCCGGCGCGGTGGTAGGCCCAGTCAGGAATCTGGGCAAAGACGGACGCCTGGGGAAAGATAATCAGCCCCGGCGGCTGATCGGGGTGACCGGTGGCAGGGGCCGGGTCCCCATACTGGCGGAGCAGGGCCCTCATGCCGCCCATAGCTTCGATACCGGTTACCCTCTGCTCGGTAATGGCTAGGAGCAGGTTCTGCGAGAGCAGGCCAATAGAGGGTAGCCGCAGCCCTGGTGCATCGGCCCGGGCCCGCACCAGTCTAGCGGGTAGCTGCCCCCAGGCTTCTGAGGCGTAGAAGCCGGCCCACCGGTCCTGCTCACCCACCCAGCCCGGCACGCGTGCCGCAAAAGCTTCCAAGGCGGACGCTGGTGATGTACCGCTAGGGGAGTTGTCACCTGCCCAAATCGTTACCTCAATCGGGGCGCGCAGGTCGGCGGGGTGCGTCCTGGCAAAACGAACAAGCAGCCCCACCCCAGCTTCGCGGGCAGTCGCCCAAAAAACAGGGCCAGCAGGGCCCCTCACCTGCCGAAACAGGGGATCAAAAGTACCTCGTTGCAGGGTGGCAAAGGTCTGGCCCAGGTGAACCCGGTGGGTCGGCTCCAGAACAAAATGCGCTCGCAACATGCTCCCCATCGTCTCATACCCGCACGCCCTACCCCGCAGAGCTGCCCTGCACTTGTCTATACTCGTACAAGAGCCACACAGCCCGTGGCAGGCCCCGTCCCCTGATAAAGAAGACGTATGAGCTCCTCCCTACTGCCCGCAGAAGCCCACCCCCGTAGAGCCCGCACCAGCGCAGCGGCTCTCGCCCTGGCTGTATTCGCCCTCTACAGCGTCTACTCCTGGTTGCACTGGCGGCACTACGTCATACCTTCCTGGGACCTGGGTATCTTCTCTCAGCTGGCTAAGGCATATGCCGCCGGGCAGACCCCGATTGTGCCCATCAAGGGGGAGGGGTTCAACCTGCTAGGGGATCACTTCCACCCCGTCACCGTGCTCCTAACCCCCTTCTACTGGGTCTGGCCAAGCCCCGCCACCCTGCTCTACGTGCAAAACGGGCTGGTTGCCCTGTCGGTCTACCTGCTGGTGCGCTTTGCCCAGCGCGTCCTGGCGCTCTGGGCAGCCCTGGCTCTTGGAACTGCCTATGCCCTGAGCTTCGGCATCCAGCAGGCCGTTGCTGTCCAGTTCCACGAGGTTGCCTTCGCCCTGCCGCTGCTGGTCATGAGTCTGGGCTACCTGGCTCTCACCCGCCTGGCGGACACCCCCGCCCCCCTCCTGCGTCGCTCTATCTACTGGGCAGCACCCCTGGTTTCCGTCAAAGAGGACGTCGGTATTACGGTTCTCCTTATCGGGCTGGTGGTCCTGGCCCGCACCGGCTGGTTCTCCACCGCAAGCAGCATCGCTTTTCCCTCGGCGTCCGCTCCGGTAAGCCCCCGCCACGAACGCTACCGCATCCTGTTGCGCTCCTGGGTCAACACCCCTGCCGTGGCCGAAGCCAGCCTGCTAGCTCTCTGGGGGCTGGTCTGGCCCCTGCTGGCCATCGGCCTTATCCTGCCCTTCTTCAACACCGGTGGTGTCTTCGACTACTCCGATAAGCTCGACGTCGCAGCAGCTATCGGTAACCCCCTCGGCGCCCTAGCCCAGCTTTTTTACCCCTGGCAAAAAACCGCCACCCTTGGCCTACTGCTGCTGACCGGCGTCCTGGCCTGGACCACCAGCCCTCTTGCCCTGATCGCCGCCCCCACCCTCATCTGGCGCTTCCTCTCACCCCAAGAGGGCTACTGGGAACCCACCTGGCACTACAACCTGGTACTCATGCCCATCGTCTTTGCCGCCCTGCTCGACGTGCTGGCCCGAGCAGCCGCCCGCACCAGCGTCCCCGCCTACCGGCTCGGGGCAGCACCTGCGGGGCGAATCGTCCGCGCCGCTTTCACCACCCTGCGCCACCGGGCCGCTACGGTTCTGCCCGCGCTCGCCCTCATCGTCAGTCTTGGGCTGCTACCAAACCAGCCTCTGGCCCAGCTGGCTGACCCGGACTTCGCCACTACCGAGCTTTCCACCACAGACCAGATGAAGGCAGAAGCCGTTGCCGCCATCCCCGATGGATCCACTGTGGCGGCGGACCTCTCCGTCCTCACCTACCTGGTGCCCCACCACACCGCCTACTGGATCGGCCACTCCGGGGAACCCGGCCCCGACTACGTGCTCGTCGACAAGCTGGGCAGCGCCTGGGGCGGCAATCCACCGACCAGCGCGGTTGACTACGCCACCGGCCGCTACGGCACCGCCACCTACGTGCACTACCGCACCGTTGGCACCATAGACATCGCCGTCCGCACCAATTAGCTGTACCCTCTATCACCACCCGGGCCCAAAAGGCTAAAACTAGGGTAGAGTTGAAAACGTAAGACTCGGGAACCCCCGACCATTTCTCTTCAGCGCCCACGCCCGCTACTGGCACACAACCACAGGGCCACGCGCGTTCAACGAACATACTTAGGCTAAGCAGACCGTTGAACCTTCGACTAGAGAACCTGATGTGTAATCAGCTCGCCCAAGCGCGCACCCTTCGTTAGCCAGCGCCCACGAACCGAAGACCTCTGATCATTGAGGCCCCTCGCGAGCATTCCACGGGGACACCCCGTACAGCACCTCCCACGATGAGAGTGCTGAAACCCCACTCGATGAGGACAACATTGACTGAAAATACTGCCGTTAACGCAGACACCGCAACCGACGCTATCTTCCAGGAACCGGTTGTAGACACCCCCGCTCAGCAGGCAGAAAAGGACGAGGACGGCGGCATCCGATTCACCGACCTGGGTCTGGACGCCCGCGTGCTGGCAGCTCTTGAAAAGGTCGGCTACGAAAAGCCCTCACCCATTCAGGCTGAAACCATCCCCCTGCTGCTTGAAGGCCGCGACGTCGTCGGCCTGGCCCAGACCGGTACCGGTAAGACCGCAGCCTTCGCCCTGCCCGCTCTCTCAACCCTGGCAGAACTGGCCGACATCAACGGCGTCTCCAAAGACACCCAGGTACTCGTCCTAGCCCCCACCCGCGAACTGGCCCTGCAGGTTGCCGAAGCCTTCTCGTCCTACGCAACCGAAATGCCCGACTTCACCGTGCTGCCCGTCTACGGCGGCTCACCCTACGGCCCCCAGCTGGCAGGCCTCAAGCGCGGCGCCCAGGTCGTTGTCGGTACCCCCGGCCGCGTCATCGACCACCTGAAAAAGGGCTCCCTGGACCTCTCCAACCTGCAGTACCTGGTACTGGACGAAGCCGACGAAATGCTCCGCATGGGCTTCGCCGAAGATGTAGAGCAGATCCTGGCAGATACCCCCGACTCCAAGCAGGTTGCCCTCTTCTCAGCAACCATGCCCAAGACCATCCGCAAAATCGCTGAGCAGTACCTCAACGACCCCGCAGAGGTCCGCGTCAAGTCAAAGACCACCACCAGCGCCAACATCCGCCAGCGCTATATGCAGGTCATGCACTCCCACAAGCTCGAGGCAATGACCCGTGTGCTTGAGGTTGAAGACTACGACGGCATCATCGCCTTCGTCCGCACCAAGAAGGAAACCGAAGAAGTCGCCGACAAGCTCAAGGCCCGCGGCTACCAGGCTGCCGCCATCAACGGCGATATCCCCCAGAACCAGCGCGAACGCACCGTCGAAGCCCTGCGCGATGGCCGCATCGACATTCTGGTCGCCACCGACGTCGCCGCCCGCGGCCTCGACGTTGAGCGCATCTCCCTGGTCGTCAACTTCGATATTCCCCACGACACCGAATCCTACGTGCACCGTATCGGCCGTACCGGTCGTGCGGGTCGTGCCGGTGAAGCCATCCTCTTCATGACCCCGCGCGAAAAGTACATGCTGCGTCAGATTGAGAAGGCCACCCGCCAGCAGGTCGAGCAGATGCACATGCCCACCGTTGAGGACGTCAACAGCAACCGCAAGCAGAAGTTTGCCCAGCAGATCACCGACACCATCGAGACTGAAGACCTCAGCTTCTTCCGCGAACTCATCGACGCCTACGCTGTTGAGCACGATGTTGAAGGCGAAGAAATCGCAGCAGCTCTGGCCGTCATCGCCCAGCAGGGCCGCCCCTTCCTAGCCGAAGAAATGCCCGAACCCAAGAGCAAGAAGCGCGACCGCGACCGCGACCGTGACTTCGACCGCGACGACAAGCCCCGCGGCGGCCGCCGCCAGTCCGAGGAGGGCATGGTTGACTACAAGCTCAACGTAGGCCGCTCCTCCCATGTCTCACCCGCAGCTATCGTCGGTGCCCTCACCAACGAAGGCGGCATCAAGGGTAAGCAGGTCGGAGCAATCGACATCCGTCAGCACTTCACCATCGTCTCCCTGCCCGAGAACGAGCTGCCCGGTGACTTCTTCGATCGCCTGCGCGACACCCAGGTAGCCGGCGAATTCATCAACATCAAGCGCGACCGTGGCCCCAAGGGCGGCGGAGGCGGACGCAAGTTCGACCGTGACGACCGCGGCTTCGGCAAGAAGGACTTCGGCGGTAAGAAGAAGTTCGACGGCAAGAAATTTGACCGTGACGATCGTGGCTTCGGTGGCAAGAAGAAGTTCGACCGTGACGACCGCGGCTTCGGTGGCAAGAAGAAGGGCCGCAAGAAGTTCTAAGGGCTGTGCCCTAGAACACCCCAAAAAACAGGTTCTAGATTTGCGTCTTCCAAAGGTTGTATCGTAGGCTAGTATCTGTTGCCCCGATAGCTCAGTGGTAGAGCGCCATCTTGGTAAGATGGAGGTCCCGGGATCGATTCCCGGTCGGGGCTCTGTATGAGCCCAAAAGTTCATACGTGGCGGTGTAGCTCAGCTGGTTAGAGCGCACGACTCATAATCGTGAGGTCGACGGATCGAGCCCGTCCACCGCTACGCCCCGATAGCTCAGTGGTAGAGCGCCATCTTGGTAAGATGGAGGTCCCGGGATCGATTCCCGGTCGGGGCTCAGATAACCTGTCAAGCATTAGCTTGGCAGGTTTTTTGTTTGTAGAGTGGTCTCTATGGCTATTAACCAAGAGATTGTGGGCCGCGTTTACCCGGCCACTGAACCCTATTCGGTGGGGCGAGAGAAAATCCGTGAATTCGCTGCAGCCGTGAAGGCCACCAGTCCTCTGCACTTTGATGTGCAGGCCGCCCAGAGCGCAGGTTACAGTGACCTGATTGCCCCGCCCACCTTCGCCATTGTTCTGGCTCAGAAGGCAGACGCCGCCCTGATTACTGACCCCGAAGCTGGTATTGATTTTTCCCGTGTAGTGCACGCCGACCAGCGTTTTACCCACCACCGCCCGATTGTGGCCGGGGACGAGCTGCTGACCGAGGTGCACGTCGATAGCGTGCGGGTTATGGGAGCTGGTGCTATGCTGACCACCCGCGAAGAAATTACCACCGTAGAGGGCGAGAGGGTCGCCACCTGCATTTCATCACTGCTGGTTCGGGCGGAGGACTAACCCATGGCTATCTCTTTTGATTCGCTTGAGAAGGGCACCGAGATTGGTGCCCGCCAGGTTCCCGTCACCCGGGCTGACCTGGTGGCCTATGCAGGTGCGTCCGGCGACTTCAACCCCATTCACTGGAACGAGCGCTTTGCGACCGCCGTGGGTCTGCCTGGCGTGATTGCCCACGGCATGTTCACCATGGGCGCTGCCGTGCAGCTGGTGACCGACTGGGTGGGGGACGCCGGTGCCGTTGTGGATTACCAGACCCGGTTCTCTAAGCCTGTGCCGGTGCCCGATGCCAAGGACGCTGCCTCCCCGGCTACCGGCGGCAATGTCATCTCGGTTGCCGGTAAGGTCGGCGCCCTGGATGCGGATGCCCGCACAGCCCGTATCGATCTGACCGTCACCGCCCCTGACAGTGAGGGCAAAGATCAGAAGGTACTGATGAAGGCCCAGGCTCTAGTGAAGCTCGCTTAGCGCGCCCCCCAACTTGCGTACCAAAGGCGCCCGTTCAGAGATTGAGCGGGCGCCTTGCTGTGCATGACCACTAGAATAGACCGCAGGACACAAACACACTGACATGCCCTCTTAGCTTTACTTCGAGAGAATTGACCTTACCCACCATGGCACATAACCCCCGCACCCAGCTTTCAGACCGGCAGATTAAGACCTGGTACAGGGCTGTGCTGGGGCTTTTCTTTGCCAGCGGTTTAGTAGTGTCTGCCCTGCTCACCCGCCTGCCCGATGTGGCCAACGGGCTGGGGCTGAGCTCCGGGCCCATGGGCTTACTGCTGCTGGGTATGACCATCGGCTCCTTCTGCGCTGTCAGCTTCTCAGGTGCCTTCGTGGCCCGCTTCGGCGCCATCCGCTGTATCGCAGCCGCCTACACCACCACCGTCACCGGCATGATCCTCATCGGCCTGGGCGTCCACCTCACCAGCGTCCCTGTGACCCTGCTGGGTCTCATGCTCCAAGGTCTAGGATCAGCTGTCTCCAACGTGGCCTCCAACGTACAGGGCGTAGCCAACGAGCGGGCCCTGGGCCGTTACGTCACCCCCATCATGCACGGCTTCTTCTCTATCGGCACGGTCGTCGGGGCCGCTATCGGCACCCTCGACACCCGCCTGGGCGTGCCTTTCGTCGTCCATATGCTCTACTTCGCCCTTGCCGTTGCCGCCCTCGTCCTTATCTCCCTCAAGTTCTGCCACAGCGAAAACTACGGCCAGGACGACACCCAGGCCATTGCCGCCGTCGGCTCCTACCGGGTGCGCGACGCCTGGCGCGACAAACACACCATCCTCATCGGCCTCTTCGTCCTCGGCATGGCACTGGCCGAAGGCTCCGCCAACGACTGGGTTGCGCTCGCCCTCACCCACGACTACGGCACCAGCAACACCATCGGATCGCTGGGCTACTTCACCTTTGTGGTGGCCATGATGGTGGGGCGTTTTGGCGGCACTGCCCTGCTCAACCGCTTTGGCCGGGTGCCGGTGCTCCGCACCACCTGCTCGCTCGCCATTATCGGCCTGGCCCTCTTCATCTTCGCCCCTACCGTGCCCCTGGGCTTTGTTGGCCTGCTGGTCTGGGGCCTGGGAGCCTCCCTCGGCTTCCCGACCGGCATGTCAGCTGCCTCGGACGACCCGCTCAAGGCAGCCGTCCGCGTCTCCGTTGTCTCAACTATCGGCTATGCAGCCTTCCTGGGTGGCCCGCCCCTGCTGGGCCTGTTGGGGGAGCACTTTGGAATCCGCAACGGCCTGCTAGCCGTGCTGGTTTTTGTGGTTGTGTCCCTACTGCTCACCAGCCAGCTGGAACCCAAGAAGCCTGGCAGCACCGTCCACATCGAAAAGCTCTAGGGGCGTTAGCCGCCAGGACGTCCGCGCCCAGCTCCCAGCTCCCAGCGCCCGGTGAGCACGCTCGCAGGCGGCGCCCCGGCAGAGCCGGTAGAATGGGCACCGTGACTGACAAGCTTTTAAGTGAACTGACCACTGCCGCTGTGGGTGGCCCCGCCCGTCTCTTCGTTGAGGCCACCAGCGAGCAGGAGATTATTGATGCCGTAACCGCCGCCGACCGTGCAGGAGAAGACCTGCTGGTGGTGGGCGGGGGCTCTAACCTGCTGGTAGCCGATGAGGGCTTTAACGGGGCAGTGGTGCACATCGCTTCAACCGGTATTGAAACCGTGAGCGACTACGCCTGCGGCGGCACCACCCTGCGCGTGCAGGCAGGCCACACCTGGGACGACCTGGTAGCCTACGCCGTAGAGAACGAGCTCTCCGGTATTGAGGCCCTCTCAGGTATTCCCGGCACCGTGGGCGCCACCCCCGTGCAGAACGTGGGGGCCTACGGCTCTGAGGTCGCCCACACCATCGCCTCGGTTCGCACCTGGGACCGCGAAACCGGCGGCTACAAGACCTTCGCTAACGCCGACTTGAAGTTCGCCTACCGCGACTCGATCCTCAAGCAATCCACCGTCAACGGCTCCCCCCGCTATGTGGTGCTGACCGTTGATTTCCAGCTGCCACATGGCTCCCAGTCTGCCCCCGTCCGCTACGCGGAGCTGGCCCGCCAGCTGGGTGTTGAGGTGGGGGAGCGCGCCGACTCCCGCCTGGTACGCGAAACCGTGCTGCGCCTGCGTGCAGGCAAGGGCATGGTGCTAGATGCCGCCGATCGCGACACCTACTCCACCGGTTCCTTCTTCACCAACCCGATTGTGGGTGAGGACGTCGCTGCCCAGCTGCCCGAGGATGCCCCTCGCTACCCGGCAACCACCCCCGCCGGTGAGCCTCTGGATGGCATGGTCAAGCTCTCTGCCGCCTGGCTGATTCAGCATGCCGGGTTCGATAAGGGCTTCGGCCTTGAGGGCGAAGCAGCGGAGCTTGCCGGTGGCCGGGCTTCGCTCTCCACCAAGCACACCCTGGCTATCACCAACCGCGGTGGTGCCTCGACCGCCGATATCGCGGCCATCGCCCGCGCTGTGCGAGCCGGGGTTGAGGAAAGCTTCGGGGTACGCCTGGTTCCTGAGCCTGTGGTCGTTGGGTTTACTCTCTAACGCAGGGGCGCCATGAGCCTAGAGAAAGAAATCGAGAGCGGGCAGGGCGGACGCCTACACCGGCGTATGGAGCGCTTTCGCGCCTTTATGGGGCGGCACGCCGCCCTGCTCCTGATCTACCGCCTGCTCATTATTGGGCTAGGTTTTTTGTGCATCGTCGCCGGTATTATCATGCTGGTGACGCCCGGCCCCGGCTGGCTTTTCATTTTCATGGGCATGAGCCTGTGGGGTACCGAATTCCACTGGGCCCACCGCCTGAACGTGTGGGCGAAAGCTAAGGTACTGAATATCTGGCGGCAGATAGAGGCTAAGCGGCATCGGGCCCACCGTCGTCGCACCGCCGCCCGCTGGGCTAGCCGCAGCAACCGCAGCCACTACTGCCCAACGGGCTGCCACTACAGGCAAACACTATAACATTTCGAATATTTCGAATAGTGCTATAGTGGTGGCATGACCGTCACTCAGCATAATCAGCGTTCTATTCTTGAACCCTCCACCTTTCATGAAGCAGACTTAGAACTACTTTTTTCTTTCTTACATAGCGCTTCTAGTGAGGATGAGGGGGCTCAGCCTGCGCTGCTATCGCCAGACGGTAAAAAACAGGTCATTCCCTTCCTCTTATATGACACACTAACAACCATCGTTGATGCCTTAGCCCATAACAAGGCTGTTTCGATTACGCCTACCGATACCAAGCTCACCACTCAGCAAGCTGCTGATTATCTCCAAATATCTCGTCCAACACTCATAAAAATTCTCGAATCTGGTGATATTCCCTTTACTGCTGTTGGCCGCCATCGCCGTGTGCTTCTCGCAGACTTGATTCAGTATGAAGAGAAAGAGCGAAGAGAGCGTAAAGCTTTCCTCCAAGAACAAACGCAAGAATCATCGGCAGACGGTAGCTACTTTGACCTACCTGCAAGCTTTGCGCAGACTCGCAGGTCGTCAGGAAAATCTTAATGTCTGGGCTATCTGCTGTTCTCGATGCATGTGTACTGCTACCGATGCCAACGTGCGACTTACTTTTGCGCCTAGCAGATGCCAAAGAGTACAGACCCCTCTGGTCGCATGGGATTCTAGAGGAAGTGGAACGTAACTTGCAGACAGTGTTCATGCGAACGCCTGGGCAGGCTGAGAAGCGTGTGAGAAATATGCAGAAATACTTCCCAGATGCAGAAGTTTGTGAGTATGAATCGCTGATACATCAGATGGGTAACGACCCTAAAGATCGCCATGTTTTAGCAACAGCAGTTCGAGCTCGTGCTGACTTTATCGTTACTTTTAATCTGAAAGACTTCCCTGAAGAGACTTTAGCTCCATTTGATGTGAGGGCCGTTCACCCAGATGATTTTCTGTGCGACCGGTTTGCACTGAAACCGCAGAGAATCAAACAAATTGCTGAAGACATTGTGCGAGACATGAAGAACCCAGAGGTAACTCACACGGAGTATCTGGTGGGGTTGAGAAAAATTGGGCTGGTGAGGTTTGCAGAGACTCTTGAGTCTAATGGGTTCTAGCTTTCGAACCCCAGCATATGGTCCAGAGTCTCGTGAATCTGCTGGTCCTCAAAGCCCAGTTTGCGCATGGCTGTAATGTACTTTTCGGTTAGGGTCTGTGCCTTGTGCGCGGTTGAGTCGAGGGCCGTAATAAAGGACCCGGCCCGGCCGTGCGTTTCAATGGCACCGGCGGCTTCCAGCTCCTTGTAGGCCTTAGCCACCGTGTTTACTGCCAGTCCTGTTTCGGCAGCCAGCGCCCGCATGGGCGGTAGCCGGTCACCGGCCGCCAGAGCGCCGGAAGCCCGCGCCGCAATAATAGCCCGCCGCAGCTGGGAGTAGGGCGGGACGTCCGACCCCTTATCAACCCTAAAATTTAAAGCACGGATGCCCCCGCACAGCTCCTCGTGGGAGTCGTGAATCGGGGGCATCTCGTTCTTTGTCATGGCACCAGTCTAAAGGGTGCCGGTCGCAATCTTCAGCATGCGGCGCACGGGTTCTGCGGCGCCCCACAGCAGCTGGTCACCCACGGTGAAAGCAGAGATGTACTGGGGGCCCATGTTGAGCTTGCGGATGCGGCCCACCGGGATATCCAGGGTACCGGACGCCGCAACGGGAGTCAGCCCCTCGACGGTGGCGTCCTTGGTGTTGGGGATAACCTTTGACCACTCGTTGTCCTCATCGATAATCTTCTCGATTTCCTCAACGGTCAGGTCTTCCTTGAGCTTTAGGGTCAGAGCCTGGGAATGGGAGCGCATGGTTGCAATACGCACGCACAGGCCGTCAAGAACCACGCGGTCATCACCCTCAAGGCCCAGAATCTTGTTGGACTCAGCCTCGGCCTTCCACTCTTCGCGGGACTGGCCGTTGCCCAGGTCAGAGTCGATCCAGGGAATCAGTGAACCGGCCAGGGGAACGCCGAACTGGGTGGTGTCGAGGTCGCCGGAGCGCTGGAGTTCCAGCACCTTGCGGTCGATCTCAAGGATGGCGGACGCGGGGTCGTCCAGCTCGGTTGCTACGTAGCCGTTGATATCGCCGAACTGCTTGAGCACCTCGCGCATGTGGCGGGCGCCGCCACCGGAGGCTGCCTGGTAGGTCATGGAGGTGCCCCACTCGACCAGTCCCTGCTTCCACAGGCCGCCCAGGCCCATGAGCAGGCAGGAGACGGTGCAGTTACCGCCGATGAAGTCCTTAACCCCTGACTCCAGGCCGCGGTCGATGACGTCGCGGTTGATGGGGTCAAGCACGATGACGGCGTCATCGTTCATGCGCAGGGTTGAGGCTGCGTCAATCCAGAGACCGCTCCAGCCGCGCTCGCGCAGCTGGGTGTGTACTGCCTTGGTGTAGTCGCCACCCTGGGCGGTCACGATGACGGGCAGCTTGGCGAGCTCGTCGATATCGTGGGCGTCCCTGAGCATGGACTCTTCCAGCGCCCCGCCGAAGGTGGGGGCCGCTGAACCGGCCTGGGAAGTGGAGAAGAAGACCGGGTTGATACCCTCGAAGTCACCTTCTTCGAGCATGCGCTTCATGAGCACGGAGCCGACCATGCCACGGTAACCAACAAAGCCTACGGAATCACCAGATGTAAAAGTCATGGTTTCAGTCTAGCTTTTACGGGCTCTCTGCGCAGGGTCTGGAACCGCATGGTGAGAGAAAGTGTAATCGTACGGTGACTTTACTTAAAGTAACCGTACGATTACTTTAGGAAAAGTAGTCGTTCGGTTACACTTGCGGTATGACACAGCAAGATGCCACCGGTATACGAACCCTGCACATCACTGGAGAAGTGGGAGAAGTCGTCCGTCTCCGCCGAGAAGAGCTCGGTCTTACTCAAAAAGAAGTGGCAGCCAAGATTGGCGTATCCCGCAAATGGTACATTGACCTTGAACAAGGTAAGCCAACGGTTGAGCTCTATAAGGTACTAGATGCTTTTTGGGCTCTAAACCTAGAGCTTCAAGTAAAGGCCGCATCATGAGCGAACTCAATGCCTACCTAGATGGTGAACTGTGTGGCACATTCATGGAGAAAAATGGGCAAATCACTTTTGCCTATTCCCCAGGATATGAAAGTTCGGTGCCCCTTTCCCTGTCTATGCCTGAACGAAACCGGACGCATAAAAATAAAGTAGCGCTACCGTTCCTTAAAGGCCTTTTACCCGATAATGCTCAAGCTTTAGAAAATATGGCGCGTGCGGCAGGGGTATCAGCAGGATCCATTTTTGGTTTACTTGAGCGCTACGGGCAAGACGTTGCAGGCGCTCTTCAGCTTTTACCGCCGGGCAAGGGCAGCAGCGATGCACAGAGAGCTAACCTTTCTCAGCAACCCGTGCTGAATGAAACAGATTTTGAAGAACTACTAGAAGAAAGTAGAGAGCTTTATCGCGGGAAAACGCTGATTGCTTCTGAAGCTTTTCGATTTAGCGTGGCAGGAGCCCAGCCAAAGCTATCACTGACCAGAAATCATGAGGGTAAATGGGTCCAGCCGGGAACAGGTATCGCCACTACCCACATCATTAAGCCTGTTAAAACAGAAGATAATTATTTTGTTGAGAATATCGATATTGCTGAGTTCTTGACAATGAAGGTAGCCGTTAAATGCGGGCTTAATGCTGTTGATCCTGAACTGTGGCGGAGTAGAACAAGTAGCTTAACAGCGGTTATTGTTCCCCGCTACGACCGTTATATCCTTGACGATGCTGTTCGCCGGGTACACCAGGAAGACCTGTTGCAAGCACTGGGTATACCGCCTGAGAAGAAGTATCAGCATCGTGATGGTGGCCCTGGAGCTGGGGAGATAGGCCAACTGTTCCGCCAAAAAACTAAGCCGGGGGATCGCTTACGTCTTCAAGAGGACTTCTTTAAAGGCTTGGTGTTCAACGTAGGCGTAGTTGGTACAGATGCTCATGCCAAGAACTATTCTTTGGTGCATCGGGAGAGCGGGAGTGAGCTTGCCCCGTTGTACGATTTGATTTCTGCTGCTGCACATATCGGGGATGAAAGCTTGGCTTATTTTCCAATGGGAATTAAGAAAAACTATAGATTTACTCAGATTTCTGACGAAGGTTTAGTGTTTGAGGGACAGCGTTTAGGCTTGCCGAGGCAACGGGCCCAAGAGCTCGTAGAAGAGATTCTTAGCTACCTGCCAGAGGCTTTTGAGGAAACAGGTAAAGAGCACGGTTTGGAAGATGCAGCCGCCAAAATTGTGGACGGTCTGGGGCGGCTTTCCCCTGCCCGTTTTGTTTCAAACTATTGGCGCTGACCTGCTGCCTTTGTCTTGCGCAGGGTCTGGAACCGTATGGTGAGAGGGAGCTTCACACCGGTGGCGGTCAGTGCATAGCCCCGATCTGAGCGGACGGGTGCGCCCTCGGCTTCTGCAGCCCAGTCGGCCCCCAGCTCGGGGGCGTAGGTATCCCCTGGAATCTCAGCCTCAAAGAGGGTGCGCTCCACCCGGGTTACCTGCCCACCCGCTACTCCGGGTAGGTCGGTACGGTGTAGGGCCTCGGCGTAGAGGGAGCCGCCGCCAATGACCCAGTAGGTGGGGGCGTCCGGAGCTAAACTCTGCGCCGCCCCCAAAGCCGTATCGAGAGAAGGTGCCCAGACAGCACCGTCCTTTTCTTCAACCTGCGAGACAGAACGCGTAATCACAAGATTGAGCCGCCCCGGTAGGGGGCGGAAGCGGGGAGGGATGGACTCCCAGGTTACCCGACCCATAATGACCGGGGCGCCCAGGGTCAAGGCCTTAAAATGGGCTAGGTCCTCGGGGGCATACCAGGGCATATCGCCGTCGCGGCCAATCACCCCGTTGCCCGCCTGCGTCCAGATAGCCGCTAGCTCGGGCAGGGTACCCGAGCCGTTTACCTGCTCACCGTTCACGCTCAACTCCTCGACCCTAGACCGCAATCGGGGCCTTAATGAGGGGGTGATGGCGGTAATCTACCAGCTCAAAGTCCTCAAACTCGTAGTCAAAAATTGAGGGCTTCTTATTCTTAATGCGCAGGCGCGGGTAGGGGTAGGGCTTGCGCGACAGCTGCTCGGTGACCTGCTCGTAGTGGTTGGAGTAGATGTGGCAATCTCCGCCGGTCCAGACAAACTCACCGGGCACCATACCCACCTCTTCAGCAATCAGCTGGGTCAGCAGGGCATAGGAGGCAATGTTGAAGGGCACGCCCAGGAACATATCGGCAGACCGCTGGTAGAGCTGGCAGGAGAGCTCCTTCTGGCCATCCTCCCGGGTCTTCACGTAGAACTGGAAGAGGGCATGGCAGGGTGGCAGCGCCATGTCGTCAACCTCAGCCGGGTTCCAGGCAGAGACAATATGACGGCGGGAGTCGGGGTTGTTCTTGAGCGAGTCAAGCACCTTGGCAATCTGATCGATGGTCTGCCCGTCACCGGCCGGCCAGGAGCGCCACTGCACCCCGTAGACCGGGCCCAGTTCGCCGTCCTCGTCCGCCCACTCATCCCAGATCGTCACGCCGCGCTCCTGCAACCAGCGTACGTTTGACTCCCCGCGCAGGAACCAGAGAAGCTCAATAACCACCGACTTGAAGTGCACCTTCTTGGTGGTGATCAGCGGAAAACTCTCAGATAAGTCAAAGCGCATCTGACGGCCGAATACGCTTCTGGTGCCGGTACCGGTGCGGTCGGCTTTCTCGTCGCCGGTCGCCATAATCTCGCGCAGCAGGTCTTCGTAGGGGGTAGGAATAACAGTCATATCTTCTTTAATCGTCAAAAGGCTTAATTTGTTCCAGCGACACCACGGTCTTGGGGTGGGCCACAGACACCTGCAAGACCCACATCTCCCCGGGCTTGAGGTAAGGGTCATGCACGGGCAGATGGGGGCGTAGCTGCTTATTCAGGTGCTCGCCCAGAACCTCAAGGACGGTGGGCAGCACCGGGCGGTGGGTGCAGAGTATGACCGACTTATCCCGCTTCTCAAAGAGGGACTCGACCACCTTACGGGCGTGCTTGGGCGCCCGGGCATGGTGGGCTTCGGTCAGAGCCCGCTTCTCCTTGATGGAAATACCAGAGGCCTTCGAATAGGGGTAGACCGTTTGCATGCAGCGCACCCAGGGAGAGGAAACGATGCGTTCGGGCTGCCAGGCCTCCAGCAGGCGTCCTACCGCCAGGGCCTGGCGCTTGCCGGTAGCCGCAAGTGAGCGCTCGCCTTCGGCCCCGGCCCAGCTGGCGCGCGGTTTGGCCTTGGCATGGCGGACGATAATCACCGGGCGGGTGCGCAGGTTCTGCGCATGAGCCAAGGCCAGCAGGGCGTCGAGGGGCTCTTTGTCGGTGGCGTTGGTGAGCATGGTGCGGGCCTGTTTGGGAGTGACCCAGCGCAGCTCGTCCACTTCGCCCTCGTCAGCAACGGCTTTTTGCCCGGCTGGCGCTTCGGCTGCCCAGTAGTAGACCTCCTTGGGCTTGCCCTTGACCTCGTAGGCGGTCACCGCCAGAGGGGCGCCGAGGGTGACGTTGAGCCCGACCTCTTCGCGGATTTCCCGGATGGCGGTTTCGGGCAGGGTTTCGCCGGGGTCCTGCTTGCCCTTGGGCCAGGACCAGTCATCGTAGCGGGGGCGGTGGATGATGAGGACCTGCACCTGGTCGTGGTGCCAGCGCCAGATAATGGCGCCTGCTGCGTTGACAGCTGCCCGGTTGTGGGGGCCCCGGCTGAGCGAGAGCGCTCCGTCGTGGGTGTGGGCGGCGTAGAAGGTCTCGGTGTGCGGCATGTGGGAAGCTCCGTGGGGGTGGGGCGGGCATTGAGAATGTCCTTGAGTTAACCGAATGTTAACCCAAGGACATTCTATGCCTCTTAGCTGTGAGCGGTGGACAAGGCGCGGACGTCTGCGCCCGGCTTAGGCTCGCTTGTTGCGTTTCTGGTCGCGACTAGCCAGGTAGTAGGCCTGCACATCGCGCAGGGGTGAGCCGTCGGCTGCCAGGTGGTGGCGTTCCCAGGTGCCGTCTGACCCCAGGTGCCAGTTGCTGGTTTTCTCTGAGAGGTAGTTGTCGAACATCTCTAGCAGGTACTTGATGTGGGCTTCTGCCTTCACATGCACCAGGGCTTCAACACGGCGATCGAGGTTGCGGTGCATCATGTCTGCTGAACCGATGTAGACCTTGGGGGTCCCGGCGTTTTCGAAGGTGAAGACGCGGGAGTGCTCGAGGAAGCGGCCCAGGACTGAACGCACCTTGATGTTCTCGGAGAGACCGGGGACGCCGGGGCGCAGGGCACAGATACCGCGAACGACCACGTTGACCTCAACCCCTGCCTGGGAGGCGCGGTAGAGGGAGTCGATGATAGCCTCATCGACCATGGAGTTGCACTTGATCTGAATCTTGGCGGCGTGGCCCGCGCGCTTGTGCTCGATTTCCTTGTTGATGTTGTCAATCAGGCCCGAGCGCAGGGAGCGGGGGGCAACCAGTAGCTGCTTGTAGGTGGTCTTGGGGGCGTAGCCGGAGAGCTGGTTGAAGAGACGAGAGACGTCCTCACCGATTTGCGGGTCGCAGGTGATAAGGCCGAGGTCCTCGTAGAAGCGGGCGGTAGAGGGGTGGTAGTTGCCGGTGCCGATGTGGCAGTAGCGGCGCAGCCCGTCCGCCTCTTTACGCACGACCAGGGAGAGCTTGCAGTGGGTCTTGAGACCCACGATGCCGTAGACCACGTGCACGCCCGCGCGTTCGAGCTTGCGGGCCCAGTTGATGTTGGCCTCTTCGTCGAAGCGGGCCTTAATCTCAACCAGGGCCAGCACCTGCTTGCCGGCTTCGGCTGCCTCGATGAGGGCGTCCACGATGGGGGAGTCGCCGGAGGTACGGTAGAGGGTCTGCTTAATGGCGAGGACGGCGGGGTCGGACGCGGCCTGCTCCAGGAAAGCCTGTACGCTGGTGGCAAAGGAGTCGTAGGGGTGGTGCAGCAGGACGTCGTGGTCGCGGGTTGCAGTAAAGACGTCGGCTGCCTTGGAGGTCTCGTTGGCGTTGAGCCAGCGGGAGGTGTGGGCGATGTGCTTGGGGTAGTGCAGGGCCGGGCGGTTGGTCTTGGCGATATCGGACAGGCCGCGCAAATCGAGGGGAGCGGGGAGCTTGTAGACCTCGTGCTCGTCGATACGCAGCTCTGAAACGAGCAGGTCAAGGATGGTGGGGTTGATGGTGTCTTCAACCTCCAGGCGCACCGGGGGGCCGAAGCGGCGGCGTAGCAGCTCGGTTTCTAGGGCCTTGAGCAGGTTCTCGGCGTCGTCTTCTTCAACTTCAAGATCCTCGTTGCGGGTCACGCGGAAGGCGTGGTGCTCCACGACCTCCATGCCGGGGAAGAGCATGTCGAGGTGCTCGGCGATAATGACCTCAAGGGGGATGAAGCGGACCTCGCCCGAGGAGGACTTGACCGCGCGGGCGCCGTCAACGGCCACCATGCGCTCGATGGCTTCGGGCACCTTGAGGCGGGCGAAGAGCTCCTTGCCGGTCTGGGGGTTGCGGACGATGACGGCCAGGTTGAGTGACAGGCCAGAAATGTAGGGGAAGGGGTGGGCCGGGTCAACAGCCAGGGGGGTGAGCACGGGGAAGAGCTCGGCGCGGAAGAAACGGGAGAGGCGCTCCTGCTCACTGGAGGAGAGGTCTGCCCAACCGACGATACGGATGTTTTCCTTTTCCAGCTCGGGGTAGACCTGCTCGTGGAAGACACGGTACTGGCGCTCCTGCAGGGCATGGGCGGCCTCGGAGATTTCTTCCATCTGTTCTTCGGGGGAGAGCCCGGCTGCTGAGGGCACGGCGATGCCGGTGGCGATACGGCGCTTGAGGCCGGCCACGCGCACCATGAAGAACTCGTCCAGGTTGCTGGTGACGATGGAGAGGAAGTTCAGGCGCTCTAGCAGGTAGAGGTTGGGGTCTTCGGCCAGTTCGAGCACGCGGGTGTTGAACTCAAGCCAGCTGATTTCGCGGTCGAGGAAGCGGTCACTGCCGAAATCGCCTTCGAGGTTGGGCTGCTTGATTTTTTCGCCCACGTCGATACGGTCTACGCGGGTTTCGGCGCGTTCGAGCTTGTTAATATCGCCGTTGATATGGGGGTGGGCCGGGGTTTCTGCCGGTGTAGTGGTCATGGTGTGCCTTTCAATGCGAGGGGCGGTGGTAAAGATTAGGGGTGGGCAGGTGCGTACTGTCGGTCGATGGTGAGGGGGGTAAAGCCGAGGGAGCGGTAGAGGGCTACAGCGGCGGTGTTGTCGGCATCGACATAGAGGACGATGCGGTCAAGGGGCGTGCCGGACTCGTCGGTAGCCCCGGCTAGATAGGCCATGCCGGCTAGGGTCAGAGCCTTCCCCAGCCCCTTACCCTGCCAGGTGGGCGCGATGCCCACCGCATAGACTTCCCCTTCGGGGTGCTCGCCCTGGCCGGTAGGAATCTTGGTCCAATGGAAGCCTGCCAGCTGCCCGTCCTTTTCTACAGCCAGGAAGAACCCTTCTGCCCGGAACCAGTCAGAGTCGGTGCGGGCCGCAAGGTCATCGAGGGTTAGCCGCCCCTGCTCGGGGTGGTGGGCAAAGGCCTGGGCATTGACCTGCACCCAGGCCCCAGCCAGGTCGGGGGTATAGGTGGTCAGCGTTAGGCCAGCGGGGAGGGGGCGGGCCTGGGCAGCGGCGCGGACGCTCGCCCGCGCCTCGTCGGTCAGGGCCAGACCCAGCTTGTAGAGTTCGCGGGTAGGGCGCCAACCCAGCTTATCGGCCAGGTGGGTTGCCGCCTGCAGGGCAGGGCTAGACGTATCAGAACCACCGTGCACCCAGGCCCGAAGCGGCTCATCACCGGCAGCCTCAACCGCCGCGCCTATCAGGGCCGAGCTAAGGCCCTGGCCACGGGCCTCGGGGGCGACAGTGGCCTCCAGCACCCAGAGCTCGCCCTCCCTCACCAGGGCGGCGAAACCTAGGGGTGCACCAGCCTGCCGGGCCTCAAAAAGCCGCACACCGGCGTCCGCCCCCGCAGCTGCCTTGCGCAGCTCAACAAAGGTCTGCTCAGAGAAGGGGGAGGCGCCGTCCTGCCGCCGGGCCAGCTCAGCCAACCGCTCAAAATCAGCTAGCACAACACCCGAAACCTTGGGTGAAACAATTTCATAGACCACACGCGCCTCCTACACACATCGCAGCTCCTCTAAGCCTACCTAGAATCCGACCGCGCCGAGTTAAAGCTATACCCCACATTGCGAACCGTCGTAATCAACTGCTCATGGTCAGGGCCCAGCTTCGACCGCAGACGACGAATATGCACATCAACCGTGCGCGTACCACCGTAGTAGTCATAACCCCACACTTCAGAGAGAAGCTGGGCACGCGTAAAAACCCGCCCGGGGTGCTGCACCAAAAACTTCAGCAACTCAAACTCTTTATAGGTCAGGTTCAGGGGCGACCCCTGCAAACGCGCCGAATACGAGGCCTCATCGACCGTGATACCACCGGCCCGAATCACCGTGCTCTCAGGCTCAGCCTCCTCAGCCACATGCGCCGTCAGCAACCTCAAACGGGCCTCAAGCTCAGCCGGGCCCACCGACTCAAGCACGATATCGTCCACCATCCAGTGCGGCGCCACCGCAGCCATACCGCCCTCGGTAAGCACCATCAACAGCGGCGTAGTAAAACCAGACCCCTTCAACAACTGGGCACAGTTACGGGCCGCAACCAACTGCTCACGGGCATCCACCAAGACCACGTCGGGCCCAGCGGCCTGCACCATCGACGGCGCAGCGCCCAGAGGAAGAACAGATATCTGATGAGCCAACAACCCCAGCGACTGAGTGACATCGGCGCCATCGGTCGCAGAATCACTCAATACGACAATATGCAGCACGCTCATACACTCCCTAGAACAGGTCAACTCAAGCACCAGTATAAAACGCAGGCCACAGACGTTGATAAACAGGTTCGTAATACGGGAAGATAAGAAGAAGCCCGGAACCCACACCACCGGCCCACCACACAGCGAGATGAAACCCCAGAGTGACGACTAAAGACCCCACCCACACCCGAGCTATCCGCACCTTCGTCCCCGAGCTCACCAAGCTCCGCCGGGCCAGGCAGAAAACCGTCTACGAAGGGCCCATCGGGCGCATCGGCACAACCCGCCGTTCTCGCTACACGCTGGTGGCGTTCTCCGCCCTCGTCACCCTTATAGCCCTGGTCATCACCGCAGCTACCTCACCCGACCTCGCAGCACTCACCGGGCTGGGCGCCGTCCTTCTCATCGCCGGCGGCTGGCCCGCAGCCACCGGCATCGCCGAACTGCGCGGACGCCGCCGCATTACCTCCCACTCCGTCATCGTGCTGGTATCGGGCGTAGCCTCCTTGCTCTACTCTTGGCTCAACCCCGGCAGTTCCCCCCTGGCCTTCCTGCCCGCTATCGCAGCGGTGGGCGTGGTCGCAAGCTTCATGGCAGAACTTGCCCGCGGCGAAGGCGCTGTGGGGCGCCTGGAGTCGGTCATCAGCTGCGTCTCGGGTGTGCTGGCCTCAGTCTCTGTGGCAGGCTGGGTGGGTCTAGCCATCCTGGCCAGGGACGTTGAAACCGCCTACCCCGTCATCACCATCGGCCTGGCCGTCGGTCTGCTGCTGGGACTTATCGGCATCCGGGTTGTCTCGGCAGGCCCCAAGGAAGGGCCCCGCCGTGGCGCTGTCACCCTGGGCGTAACACCCGTAGCATTTATCGGCGTCATCGCCTATGTGTGTGCGACTTTCCTCACTCGCGTGGTAGGGTAGCGGTATGAGTATTCTTGCACTTGAAATTTTCTTCCTCGTCCTTCTGGGCCTGGCAGGTCTGGCTATCTTCACCTGCATCGGTTTCGTACTCACCGGCCTCTTCCGTGGCCAGAAGTAAGCAACCCACAGGCTTCTCAGCACCGGCCCCGCGCACTGTTGCGCGAGGGCCGGTTTTCTTTATGTTTCGGGCGCCTAAGGTGAAGGGAGCAGCGGGGGCGCCCCGGCAGACGACTGGCTGGGGCTGGCATGAATCGCGTGCGAGCTTTGCGAGCCTGCGAGAAGGTTAGTCGTCAGAGGGGCGCCCCGCTGCTCATAACTGCCCCTCTCCTCAGACAGGCTTGCCGATTACACTGGTATGTATGGCTATTGAAATTCCCACCAACCTTACCCCCGAACTCGTACCCTTCTCCTGGCTGCTGGGCACCTGGGAGGGTACCGGCTCCCTCTGGTACGAGGGGGCAGAATCAACTCCCTTCGGGCAGATTATTACCTTCAGCCAGGACGGTCTGCCCTTCATTGAATACCGCGCCGAGAGCTTCCTGCTTGATGACCAGGGCCAGAAGCTTCGCACCATCACCGTTGAGACCGGATTCTGGCAGATTGACCGCCCCCAGGTGGACGGCGACGTCGGCCCCGGTCTGGTGCCTGCTGATGTGGTTCCCGTGCACCAGGATGCCGAGTCCGTTGAGTCCCTGCGCAACGAGGACGGCGGCTTCAACCTGCTGGCGACCATCGCCCACCCCGGCGGTCTGACCGAAAACTACGTGGGCATGATTAAGGGCCCGGTGGTGCGTATGCAGACCGGCAACATGCTTAAGGATGACATCACTAAGGACTACGCCGGTTCTGTACGCCTCTGGGGCCTGGTCAACGGCAACCTCATGTGGGACTGGGAAACCGCTAACCCCGAAACCCGCAAGCTTGAGAAGCACGCTTCGGCTGAGCTGCGTAAGACCTCGTCCATGACCGGTGAAGACCTGGGCACTACCATGTTCGGCGGCGAAAACCTTGCAGGTGACCAGTAGTGACTGCCTACCGTAGTCCCCTGCTGTCTCGCCCGGGTGCTTTTGCGGCGTCCGGGGCGGACGCCGGGGTCGCTGCCCACTACGGCGACCCGGTTGCTGAGCAGCGGGCCCTGGCCCGCCGTACCCGGCTTGCCCTGGTTGACCACTCCAACCTGGGCGTGGTAACGGTTGCGGGCGAGGACCGCCTGAGCTGGCTGACCACCCTCTCAAGCCAGGTCCTAGCCGGGCTGGGGGAGGGGGACTCTACCGAGCTTCTTCTGCTGACCCCGCAGGGCCGCATCGAGTTCTCTGCTTTTGCTGTTGAGAAGGACGGCGCGGTCTGGCTGATCACCGAACGGGACCAGGCTGCGCCCCTGGTCGAGTATTTGAACCGCATGAAGTTCATGCTGCGCGTTGAGATTACCGACCGTACTGAAACCCACGCGGTGCTGGGTTCCACCCTTGACCCGCGCGAGGTCGATGGGGCGGACGCCGTGCTGGCAGGCGGTATCGTCTGGACTGACCCCTGGGGCGCCGGTATTGCCCCCGGGGGCTACACCTACGCGTCCGCTGGGGAAGATGAGCACCCGGCGTCCGCCTATCGGCGCTACCTGACCATCGTGCCCGCCCACCGCCTACTCGATGCGGTGGAGGGATCCCAGCTGGCCGGGGTCTGGGCCGCTGAGGCTCTGCGTATTGAGGCCTGGCGCCCGCGCGTGAGCGTGGACTCCGATGAGAAGACCATCCCCCACGAGCTCGACCTGCTGCGTACCGCCGTGCACCTGGAGAAGGGCTGCTACAAGGGCCAGGAGACCGTGGCCCGCGTGCACAACCTGGGGCACCCGCCCCGCCGCCTGACCTTCCTTGACCTGGACGGCTCCGAGCACACCCTGCCCGCTGCCGGTTCTGCCGTGATGAACGGTGAGAAGAAGGTGGGCACCGTGACCTCGGTGTCCCTGCACCACGAGGCTGGGCCTATCGCCCTGGCCGTCCTGAAGCGCTCGGTTGACCCCACCGCCACCCTGCGCGTGGTGGACGGGGGAGATACGGACGCCGACGGCAACCCCGCAACCAGCCAGTACGCCGCCGCCCAGACCGTGATTGTCGCTCCGGACGCCGGCCAGGTGGCAGGACGCCGGAACATGGGGGACTTTCTGCGCTAGAGTTCTCTGAGCCCACACCACGGTAGATACGGCACAGACACGGTAAAACAAGTGCCCATAAAAATGACTGCCTCCCCAAGAATCCTTGGGGAGGCAGTCGTTTCTAGTGTGAGGCGTGTGGCCTAGCGGCCGAAGAGAACCTTAGCCTCTTCGTAGCGGTGGACCGGAACGGTCTTCAGGCCGTTAAGGGCCTCAGCAAAGTCAACGCGCTTAATCTCGGTGCCCTGCAGGGCAACCATCTTGCCCCACTCCTTGTCGTGAATCATATCGACAACCTGGATGCCCAGACGGGTAGAGAGCACGCGGTCAAAGCCGGTGGGGGCGCCACCGCGCTGAATGTGGCCCAGGGTGGTGTTACGGGTTTCAATGCCGGTGATGCGCTCAATCTCCTGCGCAACCCAGTCGCCGATACCGCCCAGGCGGGGGCGGCCGTCCTTCTCCTGGCCCTTACCAGCCATCACATCGTCGAAGCCCTCGGGGATGAAGCCCTCAGCAACAACAATCAGGGGGGAGCGGCCGCGGTCGTGAACTTCCTTGACCCAGCCAGAAACCTCTTCCATCGAGACCTTAACCTCGGGAATCAGAATAGCGTGAGCGCCGCCGGACATACCGGAGTGCAGGGCAATCCAACCAACGTGACGGCCCATGACCTCAGCAACCATGGCGCGGTGGTGGGACTCACCGGTGGTGCGCAGACGGTCCAGGGCATCGGTTGCGATAGAAACTGCGGTATCGAAACCGAAGGTGTAGTCGGTTGCCTGCAGGTCGTTATCAATGGTCTTGGGAACACCAACCACGGGCAGACCCGCGTCAGCCAGGCGCTTAGCACCAGCCAGGGTACCCTCGCCGCCGATAGCGACAATAGCGTCGATACCGTTGCGCTCCATCATGATCTCGATGTTCTCGGGGCCACCCTTAGGACCATCGAAGGGGTTAGTGCGGGACGTACCCAGGATGGTGCCACCGGTACGAGCCAGGCCGCGAACCTTGGTGCGGGGCAGATCCATGAAGTCGCCTTCAACAACACCGCGCCAACCGTCGCGGAAGCCAACGAACTCGTCGCCGTAGGTCTTGACGCCATTGAGCACAGCGCCACGGATAACAGCGTTCAGGCCGGGGCAGTCGCCGCCGGAGGTGAGCAGACCGATCTTCATGGAGAAACTCCTTGTGTTATTCCTGGTGGGGAATGATGGTGGTGACCCTGTTGGGTTTCTGCCCGTTTAGGCAGTCCAAAGTGTGGGTCTTTGTTGGTTTCTATTGTAGTAAAGAGGGGTTGCGTTGGGTAGCTGTGGGGTAGGTTGCGCTGTATGTTTTGGGTCGCTGAGTAAGAGTCAAATGCGACTTTAGGGGCGGGAGGGATTCTAGTTTCTGGCACTCCGGATATTACAGATAGCGCGGCATATGAACCTTCGCAAGCGACCCTCTCGCAGCTTCGCTTCGCTCAGGTGCGATTCACGCCAGCCGCCGAGCCAGCTTGCTTGCGGTTCATATGCCGCGCTTACTTGGTGCCTCCATGGGGTGCGCAGGACGCCCCTGGAGCCGACTGGCTGGGGCTGGCATGAATTGCTTGTGAGCGCCAGCGAACCAGCAAGAAGGTTAGTCGGCAAAGGGGCGTCCTGCGTACCGCTGGGGTATGCCCGAATCAGGCAAACTACTCTGCGGTTGCCAGCAGCTTCTGCATGCGAGCCAGGCCCTCGGCGAGGTCTTCATCGCCCAGGGCGTAGGAGAGGCGCAGGTAGCCGGAGGGGCCGAAGGCCTCACCGGGAACAACTGCTACTTCGGCTTCTTCCAGAATGATTTCGGCAAGCTCAGCGGAGGTCTGCGGGGTCTTACCCGCAATGGTCTTGCCCAGCAGGCCGGTGACGTCGGCGTAGGCGTAGAAGGCGCCCTTGGGGGTGGGGCAGTGGACGCCCTCAATAGCGTTGAGACCCTCAACGATGGTCTTGCGGCGGCGGTCGAAGGCCTTGTGCATTTCGTTAACGGCGTCAAGGGAACCCGAGACGGCTTCAAGCGCTGCCAGCTGGGCGACGTTGTTGACGTTGGAGGTCATATGGGACTGTAGGTTAGTCGCTGCCTTGGTGATATCAGCCGGGGCAATCATCCAGCCCACGCGCCAGCCGGTCATGGCGTAGGTCTTAGCAACGCCGTTGAGAATAACGGTGTTCTCAGCCAGGGCGGGTACGGCCTTGACGATGGAGGTGAAGGGTACGTCGTCGTAGGTGAGGTGCTCGTAGATTTCGTCGGTGAGCACGATGATGCCCTTCTCTAGTGCCCACTCGCCAATAGCCTTGGTTTCTTCGGGGGTGTAGACCGCACCGGTGGGGTTAGAGGGGGACACAAAAATCAGAGCCTTGGTGGCGGGGGTGTAGGCTGCCTCCAGCATGTCGGGGGTGACCTTGTATTCCTTGTCGGCTCCCGCGAAGACCTCGATGGGGTTGCCGCCAGCCAGGCGGATAGCCTCGGGGTAAGTGGTCCAGTAGGGGGCGGGCAGCAGCACATCGTCGCCCTCGTCAATGACGGTGGCAAAGGCCTGATAGACGGCCTGCTTGCCGCCGTTGGTCACGATAACCTGGGAGGCGTCGATATCGATGCCGGAATCGCGCTTGGTCTTCTCAACGATTGCCTGCTTGAGGGCGGGCAGGCCTGCGGCCTGGGTGTAGCGGAAGTTAGCGGGGTCGTCGAGAGCCTTACGGGCAGCGTCCACGATGTAGTCGGGGGTGGGGAAGTCAGGCTCGCCCGCACCGAAGCCAATCACCGGGCGTCCTTGTGCCTTCAGGGCCTTAGCTTTAGCGTCAACGACCAGGGTGGCCGAGGGGGCGATAGCGCCGATGCGGCGTGATACGCGGGCAGTCATGGGGAGGTTCTCGCTTCCGTCCTGCGGGCAGGACCGTCGGGGTGGGGCAAATGAAGGGCGCGGACACCAGCGCGGCAGCTGGCACCTACCCCTTAAATCATAGGTCGGACGGCAGCTGGGAGAGGGGCTGGCGCGCACCAAATTGCCAAAGCAAAAAATATGTTCTACAGTAGATAACGTTGTTCGCAACCGAACAGCTTTAGGTTTGTGCCCGCAAGGGTCTCAAGCCTCCTTGAAGGGATAACCTTCAAAGGGCGGTGGCTCAATTGGTAGAGCAGCGGTCTCCAAAACCGCAGGTTGCAGGTTCGAGTCCTGTCCGCCCTGCTTCAAGCCTCACAGGTTTATTTGTCAATCGAACAGTTCATGTTCATGATGAGTCTAGAAATTCATGATGAGTCTAGAAAGGGGCGGGCCTACCATGGCTAAATCAATCGCCGCCAGGACCGCCGATTCTGAAGAACCAGGCGCAGAGAAGAAGCTGGGCTTCTTCGGCCGCATTTTCCAGTTCTTACGCGAAGTTATCGCAGAACTCAAAAAAGTCACCACTCCCACCGGTAAAGAACTGGTGCAGTATGTGATTATTGTTCTTTTCTTCGTTGCTTTTATGATGCTCTTCATCTCGGGCCTAGATTACGTTTTCGGTCAGGGAGCCTTCTGGATTTTTGGTAACGGCATCAACTAGAAGCACGAAGCTAGGCCGACGGCGGCCTAACCCGTAGAATCTTTTGTGTATGTAGGGCGTGCGCGCCTTCAAGTAAACCCCAATGACGAAAGCAGGAAAGCGTGTCCGAGCAGGAAGTTGCACCTGAAACCGAAGAGGTCGTAGAACCTGCAGAGCAGGCAACCGAAGAGGGCCACGAGGCTGTTGAAGTAGCAGCCGCTGAGGTCGTCGAAGAAGTCACTGAAGCTGAAGAAGCTGGCGAGCCCGCCGTTGACCCTCTCGAAGAGTTCAAGGCTAAGCTGCGCCGCCAGGAAGGTGAATGGTTCGTCATTCACACCTACGCTGGCTACGAGAACAAGGTCAAGGCTAACCTCGAATCCCGTGCCCAGACCATGAACGCTGAAGATGACATCTTCGAGGTTCAGGTCCCCATGGAAGAGGTCATGGAAGTTAAGAACACCACCAAGAAGCTGGTTCGCCGTGTGCGCGTCCCCGGCTACGCTCTGGTGCGTATGAACCTGACCGACGAGAGCTGGGGCGTTGTGCGCCACACCCCCGGTGTGACCGGCTTCGTTGGGCAGGACGCCTACAACCCGGTTCCCCTGCGCCTCGATGAGGTCGTCGACATGCTGGCTCCCGTCTTTGAAGCTGAGCAGGCAGAAGCAGGCGCCGCTCCTAAGACTGCCCCCGCTGTTGAGACCGGCTTTGAGATTGGCGAGGCCGTCACCGTTAAGGAAGGCCCCTTCGAAGGCATGCCCGCAACTATCTCAGAGATCAACGCCGCGGCCTCATCAATGGTTGTGCTGATTTCCGTCTTCGAACGCGAGACCCCCGTGACCCTGAACTTCTCACAGGTCACCAAGATGTAGCCCTCTGTGGACTATACAAGGAATTGCTCCTTACCTTTGGGTAGGGGGCGATTTTTTGGGTAAGGGGATTGATTGCAAAAAATGTGCTGTGTTATGCTTCTTTCGTTGGGTAAAGGTGCCTAACTATGATTTGAAAGAGAGAAGACAAATGTCTTTAGCTACAGTTAGCAAGGGAGCAGCTCTAGCTGCTACTACTGCTCTTGGTATTGGTTTACTTTTAGGGCCGGGGGCTGATTCTGCCAATGCAGGTGTCTATGGTTGCCCTACTTCAACGGTATGTTTATTCACTGGTAACTGGTTTACTGGTGAGCGGCAAGATATTAGCGGCTACTCGCAATATGCAAATGTGAACTCAGCTCAGCATGATAATACTACCTCTTGGATTAATGCCAACCGATGGGCAACGATGGGAATTGGCGAATGGCGTAATGGGTCGCGTTTTATTGCTCAGAAACTCCCTCCTGGCTGGTATGAGTCAGACCTTAGATATGGTGTCAAACCCTCATTTAATAATATGGCGGATTTCATTGTGATGGTCTAAAGCTTAGCGAGGGCAGGAGGATGAACATAAATTTTAACACTACTGCCCTTGTCGTAAATAAAATATTTATTCTAGAATGACAATTTTAATAGGTTTAATAGGTTTGGCGACTCTGCATGTCAAAAGGAAGACAAGATGAGGCCTCGTATCAGCTATTTCATGGGTGTGGCTATGCTGGTACTCTCTGGTTGTTCCGCTAACGAAGCTACAAGTACCGAAGCGGAACAGTATGAGAGTGGAATTGCTCCTGCTACTCAGGTTGATTCACAAGCGATAGAGAAAATAAATACTCTATTCAGCATGAGTCCTGCCGCCCAGCAAGCTAAAGAAGTAACGGTAGCTCAGTGCCTACAAGCTCAGGGGTATAGCTGGAGTCTGCGATCTACCTCTGAACGTTACGACATCAGATTAGACCTCTCACCACGACCCCTGAGCGTGGAAGATGCTCAAGAGCACGGCTACCAAAAAGCTTCTACTACCTTAGAACAGAACAACCCCGATATAGATGATGCAACCTGGGCTGCCTATATGGGCAACCCTGAAAACGGAGGCATCAGCGTTGACGGAGTTCCAGGGGCGATTGCTGCCGACGGGTGTCTGGCTCAGTCTTATGAGGCTGTCTTTGGGAGCGCTGAGGCTGGAGTTCTTTTTGAAAGCGGTATCCAAAACCTTCCGCTGCCTTATATAGGCGCAGCTCAGATGGATTCGAAACAGGAGGAATTAAATCAGCGGTGGTCGGCCTGTATGAAAGACAACTATAGTATCGAAATACAAACACCAGACCTAGCCTCGGTGGACACTAGCATGGATTCACATCAATTAGCTATTTACGATGCTAAATGCCGGCAGAAAGTAAACTATGAGGAAATCACTGAAGATATTCTCAATGCTTACTTGACTACCTTCTTAACTGATAATGAGGGCGTTATTGACCAGCTCACCCAAGCTAAACGGATAGCGGAGAAAAATGCTCCCGAGATTCTGAGCAAATCATAAGATATGGTGAACAAAAAAATTTGGGTTTTACTGACCTTACTCTGTATGGTAGTTACCGGAGCGACGGTATATATAGCCTCTTCCTTTAAAACTAGCGAGCAGAAAGCCGCTGAAGCACAAACGCCAGAAGCTAGCGTGATTACCGCTAGTGTAGAAAACCGAACCCTCGAGAACATTCTTCCACTAGTCTGCTCGGTTGACTACACCGACCAGCGCGAGCTCACTGTCACTAACGCTGCTCCCGGTGCCCAGTACACCAGCGTGGACATCGTCCAGGGCGAAGAGTTGGGCAACGGGAGCTTGGTCGCCGAGGTTAACGGCGCACCGGTCTTTACCCTCCTGGGTGGCTTCTCCCTCTACCGCGACCTCACCCTGGACGCCCAAGGGCCCGACGCCAAGCTCCTCAACGATGCACTGGTAGCCCTGGGCTACCAGCTCCCACGGGTTGGCGCTGACATAGATACCGTCACCGAGGAAACTTACCGGGCGCTGGGAGTTCTCTACACCAGCTTCGGCTACAAGCCCCTGAGCAAAGAGGAGGCAATCCCGGCAAGTTCCTTTATTGTGCTTAACAACCACGCAACCGTTATATCTAAGCCCCGCTCAACCGGGGACGTCAGCTTTGAGGCGCTTGCCCTGTTGAGTTCCGGGCAGAAAGAACTCGCCTGCAAACCAGCGACCGGCACTCTGAGCCCAGACGCTGCCACCGGTCAGAGGCTCCGCCTCAATACCGGTGCCACAGTAACCTATCTCGTAGAAGTCAAGAGCGAAAAGACAAGCACCGGAGCCAATGCAGGTTCAGGTTCAGAGGCACCGGCCGTCCCTAACACACAGACTGGAACTGATACCGGTACTAAGTACGTTGCCGTTCAGGTGCCCGAGAGCGATTTGGGCGGGCTGAATCGTTTCAACGCTGAGCTGATTCTGGACTCATCGCCCCAGGCCGGGCTGGTTGTTCCTTCCAGCGCTCTCTTCACCACGGGGCAGGGGAGCATCGTCAAACTCCAAGAGGGCACTGAAACACGGGATATCACCGTGCGCGTCACTTTTAGTGCTAACGGCTACAGCATGATTGAAGCAGACCCCAGCACCGGGCTGACCGAAGGTAGCCAGGTTGTGATCTCCACCGGTACATCATGAGCCCCCAGCCCCTGATCGAAACTCGCGAGATTCGCCAGCAATTTGGCACCGCCGAGAACCCACTGGAGATTCTGCACGGGATTAACCTGACCATTCAGGCCGGAGAAATGGCTGCCCTGCTAGGCACCTCCGGCTCGGGTAAAAGTACCCTGCTCAATATCCTAGGGCTCCTGGCCCGGGCCAGTTCCGGTAGCTACACTCTGGGTGGAACCGATATCTCCGAGATGGAGGCCAAACGGCTGGCCGATGTCCGGCTCTCCCAGGTAGGGTTCGTCTTTCAGTCCTTCCACCTGATTGCCCACAAGAACGTCACGGAAAACGTAGAACTACCCCTGCTCTACCAGGGCGTACCCAAAGCAGAGCGTCGCCGCAGGGCTAGCGAAGTTATTGACAGGCTGGGGCTAACGCACAGGGCAACTGCCCGTATAGAAACCCTCTCCGGCGGTGAGAAACAGCGGGTAGCTATTGCCCGCGCCGTAGTGACCCGACCCACCGTTCTCCTATGCGATGAACCAACAGGTGCCCTGGACCAGAAACGCTCACAAGAGGTCATGGACCTATTGCGCGAGGTCACTGGCGAAGACCAAGCTACCCTGGTCGTCACCCATGACCCTGCCATTGCCGCCCGCTGTGACCGAAGCTTCTACATAGAAGACGGTCTGATTATTGAAGAAACCCGCTCGATGGAACAACCTCCTACAGTCCGAGAACAAGCTACGGAACAGAGCAGGTTACCTGCGGTTGCTGACCCTAGCCCAGAGGCCGAGCAGGAACCCGATATTTTTCGGGATGCGGCGGTAGAGGGCATACCCCGTTTCCCCTGGGTCAAACCCGCGCTGGTTGAGGCCTGGCAGGCTACCTTTTCTCGCCTGCGCCGTAACCTCTTCACCATGCTGGGTGTGGCTCTGGGTGTTGCGGCGCTGACCCTGACAGTGGGGCTCTCCAACACCATCGCCGGGCAGATTTCCGATGCCTTTGACATCTACCAGGCTAAGAAAGTCACCCTGCACTACAGCGGGCAAGAAGCCCTGACCGCCCAGCAAGCTCAGAGCCTAGTGGATAGCCCCGGCTACCAGAAACTAGCCGATATTAACGGTGTGACCGGGCAATCTGCCTACCGCGTCATTAACGAGGTCATGGGCGTTCGCTCCACCCTTCACAGCGAAGAAAATATATCTGCCCCGGTCATTGCCGCCCAAGAAACAGTCTTTGCTGTGCAGGAACAAAACCTGGTCCAGGGCCGTCTCTTTGATAGTGGGCACAACGAACGCGGTGAGACTGTAGCCGTGGTGGGCGAGAGCCTGCTCAAAAAGCTCGGCGTGAACTGGCAAGAGGGCCTAGTGATTTACCTGGACGGAAACCCAGTGACGGTAATCGGGGTAGTCACCGAGAACAGCGCCTCAGGTTCCTACTACGGAGCCATCTACCTTCCCTTCAACACTGACTCCTATCCCGACAGTAAATCCCTCGACATCGTGCTGAGCGTTCAACCGGGTGCCGCCCAGCAGGTGGGCCAAGAAGCCCCTTATGCGGTGTCGCCCAATAAGCCTTCTGCCTACAGCGCCACTATCCCGCCTGCACCCGAAACCCTTAAAAATGCTGTAGACGAGCAACAGAAAACTCTGCTGATCGCCATGTCGCTCATTACCCTGGTCATCGGTGCGGTGGGTACCATGAATACCTTCCTGGTAGGGGTTATGGAACGCCGCCAAGAAATAGGTTTGCGCCTAGCCATTGGTACCAAACCGGCGGGTATTACCCTGCAACTGGCGGTTGAAACTATCATTACCAGCCTTTTGGGTTCCTTTGCCGGCGTGCTTTTCTCCATCAACGCCATTGCCCTCATCAGCCTCTTCAACTCCTGGACCCCCATCATCAGCCCGGCAGTAATCGGCCTGGGGGTGGGAGTTGGCCTAGTCCTAGGCCTTCTGGCCGGAATCTACCCGGCCCGCAAAGCCGCCCGAATCGACCCTATCGAATCCCTTACCCGCCTGTGAGCAAACACCCAGGGGCGGGCGTCCGCCCCGCAATAGCTTTAAAGCCCAGACCGTACTAAGATAGAAGACTGTATGTGCGCACCCACGCCGGTGTGCCCCTACACGGTGCAGCCGCCGCCATGGCAGCACCACCGCCCGGTACATACTCCTGTGTGCCGGTCCACCAGCTAAGAAAAGGACCAAACACAAATGGCTCCCAAGAAGAAGGTCGCAGGCCTCATCAAGCTGCAGATCCAGGCAGGCGCCGCTAACCCCGCGCCCCCCGTTGGCCCCGCACTCGGTGCGCACGGCGTCAACATCATGGAATTCTGCAAGGCCTACAACGCAGCCACCGAATCCCAGCGCGGCAACATCATCCCCGTAGAAATCACCGTCTACGAGGACCGCTCCTTCACCTTCATCACCAAGACCCCTCCCGCAGCTCAGCTCATCAAGAAGGCAGCTGGCGTTGCTAAGGGCTCCGGCGTTCCCCACACCCAGAAGGTCGGCTCACTGACCATGGATCAGGTCAAGGAAATCGCCCAGACCAAGATGGAAGACCTCAACGCTAACGACATCGACGCCGCAGCGAAGATCATCGCCGGCACCGCCCGCTCCATGGGCATCACAGTCGAAGGCTAAAACCCTTCCACCCCTGAAACAACAGGGGAACCGAGGTTCACACCTCACCCAAAGACAATTGTTAGAGTCTCCCACCCGGGAGGCATGTGGCAGAGCCGAGCGCGGCTCACCAAAGACCACACCTGCAAAGGAGAAAAGCAGATGGCAAAGCGCAGCAAGGCGTACCAGGCAGCTGTAGCCAAGATTGAAGCGGACAAGCTCTACGCACCCGCCGAGGCTATTGCAGTAGCAAAGGACATCGCGGCAGACAAGCCCAACTCAACCGTTGAGGTCGCACTGCGACTCGGCGTTGACCCCCGTAAGGCAGACCAGATGGTACGCGGTACCGTCAACCTGCCCAATGGCACCGGTAAGACCGCCCGCGTCGTCGTTATCGCAGCCGGTGAAAAGGCTGAAGCAGCAGAAGCAGCTGGCGCCGACTTCGTTGGCTCAGACGACCTGATCGCAAAGATCGCTGGCGGCTGGACCGACTTCGACGCAGCAGTTGCAACCCCCGACATGATGGGCAAGGTTGGCCGTCTGGGTAAGGTTCTGGGTCCCCGTAACCTCATGCCCAACCCCAAGACCGGCACCGTCACCATGGACGTTGCTAAGGCAGTTGCAGACATCAAGGGCGGTAAGATCGACTTCCGCGTTGACCGCAACTCAAACCTGCACTTCATCATCGGTAAGGCTTCCTTCACCGCTGAGCAGCTGACCGAGAACTTCGAAGCAGCTCTCGAAGAGGTTAACCGCCTCAAGCCCTCATCAGCTAAGGGCCGTTACATCTCAAAGGCAACCATCGCCACCACTTTCGGTCCTGGCGTTCCCGTTGACCCCTCAACCGTAGCCTAAGTTTCTTAGACCCTAACGGTTAAAC
>NZ_JBOEQD010000012.1:0-94541 GCF_050689125.1 Rothia sp. L_38 | reverse complement strand
GGCTGGAGGTCTGCCTCCTGGTTTTCCCCAGGTGAGGTGGTTGTTCAGGGCTTGTAGTAGCGTGGGTGTTTTGCGTAGCTGTTAGCCCGGTTGTGCGCTGGTGGGGCAACGGTCTTTCCTGGTGTGGTTTGAGAATATTTCTGGCGATTTATTCTCAAGATTGCCTGCCGGGTGGGTGTCTAGTTAGTGGGGGTTGGAGTGTGGACCCCTTATGAATAAGCCTCTTTGGCGAACAGTCCTACCCACCTTGAGATAAGTAAGGCTACTTGGTAAAATTGTGGGTGCAAGTTGCTCTCAATGAGGAGGAACCATGAAGGATATTTACGCCAAGAAAAGTCCAGCCAAGGTTGGCCTGAATGCGGTGCTCTGCCTAGTCATTGCGCTTCTTTCTGCTTCATCTGCGATGGAGCGCTCGGGGTTCTTTGGAGTGCTGCTATGGGTAGGCGCTCTCTTCTTTGCCACCGCTGCGATTGGACTAGCTATCTACCTAGCCATGGGTCGTAAGGCCCTCGCCATCACAGCAGAAGGAATCCTGAACAGAACGACTATCTCAGCAAGATCATCGGCTCTCATTCCCTGGGAAGCTGTTGGTGGAGTCTCCAACGATCTAGGCGGAATCAAGATTCACCCCAGCTCCCATGCAGACGCAGAACGTCACATAAACCCGCGGAACCAGGCCATTATGACCCAGCACCTCACGCTACCTTCTGGAATGAAAAAGCGCGATCTCATACAAGCTATCGAGGACTATCGAGATTTCGCGCATGGTGAAGCCAAAGTTGCAGCCATAAATACCAGCCGATAGGTCTGCAATAAAACCTCTAAACTGAACATGTCAAAAAACGTCGATATGCTGAGCGCGGAAGACACCCTCCGCATCCCCAAGAAGCTCGGCATGAGCTTCCTGATTGGCGTGGGATGGATAGCGGTGGGCGCGTGGTTTATCCACAACCCACCGGACTGGAGGTACCACCGCGTCCTGGCATCCGGCGTGGGGTGCATTGTGGCCGGCATCTTCACCTTTATCTACTACTGCCGCCGCAGGTACGCCCTGATTCTCACTCCCGAGGGTTTCTACAACCACTCAACGGTTCTTGACCTCGGCAACCACCTGATTCTGTGGAGCGTCATCGGAGACATCGCTGCTGATAGACAGGGCAAGGAAATCAGGGCAGTCATCGCTGATACACACGCCTATAACTGGACCTTAACCGGTATTCGCGTTAACCCGAGTGACCCACGAAGGCGCAGCAAACTCAACTATCACTATCTCAACGATGGCCATGAAGCTACCCGAGGGGATGAACATAGAAGACCTGGCAACAGTCATGAGAGGCTACCGCGATAGAGTTTTGAACCAACCCACGGTAGAAGATTCTTAAAATCAAGAGAGCTGTCCTTAGTGCTAGGTTGGGAATAACCACCTTCCTACAAACAAGGACTCCCATGAACATCGCTAGTCTTGGTGAAAGAGTCGGCGCAGCCCACTACTATCGCGGTATTCCCTATGCGCGGGCGACCAGGTTTGCTGCGCCGCGTCCGCTCAGCCTCGACGACCTACCCGCCAGCTTCACCGCCACCGACCCTGCCCCCGCTGCACCCCAGCACGTCCGCCCCGGCAAAAAAGGAATGCGGCAGGCCCCACTCATGAGCGAAGACTGCCAAAACCTCACCATCGTCACCCCGGCGGACGTCCGTACCAGCGAGCGCCTGCCGGTCATGGTTTACTTCCACGGCGGCTCCTACGTCTACGGTTCCGGGGACGGGCAACGCTACGACCCCTACCTGCTGGTCACCGAGCACCGCCTCATCGTGGTCAAGGTGACGCATCGGCTGGGCTACCTGGGCTTTATGGGTGGGGCGTCCGGACGTCCTGCTAATCTCGGGCTGCTCGATGCCCGCCAGGCCCTGCGCTGGGTCCGCCGACATATCGCGGGTTTCGGGGGAGACCCTGATCATGTCACCGCCTTTGGGCAGTCAGCGGGTGGCGACCTGGTTGCCCGCCTCATGGTCGCAGACGGTGTGGCGGAGGAAAATCTCTTCCAACAGGTCATCATTCAAAGCGCCCCCTTGCATCTGATTCACGGCAAGGACGCAATGACCCGCCACCTGCTGACCGTCACCTCCCAGATACCCCTGGACGCACCTGCCGAAGTGTGGGCGCGGGCGTCCCACCGGCATGTGATGGCTAACCCTTTCCGGTTCGGGCTTGACCGCGCCATGATGCCCTTCGGCTGCCACTACGGGCACTACCCCCTGCCTGCCGAGGAGAACGAGGACGTCGCCTACCGGGCTGTTGCAGCCCATTTCAAGGTTCTCGTGGGGTCCCTGGAGCGGGAATCGGGCTACTTCACCCCGCCGCTGACCGGTAGGGCCGGGCGAGCGCAACGGGCTCTGCTGGAAAAGCAGATTCGTTCATTTTCCCAGCGGCTGTACGCAGATCCGGCGCGGGTCTTTGCCCAGCGCCATCAGGACGCCGGTGGACAGGTACTTGCCTACCGGCTAGCAACGGGGGCGGCGGGGGACCCTTTCGAGTCTGTCCACTGCACTGATCTTGCCCTGCTCTTTGATAACCCTATTTGGGAAGGTAGTCGGCTGTGGGCGGGGGCTAGTAGGCAGAACCAGGAGAAGCAGGGCGCGGCTCTTCGGTCTATCTGGGCTGGCTTCGCCCGCACGGGGGAGTATGCCCGGGAGTGGTTTGAGGTAGCTAGGCTGCAAGAGGTGGTGTAAGAGAACCAGGGGGGCAGTGGCTGCAGCAGAAAGAATCCCTTGACACGGCTCAGCTTCAAGTCATGATTGTTGTTAAGTACCTACATGAAAGGTGGATGTTATGACTGGTATCAAACCCTCAACAATTCTTACCTCAAGGCAACTGGTTCAAGATGTCAGCGCGGCAAAACGCGCAGCTTCAGTAGACCCTGTCATTATCACCGATAGGGGTACTCCCTCATTTGTGCAGATGACCTATGAGGACTACAGAAAGCTTGGAAAACAAGACCAACCAGATGGGGCTCAGTTTCTGCAAAAGATATCTATGCAAGAAGATATCGACTTCGGCTTCGAGCGTCTTAACTTCGAGCCTCGCCCTGCTGGGTTCTGATGTATGTACTAGACACCAACCTTGTCAATGAGATTCGCAAGGTGCCAGCCACGAAAAACCCTGCGGTGCAGTGATGGCTTGAGTAGCAGTATTCCTACAAGCTTTTTATGAGGCTATTCTATCTGACCGGCCGAGTAAAAACCTCAACGGTTGAAACCACATCACCTTGGGAAAAGTCCTTGACCTCGCCACTAGGGGTGTAGCCTATGGCCCGCCAGAAAGGTTCGGCGACCTCTGCATTAGTTGCCACAATTCCCAACCGTAAGGTGCTGATTTCTAGGTGCTGCCGAACCGCTCCCAAGTAGGCGTCGTGCAAGGCCCGGCCCACCCCGCGTCCTCGCGCCTGCCCAATTATGCGGCCCCCTCCACCAGTCGCTCAATAAACCTGACCGCATTATCGCGGGTGCGAGCTATACGCTCTTCGAGGGACAGGGTCTCGTCCATCTGGCGAATACCCGCCGGCTTTTTCTTGCCCCGCACATAGTCGGTGCAGGCCAGATTGGAGCATAGGTAGGTTCCGATGGTGTTGCCGCGTCGCCCCGACTCGCCCGGCCGGGCCGCCGTATACAGCGAAATCCCCGACCCCGGGTGCAGAGTCAGGCAGAACTGGCACATCTGAGCGGCCTTACTCTGCGCCTTAGACTTCTGCAGCAGCACGCCCTGCACCTGCCCCTCATTTTCTACGACCAGGCAGCCCTTGAGCGGGCTTTTCGGGTCGAGCCAGGAGAGGAAAATCAGGTCGTCCCCAATTCTGCTCCTTGAGGTTGGGTAGGTTGAGGCGTTTAGCCTCGCCCTTAGAGCAGTTAATAAAAGATGAGCGGACGGCAGCTTCGGTAAGTTCTTGCATACCTGCAAGTTTACCCCGTGATGGTGGCTACCGCGCTGGCACAAGGTTACGTAGAATCTCTGCGGCTGGCCCGCCCCTCACACCCGCATAGGGTTCTCCCGCCCAGGCATGAATCCACTCAATATCACCGCGTAGGGCAGCTGCCTGCCTCAACGGACCCGTCACCTCATGCACGCCCGGGTAAAGAGCGGGAGCAGTATCGTGATAGCGCTCAACCCAGCTATTCTGGATGGCACGGGCATAGCGGCCAGTAAAAGCCCTTGTCATCTGAGTTTCTCGCGCAGGGGCTTGTAACAGGTTTCGATGGGGCTTTGACGTTCCAGCCTCATCTGCCAGTAAGAGCATGGTGCCTAGCTGAACAGCTATCGCACCAGACGCGAGAAGGCTTTGCACCTGCTCAGCGTTGCGGACTCCGCCCGCAGCTACCAGGGGCACAGTGCAAATTCTCCGCACCTCCTCGAGTAACCGCGGTAGCGGCAACTCATTCAGCTCATCAGTCACAGAAAAAGTGGACTGGTGCCCACCTGCGGCAGGGCCCTGCACACAGAGGAAATCAGCGCCAGCTTCTTCAGCGGTAAGGGCGTCCTGAGGGCGGGTAACGGTTACGCCTACCAGGGAACCGGACTCCTGCAGCAACTGCATCATATCGGCGCTGGGGCAGCCAAAGGTAAAAGTCACCACAGCAATACGGTGAGAGATAACAACCTCCATGAGCTCGGTGAAAACCTGAGACTCGCTCTCACCCGTAGCTTGTGCCTCACCCGGCTCACTTCCCAGGTATTTCGCTACCGGCTGTAGCGCGGAGGTAAACCGCGCAAGTTGCTCCCCGGCGTCCTCGGGTATTTGCTCATCGGTGATGGGCATAAAGAGATTCACACCAAAAGTGCGGCTGGTCAGCGCCCGGATCTGCTGGATCTGACGTGTAAGAGCTTCAGCAGAAAGATAGCCACCGGCTAAAAAGCCAAGTCCACCGGCTTCTGAGACTGCCGCAGCGAGCTCAGGCGTAGAAGGCCCGCCAGCCATGGGTGCGGCAACCAGCGGTATTTCGAGGTCAGAGAAAGAAAACACGGGGCTCCTCACGTCAGTCCTTGCTGCCTGTAAGTCTACCCCCCCACCGCTCCTGCACCCCGGGAATATCTCGGCCCCGCACCCGGTTGAAACAGGTGCACAACACCACCTGAAAGGCCGAATGAACATGACTTCGCCCCTCTTTGAACCCTTTACCCTGCGTTCTATGACCACCCGTAACCGTCTCTGGGTTCCGCCCATGTGCCAGTACTCGGTTGAAGAGAAGGACGGCAAACCTACCGCCTACCACATTTCCCACTACGGGGCTCTAGCCCGGGGTGGAGCCGGTGCCGTCATCGTCGAAATGACCGGAGTTGAACCCGCCGCCCGCATTAGCCCCTACTGCCTAGGCCTGTGGAGCGATGACCACACCGAAGCCTTCAAGCCGGTCGTCGACGCCATTCACGCCGGGGGAGCTAAGGCAGGCATCCAGATTGCTCACGCCGGGCGGAAGGCATCGACGCCCGGTGAGCTGGTTCCGCACGAGGGCGGTTCTCTGGGGGAGGACGAGGGTGGTTGGGTCACTCTGGCCCCGTCCGCTCTTGCCTACCCCGGCTTGAAAGAACCGCAGGCCCTGACCGAAGAGAAAATTGACGACCTCGTGCAGGCCTTCGCTGCGGCTGCCACCCGCGCGGTGGCTGCCGGCTTTGACTTCATTGAGATTCACGGGGCCCACGGCTACCTCATCACCCAGTTCCTCTCACCGCTGTCGAATCAGCGAGAAGACTCTTACGGCGGATCCCTGGAAAACCGGGCCCGCTTTGCCCGCAGGGTTGCCCAGGCCGTGCGCGACGTCATGCCCGCCGAGATGCCGCTTATCGTCCGCCTGTCAGCCACAGAGTTCGTGGAGGGCGGCATTACCGTTGAAGAGACCTCGCAGGTGGTGCGCTGGCTGGCTGAGGACGGCGTGGACTTCGCCGATATTTCCACCAGTGGAAACTACCCGGCAAAAATTAACGTCTATGCGGGCTACCAGGTACCCATGGCTGCTCAGGTCAAGCACGAGAGCGGTCTTCCGGTAGGTGCTGTTGGCATGATTAACTCGCCGCGGCTGGCTGAGTTCATTGTGGGGTCAGGCCAGGCCGATGTGGTGCTGGTTGGCCGGGAAGCCCTACGCAACCCAGCCTTTGCCCTGCACTGGGCGAACGAACTCAAGGTCGATATCGACTACGTGCCCGCCCAGTACCGCCGGGCCTGGGGCACCCGGCGCTAGATAGCCTCCATATGGTTGACGCGGTTGACGGTGGCTTTTAAGATTAAGAATCATAGAGCCAACCAGGGAGGTTCTCATGTCCTACACCATCGACCGCAAAGACGCTCATGCCCAAGCTGTTATCGACCAGCTCGTTGCTGAGTTCACTCGTGACCTAGAAAGTCTACCCGCTGATTTTTTGGCGTCTATTGACGATCTAGAAGATGTTAAAAGCCGCATGAGGTCGCTAGTGGCCCGCGCCAGTGTCAAGGGCTACGGCGACCTCATCGGGCCAGTCTACGACCTCGATAGCACCATGAAACTGCTCAAAGTTACCAGCCGGGCAGCCATTAGCAAGCAGGTCAAACACCACAAGTTACTGAGGCTGACCATCGAAAATAGTGAGTCGATTTTCCCTGTATTTCAGTTCGAGGGCAGAACTGTACGGGCAGATATACAACAGGTGCTGCGAGCCTTTGGCAATGCAGACTCATTCGCTATTGCCCAGTGGTTCAACACGCCGCTCGACGGGGTAACTCCCTTAGATTTACTTGATCAAGGCCGACTCGATACAGTTTTGACCGAAGCCCATGCTCTTGCAGCAGGGTGGCAGGCAGCATGACCCGGCAAAAAATAGCTCAGCATGGTCCTATGCCTGGGTCCAATCTCTCGCTGACTCCCTCTATAGAGTACGAAAAGGGTAGCGAATTTTTCCGCGCCCACAGTCAGCAGTACGACCCCTGGTATTTTTCTTCATCGATGCAGGGCCGTTTTGACCTGCCTGAACCCCAGGGAACCTGCTATCTCGCAACCAACCCGGGTGCTGCCGTCCGCGAGGTTCTAGGTAACAGACTCAGCCAGTCCGGGCGCCTGCCCCAAAGCCTCGCCGAGGGAAGAGTGATTTCGCGGTTGCCTCTGCCGTGTTCAGTGCGTTCTGCGCATATTTCCCACGATGATGCCTTTATCCTGGGGATTACCGGAGAACTCACAACCATGCCTAGTTACGAGGTGCCGCAGGCCTGGGCTCAAGCCTTGTATAAGGCAAGGTTTGGCGCGATAACCTACCGGCCCCGATTTTCGCCGGGAGACTCTTTAGCTTTAGCTCTCTTTGGTGACGCCGGTGCGGCCCAATTGCCAAGTAGATTTGAGAGTACCCTGGCTGACGCCGCAACTAGTCTTGGCTTGGAGCTTTACGCGACACAGTCCCGAGACCTTTATACATTTGCTACTTTCACCGAGAGCGATTAGCGATGCAGATTCCCGACTACACCACCGATGATTTCGAGCTACCCGGTGTGCCCGATGCCTTCCAGCGGCTCTGGACGCCCCACCGCCGCGCCTATGTGAAAGGTGGGCAGAAAGACTACACCGAGAATACCTGCCCCTTCTGCGACGCCCCTGACCATGACGACGCTGAGTCGCTGATTGTGCACCGCGGTGAGCATGCCTACGTTATCCTCAACCTCTACCCCTATAACCCCGGGCATCTGCTGGTTTGCCCCTATCGGCACATCCCCAACTATGACGATGCAACACTGGAGGAAACCGCCGAAATTGCAGCCCTGACCCAGAAAGCAATGGGAATCCTGCGAGAGGTGAGCCGCGCAGCCGGCTTCAACATCGGCATGAACCAGGGCAAGGTCGGCGGGGCAGGGGTCGCCGCCCACCTGCATCAGCACATTGTGCCCCGCTGGAGCGGCGACACGAACTTCCTGCCCATCGTGGCAGGCACCAAGACGGTCACACAGACCCTGGACGAGATCCGAGAACTGCTCAGTACTGCCTGGGATTGCTAAGCGAAGGCAGCAGGAAAGCCAAGTAAGCCCGCTGGCTCGGGGCTGGCGTGAATGATATCGAGCGCCCCAGCGCGAGATATCAGAGGGTCGGCGGGCGTTTGGCTGCCTGCTGCCTGCTGCCTTATGGCGACTATATTCCTAGAACAGGGATTCCTGCACGGATGCCGGGGGAGTGAGCTCCCCGTGCTGGCGGCAGGCTCTGTTGGAGAGTTCTGCGGTGTTGATCAGGAAGGTCTGGTCGGGGTCGCCGAAGTGGGCTGTCAGGAATTTGCCGGTTCCGCCGGTGATATAGAAGCCGTGAGCCCCCTCGGTGAGGGTGGGGTAGGCCGTAAGGGGCTCGGGGTTCTCCGCCCGTAAGGACGCGTAGGCCCGGCTCATTGCCAGGGAAGGCACCCAGCGGTCTGCGGTGATATCAAACCCCTCAATGGTGTCTTGGGCATCTTCGAGCGCCCAGGTGGCGTTTTCCACGGCCATGTAGTGCTCAGACTTGAGGCGCTCGGTGCTGGCTGGGTCAATCCAGGCCTTGTATTTGGTGGAGGCCCGTTTGAACTGGGTGAGGTTGGCCTCGTGCGAGACCAGGTCTTCCAGCTGGCGCACGATGATGCCGGTGTCTGCTCGGGCTACGAAGGTGGCTGCGGCAACAGCCTGGTCGTCCAGACGGCGGGGGTTGGAGTGCAGGGAAGCGGTGCCGACCTTAGATGTGCCATCGGGAAAAGTGGCAATGTAGAGGTAGTGTTCAAGGTTGACATATGCCAGAGCTGCCTCGTTCATGCGGGAGCCCAGGTGAATGCGGTGAATGGGTGCGAACTCGTCGCGGGCAAAGCAGGAGTCGCACTGCTTGCCCTTGGTGATGGTGTTCCCAGCTGGGCAGGGAACCTGGTGAAAACCAATGGTGTCGACAGCTGCCCGCGAGTAACCGCTGCAGTAGGTGCCAGCACCGAGCACGCCGGCCGGTAATGTGGTGAGGCCGAGGAAGCTCCCCGGGGTTATGGCAATTGTTTCAATCTCACCGCTAGGTTGACCATCAAGCAGAGGCTCAACTTTAAGGTAGGGGGCCCTGTCGCGCCAGGTGATGTCACGCCAGATAAATTCGGGGTAGGTCACGAGCTGGTTCATGAAAGTAGTCATACAGATTCGAAGCATACACAAACCCGGTAAGATAGTCACCATGTCACGACCTGTTGTTCGCCTTGTTGGCCAAGGCATTCGTTATGCGACCAAGTTGCGCGGGGGCGGCTCTGCCTTCCCGGGCTTGGTCATGGAGAAGTTGCACCCTGATTTTGTGGCGGAGGAGCTGGCAAAGCTACCCCGCGGCGTTGTGGTGGTGTCCGGTACCAACGGTAAGACGACCACAACCAAGATGGTGGTGCAGCTGTTGGAAGCCCAGGGTCTGAAGGTCTTTACCAACCGCACCGGGTCGAACTTTGTGCGCGGTGTAGCTGCCGCCCTTCTGGGTGAGATGAACCTGGCTGGCAAGCTGGATGCAGACATCGCGGTGCTTGAGCTGGACGAAGCCCACGCCGTTCATTTTGTGCGTAAGGTCAAGCCCAACTACGCGCTGCTGCTCAACGTCTTGCGTGATCAGCTGGATCGCTTTGGTGAGATTGACACAACCCGCCGTATGCTGGCTACTGTCGCCGGTGCAACCACGGGCACGGTCGTGCTCAACCGCGAGGACCCGCGCATTCGCTCTTTGGCAGAAAATATTCAGCCTGGCACTCAGGTTAGCTACTTTGGTTTATCAGAGAAGCTACGCTCTCTCTTCCCCTCCGATGACGATTTGCGCACCAGCCCCGAGGGCACTGAGCACGCGGACGCCGGTCTTTTGGCACCCGAGCTGCCGGCGGCGTCCGTCCTGCTCAAGGACTTCAAAGGAACCGACGCTACCTTTGATCTTGCCGGTCAGGAACTGGCGGGCACTATTAACCTCTACGGCGTCTACAACATCTTCAACGCCGCTGCGGCAATAGCCCTGGCTCGCGAGGTCATGGGAGACGCTCTCAACGAGACTAAACTTCTGGCTGAACTTGAGCATATTGCGCCGGCTTTCGGTCGCGGTGAAACCCTCACCGTTAACGGCCAAACCCTCCAGCTGTTGCTGGTCAAAAATCCCAGCGGTTTCCGCCTGTCGCTGGCCTCTGCCGATGCCAAGGATTACGCCACCATGATCACCATCAACGACGCCTACGCCGACGGCCGCGACGTCTCCTGGCTCTGGGACGTAGACTTCCACTCGCTAACCCAGGGGGGTGTCACCATGGTATCGGGCGTGCGCGCCTACGACATGGCACTACGCCTGCAACATGACGACGTCTATGTTGAGAATATCGACGAGAACCTAGAAGAAGCCCTGGCCACCTTTATTGCCAAGTCAGACGGACGCCCCATGCGGATCTTCTGCACCTACACCGCCATGCTGGCTATCCGTAAGGAACTGGCAAAGATCACCGATGTGGAGGAAATCTAATGAGCGATTTTGAGAACGCACCGGTTGAAGCGGGCGAACAAATCATCACCCAAACAGGCAACAACAAGAGCCTGAAAATTGTGCAGCTCTACCCCAGGGACATGAACATCTACGGGGACTGGGGTAACACCCTGTCGCTCTCCCGCCGCGCCCAGGCCCATGGCTTCACCACAGAGATCGTTGACTACAACCCCGGTGACGAGTTCCCCCTGGACGGCGATATTTTCGTGGGCGGTGGCGGCCAGGACTCCGGCCAGTCCGTCATCCAGGATGACCTGCTGGCTAACGCCGAAACCCTTCGCATGCTAGCTGAAGATGGTACCCCCATGCTGGTCATCTGTGGCCTCTACCAGCTCTTCGGAAAAGAGTTCAAGACCGTAGGCGGTGTAACCCTCAACGGTATCCGTGTTTTTGACGCCAAGACCGTGGGCGGCGAAGAACGCCTGATTGGCAATATCGTTGAAGAATCCGAAGAGTTTGGCACCATCATTGGTTTCGAAAACCACTCAGGTCTCACCTATCTCTCCGGTGACACCAAGCCCCTGGCAACCGTGACCAAGGGGGAGGGCAACAATAAGGAAGATTCTGGCGAGGGCGCCCGCGTCCACAACGTCATTGGAACCTACCTGCACGGCTCCCTGCTGCCCAAGAACCCGGCCATCTCGGACTTCCTCATCAAGCAGGCTGCTATCAAGAAGTACGGTGAGTTCACCCCCGTCGTCATCGACGACACCCTTGTGGAAAAGGCACGGGCTTCAGCGTCCGCCCGTCCGCGCTAGAATAGTACGAGGTATATCGCGCCTGCCCGCGTGCAGGCGCACCAGACGAATAAGGAGAATCATGTCAGGTCACTCCAAATGGGCCACAACCAAGCACAAGAAGGCAGCAATTGACGCCAAGCGCGCCAAGGCCTTCGCTAAGTACATCAAGGCAATTGAAGTTGCAGCTCGCATGGGTGGCCCCGACCCGGCAGGTAACCCCGCCCTCGACCTCGCAGTATCAAAGGCCAAGAAGAACTCTGTTCCCAACGACAACGTTGAGCGCGCTATCAAGCGCGGTGCCGGTCTGACCGGTGAAGCCATTGACTACACCGAAATCATGTACGAGGCTCGCGGCCCCCAGGGTACCGCCCTCTACATTGAATGTCTGACCGACAACCGCAACCGCGCAGCCGCTGAGGTTCGTACCGCCGTTACCCGCAACGGTGGCACCATGGCCGACTCCGGTTCCGTAGCCTTCCTCTTCGAGCGCAAGGGCGTTGCCGAAGTTGCTAAGACCGAGGGACTGACCGAGGACGACGTCCTCATGGCCGTGCTCGACGCCGGTGCTGAAGAAGTCATCGACGATGGCGAGATTTTCACCGTTGTCTCAGAGGCAACCGACCTGCCCGCTATCCGCAAGGCTCTGGAAGATGCTGAACTCGAGTACAACAACGACGACCCGGTCTTCCGACCCACCATGCAGGTAGACCTGGACGCTGAGGGTGCTAAGAAGTTCCTCAAGCTTGCCGACGCCATCGAAGAACTGGACGACGTGCAGAACGTTTACTCCAACGCAGACATCAGCGAAGCCGTCATGGCCGAGCTCGAAGCTGAATAACCTGCAGGGAAAGGAGGAGCGCGTGGCCCCGGCTCACGGCACCTCACACCAGCGCCCGGAACCCGCCCCGCGAGTTCCGGGCGCTGCCCGCATTCTGGGGGTCGACCCCGGCCTGACCAGGTGCGGTTTCGGTTTGGTCGATATGACGGCCAACCGCAAGGCCCATTTCGTGAATGTGGGGGTGGCTGGTACCGCCGCATCAGAGAGCCTGGACGCCCGCATCCTCAAGATTCTGCGCGCCGCAGAAGCCTGGCTCGATACCTACCAACCCGATGCCCTGGCCATTGAGCGAGTTTTTGCCCAGGAACAGGTCAATACCGTTATCGGAACTGCCCATGCCTCCGGCGTGGTGATTGCGGCTGCCGCTGCGCGTGGCGTGCCGGTGCACTTCCACACGCCCTCAGAGGTGAAGGCCGCAGTGACGGGCTCCGGACGCGCCGACAAAGCATCGGTGGGGCGCATGGTCACCCGCATTCTGGGGCTTGACGCCATGCCCAAACCAGCGGACGCAGCGGACGCCCTCGCCCTAGCTATCTGCCACGGCTGGCGCGGCGGTGGCATTGGCTCCGGCATCAACATGGCAGCCACCACCCAGACCCACCAGGGCTCCAACCCGGCGGCAGCGCGCCGCAACGCGCAGCTCACCCCCGCCCAGCGCGCCTGGATGGAGGCGGAGGCAAGGGCACGAAGATAGGGCAGGGCTGTTTGGGTAAGCGGTGGACTCACAGCGAAGCTGCTGGCTCGGGGCTGGCGTGAATCGCGTAACGAGCGCAGCGAGTCGCGCGAGAGGGTCGGCAGCGAGCGTGAGTCCGCCGCTTGCCCGTAAGATACGAGACACACGCTTCTTGTATTAGTACATATATTCGAATAGAATTGGTTTCATGATTAGCTCACTGACCGGTACCGTGACCCATCTGGGGTTGGAGACCGCTGTTATCGACGTTAACGGTTTTGGCATGCTGGTGCATCTCAATGCCCGTACAGCTTCGCAGCTGCGCCTGGGGGAGAAGGCTACGGTTCTGACCACCATGATTGTGCGTGAGGATTCCATGACCCTCTACGGCTTTGCTGAGCCTGCCGAGCGTGAGGTCTTTGACATGATGCTGTCGGTGTCGGGTATCGGCCCGCGCATTGCCCTGGCCGTGTTGGGTGTGCATACTCCGGCTGAGGTTGAGCGTGCTGTAGCAACAGGTGATGACAAGGCTTTCACCAAGGTTCCCGGTATTGGCCCTAAGGGGGCGCGCCGCATCGTCCTTGAGCTTGCTGGCAAGCTGATTTTGGCGGACGGCGCTACCGACCAGCTACCTATCGACCAGGGTGTGAGCTGGAAGCCCCAGGTGCAGGACGCCCTGACCAGCCTAGGCTGGAACGAGCGGGACGCTGTGAGTGCTATTGAGTCCTTCATCGAGCACAACCCGAAGGCTGAAACCATGGGTGTTGCCGAAGCTCTGCGGGCCGTACTGGCTTCGCTGGGTAACCAGAATACGGTGGGGCGATAGGTAGAGTATGAGCCAGTTCCCTCACGCCGATGGCCAGATTCCCGGCCAGCGCCTGGTTTCGATGGATGAAGAGCCAGAAGAAAAAATGATTGAGGCGGCCCTGCGTCCCAAGTCTCTTGATGACTTTGTGGGGCAGCAGCGCGTGCGTCAGCAGCTGTCGCTGGTGCTTGAGGCATCGAAGATGCGCGGACGCTCGGCCGACCATGTGCTCCTGTCGGGTCCTCCCGGTCTGGGTAAGACTACCCTGGCGATGATTATTGCTGCCGAGATGGACGCCCCCCTGCGTATTACCTCTGGCCCGGCTATTCAGCACTCGGGTGACCTGGCTGCGATTCTTTCGTCGCTCACCCCCGGCGAAGTGCTCTTTCTTGATGAAATTCACCGTATGAGCCGCCCGGCTGAAGAGATGCTCTATATGGCCATGGAAGACTTCCGTGTGGATATCGTGGTGGGCAAGGGTGCCGGGGCAACCTCTATTCCCCTGGAGCTGCCGCCCTTCACCCTGGTGGGGGCAACCACCCGCGCGGGTCTGCTGCCCGGGCCCCTGCGTGACCGCTTCGGCTTTACCGGCCACCTGGAGTTCTACTCGGTTACCGAGCTAGAGAGTGTAATCCGCCGGTCTGCTGGCCTGATGGAACTCAACATTAGCCCCGAGGGCTTTGCAGAGATTGCGGGTCGGTCCCGGGGTACACCCCGAATCGCCAACCGCCTGCTGCGTCGCGTGCGCGACTGGGCTCTGGTCAACGGCATCGACCGTATCGAGGCCTCAGCGGCAGCAACAGCCCTCAACATGTACGAGGTCGATGAGCGCGGCCTGGACCGCCTAGACCGTGCGGTGCTTGAAGCTCTGATTACCAAGTTCGGCGGGGGACCGGTGGGCCTCTCCACCCTGGCTATTGCGGTGGGCGAAGAGACCGAAACCGTTGAGACCGTCGCCGAGCCCTACCTGGTACGCGAGGGCCTGATCGGGCGAACCCCCCGTGGGCGAGTTGCCCTACCCGCTGCCTGGGAGCACCTGGGGCTAGAGGCACCCGAGCTGCCCTAGCCGTCCGCCCCTGTAATATCAGAGGGTAACCAGCCAACTGCAAGGAACTTGGCATAGAATGGGGACTTAGTTTGTTCACCCCCACCAACTACGTTAAGAGGGATTCTCGTGCAGTCAGGCTCACCCCTGTTTATGCTCCTACTTCTGGGCATCATGATGCTGGTGCTCATCGTGCTACCGGCCCGCCGCGCCAAGAAAGCCCAGCAGCAGATTAAGGAACGTCAGGACGCCATGGTGCCCGGCACCCAGGTCATGACTAACTTTGGTCTCTACGGCTCTGTTGTCTCCATCGACAAGGAAGCCAACACCGCCCACCTGGAAATCGCTCCGGGCACCGTGGCTAAGGTTCATCTCATGACCGTCACCAGCATCGAGGAAGACACCGCTGCCGCGCCGGTAGCCGACGCCGAGCGTCCTGTTATCCAGGGTGAAGTCGCAGACGATCCCAAAAACTAAACCACAGCTTAGGGTGCGCTACCTCTAGATTCAGAGGTGGCGCGCTTTTTCACGTTTCACGAACCCACTCACCTGAAGGGGCACAGATGGCTCAACCATCCAACGTCACCAAAGCCAGAGGGGCACTTGCCTCGATGGCCCTGGTGCTGCTCTTACTCGCCGGAGGAATCTTCGGCACCACCTTTTCCGGGGGCAGCTGGCTGCCCAAGCTGGCCCTAGACCTCTCTGGCGGTACCCAGCTCATCCTGTCGCCCGAGGTCAACGACTCCTCGGGCGAGGCCATTACCGCTGAGCAGCTCGACCAGGCTGTTGAAATTATCCGCCAGCGCGTCGACGGCGCGGGCGTGGCAGAAGCTGAAGTGACCACCCAGTCGGGCCAGAACGTCGTTGTTTCTGTGCCCGGTACCTTGAGCTCAGAAACCCGCGATCTGATTCAGACCTCGGCGCAAATGAGCTTCCGCGCGGTTATTAACGCTGGCACCCCGCAGGCGGTTGCGGCGGACGCTGCCGCTGCCGAGGACGCCCTACCCTCACCGACGGCTGAACCCACCGACGGGTCCGACTATAACTGGGTGACAGGCGATCTCTGGCGCCAGTACGAGCAGCTGGACTGCACCGTACCCGCCAACGTCGATACCTCTAACCAGGACCCCAACTCCGCCATTGTCGCCTGCGCCTCAGACGGAAGTGAAAAGTACATCCTGGGCCCCATCGAAATTGAGGGTACCGATATCGATACAGCCTCCTACTCCCAGGTGGCTAGCTCAACCGGTTACGCGACCGGCCAGTGGGGTGTGAACATCGTCTTCAACGAGGCTGCTACCCAGACCTTTAAGGACGTCACCACCCGCCTGAACGCTATTCGCGGCACCAACGCGTCCGACCCCCGCGCCCGTTTCGCCATCATGCTGGACGGCCAGGTGCTCTCTTCCCCCGTTACCCAGGCAGTGATTACCAACGGCCAGCCCCAGATCACCGGTAACTTTACCGAAGAAGAGGCAGCCAACCTGGCTGAGCAGCTCAAGTACGGTGCCCTGCCCATTAGTTTCACTATCCAGTCAGAACAGCAGATTTCTGCAACCCTGGGTGCTGACCAGCTAAAGATGGGTCTGATTGCCGGTCTAATCGGTCTGCTACTGGTGTTTGTCTACTCCCTCTTCCAGTACCGTCTGGTGGGCCTGGTCAATATCACCTCGATTATTGTGGCTGGTCTGCTCTCCTACGGGGTGATTGTGCTGCTGGGCCACTTGATGAACTACCGCCTGTCTCTGGCGGGCGTGGCCGGTCTGATTGTGTCCATTGGTCTGATGGCAGACTCCTTTATCGTCTACTTTGAACGTATTCGCGATGAGATTCGTGCCGGCCGCACCATTCCTGCCGCTATCGACCACGGTTGGCTGCGCGCCAAGCGCACCATCATGGCCTCTAAGGCCGTGAACCTGCTGGCCGCTGTAGTGCTCTACTTCGCTTCAGTTGGTAACGTGCGCGGCTTTGCCTTCACCCTGGGCCTGACCGCGGTGTCTGACTTGATTATCACCTTCCTCTTCATCCACCCGCTCATGGTTCTGCTGGGCCGCAAGGACTACTTCCGAAACGGTGGACGTTTTTCGGGTATGGACCCGGTAGCACTTGGCTCAACCCCGCTCTACCGGGGTGCGGGGCGCGTCCGCACACCCGAAGAAGCTGAAGGCACCCTATCCCTAGCTGAACGGAAGCGCCGCGAGCGCCTAGCTGCTGAGGCGGCTGAAGCCGAAGCGGCGCAGGGGAGTGCTGATGCGGAGCCCCTGCCTGCCGCATATTCCACCACTACCGAGGAGACCCGCCGTGGCTAATAAACTTGCTCAGTTCGGTAATGAACTGCATTCTGGTCAGCGGTCGTTTGGGTTTGTGCCTAAGCGTCGTTTGTGGCTGACGATTGCCCTGGCCCTGGTTGTGCTGGCGGCCCTGGTGCCGGTGGTGCGCGGTGGCTTCAATCTGGGTATTGAGTTCCGCGGTGGCTCTGAGTTCACCGTGTCGCAGGTGGCTGATACCGATATTTCTATCGGTCAGCAGGCGATTGCGGACGCCGCCCCCGAGGCGACCGACGTGCGCGTCACTAATATCGCTGCGGGTACCGTGCGGGCCCAGATGAGTGAGCTGACGGACGATGAGACTCTGGCTGTGGGCCAGGCCCTGCAGTCGGCCTACGGCGTAAGCGCTGATCAGGTGACCTCGTCCTTCGTAGGCCCCACCTGGGGCGCTGGGGTGACCCAGCAGGCTCTGGTGGGTCTGGTCTGGTTTATTCTGCTGGTGATGATTGGTATGGCCCTGTACTTCCGTACCTGGAAGATGTCGGTCTCGGCAATTGCTGGCCTGATCTTTACCATCGTGACTACCGTGGGTCTGTACGCTCTCATCGGTTTTGAGATTACTCCCAGTGCGATTATCGGCTTCCTGACCGTGTTGAGCTACTCTCTCTACGACACCGTGGTGGTTTTCGATAAGATTCGTGAGAATACCGAGGGGCTTGAGAAGCGCCGTGATACCACTTTCGCTGAGCAAGTGAATTTGGCGGTTAACCAGACCCTGGTGCGTTCTATCAACACCTCGATTGTGGGTATTTTGCCGGTGGGCTCGATTCTCTTTATCGGCGCCCTGCTCTTGGGGGCGGGTACCCTCAAGGACCTCTCCCTAGCCCTCTTTGTCGGTATCATCATCGGCACCCTGGGAACGCTTTTTGTTGCGGCTCCCGCCTATGCTGCCCTGCGCCTGGGTGAGAAGGGCGTGCGTGAGCATACCAAGCTCGTCCGCCGTGCCCGCCAGGGGCAGGTAGAAGAGGCCGAAGAGCGCGAGGACGCCGGTGCGCAGCAGGATGCCCCGGTGATGGTCACCGTGCATTCGGTTAACCTCGATAGCAAGTAGGGCCAAGAGCTAGGCCTTTTACCCTAGAAACGGGAGCGGAATACAGTCCGCTCCCGTTTTTGTTACGCGCCGTGTGGAATTAATCTAAGATAGTCCCACACGAGTATTTCAGTTTGAGGGGGAATTGGGCATGAGCCGGTCAGAAGAGAGCAGCCAGAAGGATTCTCGCGCAGAGGGTAAGCGGCCGGTTCGCGGGTCGCACCGGGTCATGTCTGCTTCGGGGCGTGTGCCAACCCGCCTGGTATTTGGGCGGGAGCAGCAAGAGGGCCCTGCCCCCCGTTTTTCTCCGGTGCTGGCGCCGGTAATTCGCACCGTCAAGAAGTACCACCCCGATGAAGACCTTGAGGTGCTGCAGCGGGCCTTCCAGGTCGCGAACCACTACCACCGGGGGCAGAAGCGCAAGAGCGGCGACCCCTACATCACCCACCCGGTAGCTGTAACGACCATCCTGGCTGAGATAGGTGCTACCGGCCCCGTGCTGGTCGCTGGTCTGCTGCACGATACGGTCGAAGATACCGAGTACACTCAGGAGCAGCTCACCGCTGATTTCGGTACCGAGGTCGCTTACCTGGTAGACGGTGTGACCAAGCTTGATAAGGTTAGCTACGGCGATAACGCCCCCATCGAGACAATTCGCAAGCTGGTTATCTCAATGTCGCAGGATGTGCGCGTGCTGCTCATCAAACTGGCTGACCGTCTGCACAACGCCCGTACCTGGAGGTTTGTCTCCGGTGCCTCCGCGGCGCGTAAGGCCGAAGAGACCCTGCAGATCTATGCCCCGCTGGCCCACCGCCTGGGCCTGAACACCATCAAGTGGGAGCTGGAAGACCTCTCCTTTGCCGCTATGAGCCCCGATATCTACGCCGAGATTGTGCGGATGGTGGGTGAGCGTACCCCTAAGCTCGAAAAGTATCTGGCCGAGGCCCGTGTGACGATTGAGGATCGCCTGGCCCAGGTAGGTATTGAGGCCACTGTAACGGGCCGCCCTAAGCACTACTACTCGATTCATCAGAAGATGAAGACCAAGGGTAAGAGCTTCGACGACATCAACGATATTCTGGCCGTGCGCATCATGGTCGAGGATGAGAACGATTGCTACACCGCCCTGGGGCACGTGATGTCGTTGTGGATGGCGGTTCCTGGGCGCTTCAAGGACTACATCAAGCAGCCTAAGCACAACCACTACCAGTCGCTGCACATGACGGTGCACGGGCCCGGCGGTCTGCCCCTGGAAATCCAGATCCGTACCTACAAGATGCACGAAGAGGCAGAGTACGGTGTGGCTGCCCACTGGCGGTATAAGGCTGCCTCCCGCGGTGAAAAGGTAGACCTTTCACCCAAGGAACCTAGCACCCAGACCGCTGCCTTCAACATCGGCATTTTGCAGTCGATTTCTGAGATTTCGAACTCCAACCCCGAGTCTGAGCAGTTCTACCAGCAGCTGTCTGAGCGGCTTGAGACCGATGAGATTGTGGTGCTGACTCCGCAGGGTAAGCCCATTAGCCTGCCGGTGGGCTCAACCCCCGTTGACTTTGCCTACGCTATCCACACCGAGGTGGGGGATCGCACTATCGGTGCTAAGGTCAACGGCAAGCTGGTTCCCCTGCACACCGAGCTCGAAACCGCCTCAACGGTTGAGATTCAGACAACCAAGGACGAGAACCACGCCCCGAGCGAGGACTGGCTCAAGTTCGTGCGCACCAGCAAGGCCCGCACCAAGATTCGCCAGCACTACGCCAAGGGCCGCCGCATCGAGGCCATGAACCGGGGCAAGGAGCGCGTGGTCAAGGCTATGCGTCAGCACGAGCTGCCCCTAACCAAGATGATGACGCCCGAGCTTATGTTGCAGGTGGCCCAGGACCTGCACAAGCACGATGTGGCCACCCTCTACCACGCTGTGGGCGAGAACGAGGTGGAGACCCAGGCCGTCATTACCTCCCTGGTCAACCTCTACTACGGCGAGGACGACGTCGACCAGACCGTTGAACTCGATAGCTTCGACGCTTCCCTGGTATCTAACCGCCGCTCGGTGGGCGATGACAACGGTGTGGTGGTACCCGGTGCTGAGGGTATTCTGACTAAGATTGCCCGCTGCTGCACCCCTGTACCGCCCGACGATATCGTTGGTATCGTCACCCGCTTGCAGGGTATCTCGGTGCACCGTACCGACTGCCCCAACGTACTGAGCCAGGCTGACGACCCCCGCCAGACCGCGGTGGAGTGGGCATCGCACGGTAACTCCGTCTACCGGGTTTCAATCCAGGTGGAGGGCATCGACCGTAAAGCTCTGCTCTCAGACACCATCCGGGTTATTTCTGAGGCCGGTTGCAATATCGTGGACGCCAAGGTTCACACCAGCGACGAACGGTTTGTGGTCAACCGCTACACCGTAGAGCTCTCTGACCGCTTCATGATGGAGCACCTGCTGAACCAGATTCGCAACGTCCCCGGCATCTATAATGCCTACCGCCTGACCGGCTCGCGTCCGCTCATGAACCAGCAGGGCTAGACCCCGGCTATTTCTGCCGCCTCAAGCTGGTGGGCCAGGTGTTGTGCTCTAAGCAGGGCTGTAGCTTTAAGGCTCATCTGCTCCCGGGCACTCTGGAGCAGAAGCTCAGGAGTAACACTGTTTTGGCTATCGAGCAGGATTGCTTTGACGATAGCCAGGTCGCCCTCATCGACCGAGTGGGTAATGATGTCCAGTGCGGTTTTCAGCGGCGTGGTGAGACGGATCGGCCCGATAGTCATGGTGTCGTAGGGGCGAAGCTGGGCCTGATGGGTGGCAAAGTCTGCCCGGTAGGAGCGGGGGAGATTGCACCGGTTATCGCGGTCGTAGTCTACATGCAGTCGCCCTTCGGGTAACTCGGGCAGGTAGCCCAACACCCAGGCTGCGGTGGTTCGGCAGTAGCGAATCCGATGGTGGTAGCCTGCCGGGGTAAGTAAACCCAGGCTGGCTGCCCGCATAAGCGGGGTGGGCTCGTCCTGCGGCTCCCGGTAGATGCCGTGATGAAAGTGCACTAGCCCGCGCTCCTTGAGGAAGGCCCGCCACTGAGCTGCGGGGAGCCCCGTGGTCTGCTGGCTATACAGGCGGACGAGCGCCGGTAATTCCCGCGAATCGGCCTGTTTGTGCTCTGCCCGGGCAGGCTGAAAAGAACTGCTGTCGTGGGCGATCACCTGCAGAGAGTTGTGGGGGCTGGGCCTTCCCGGGGCTAGGGGGAAGGGAAGCTCTGAGAGAGCACCGAGTGAGTTGAGATGTTCCATGCCTACGTTTTAGCACATCAACGCAGGGTGCACGATAAAAAGTTGCCAGGCTGTGGATAACTTTCTCACCCGAGACACCTTATCCACAAAAATCCCCCGTCTACCGGCCGGTAGACGGGGGATTCTGCGTCACAAAGACGTCACAGATAAGGCTGGGGTTTAGGCGCCAAACTCAGCAGAAGAAGCCTTGAGGGTCTCTAGCCACTGCTTGCGGGCGTCCAGGGCTTCCTGGGCCTTCTTGATCTTCTGGGCGTTGCCGCTGGCCTCAGCCTTAGCCAGGTCGGCTTCAAGACCGGCGATGGCGTCCTCCAGCTGGGTCAGCATGGAGTTAGCGCGAGCCTGCTTAGCGGGGTCGGTCTTCTGCCACTTGGCGTTCTCGGCGCGGTGGATTTCGTCCTGAACCTTACGCAGTTCCTGCTCAACGCGGCGCACCGAGTTGCGGGGTACGCGTCCGATAGCTTCCCAGCGGTCCAGAATACCCTCAAGGGCCTTCTTAGCTGCAGCGATATCGGTAACGGGCAGAATGCCGCGGGCCTCTTCCAGCAGGGCTTCCTTAGCCTTCAGGTTCGCCTCAAATTCCTTATCCAGCTCAGCGTTCACCGCGGTGCGGGCGTCGAAGAAGACGTCCTGGGCTGCACGGAAGCGGGCCCACAGGGCATCATCTTCCTTGCGGGTGCCGCGGGGGGCTGCCTTCCACTGGTCCATCAGATCGCGGTACTTAGCGGCGGTAGCTGCCCAGTCGGTGGAGTTCTGCAGAGCCTCAGCCTCAGCGATGAGGGCTTCCTTCACGCGCTTAGCCTTGGCATTAGCCTCATCGAGCTGGGAGAAGTGGGCGCGGCGGCGGCGGTCAAAGCTGGTGCGGGCAGCGCGGAAACGCTTCCACAGCTCGTCCTCGATGCTCTTGGCCAGGTGGTGTTCCTTCTGGGTCTTCTTCCACTCTTCGAAGAGCTCGTTCATGCGGGCGTGGGAGTTCTTCCAGTGAATAGCGGAGTCGTCCTTAGCCACGATAGCCTCAGCCTCAGAAACGATAGCTTCGCGGGCTTCGAGGGCTGCCTGGCGAGCTTCGGCGCTCTCGGTCTTCTCTGCTTCCTCACGCTCATTGATCTTGCCAACCAGGGCAACCAGGCGTTCCTGCAGGGCGGCGTAGTCGCCCACCATGTTGCGCACAGCAACCTGCTGGCCCAGGTGGGCAGCTGCCTTCTGCAGGTCAGCGGCTTTGGCCTTGCGCTCTACGCGCTCTTCGAGCAGGGCAACCTGGGCTTCAAAGTTCTCAAACTTGCGAGCAAAGTAGCCGAGGGCTTCGTCGGCAGATGCGCCGGGTACCTGGCCTACTGCGTATTCTTCACCGTCAACGATAACGAAAACGTGGCCGTCCTCGTCCACGCGGCCGAACTTGCGGGCCTTGTCGAGGTCTACGTTGAGGGTGGTGTCGTCGGATTGGGTAGTCACCGCTATAACTCTTTTCGCATCAGTAGTGGGGGCGAACCCCCGTTTAAGTAATGAAAAGTGCACCAGACCGGGCCGTGTCGATAGGGCTGGTTGCTGCTTCGCGAAGAGGCGGCAATAATCTATCGGGCGCAGGTGGCGCAGTTACCAGCATAGCGTGTTTAGGGCGAAAGCGGGTGCAATTACCCGGCAGGTGCGCCTTCGGTCTAGTATTAAAGGGACTGTGCTCTGCTGTGAGACCGCTTGTTTCGCGAGGGCACGTTACCTACTTCGACCGTTTTCAACCGATAAAAGGGGAGCACATGGCTCGCAAACAATCGCTTTCTGGTTTTCCGGAGCACCTGCCCGAGGAACGCCTGGTAGAGAATTTTGTTCTCGATACTTTGCGAGAGACCTTTGAGCTTCACGGTTTTTCGTCGATTGAGACCCGTTCGGTAGAGACCATTGAGCAGCTGCTGCGCAAGGGCGATATTGATAAAGAGGTCTACGCGGTCTCCCGCCTGCTTGATGATGCGGACGAAGCCCGGGGCGGCAAGAAGGAAAAGCTGGCCCTGCACTTTGACCTGACCGTTCCCTTTGCCCGCTACGTGGTAGAGAACGCCGGCTACCTTTCCTTCCCCTTTATGCGCTACCAGATTCAGAAGGTCTGGCGCGGTGAGCGCCCCCAGGAGGGTCGCGCCCGCGAGTTCACCCAGGCCGACGTGGACGTCGTTGGCGACGGTGCCCTGCCCTTCCGCTACGACGTGGAACTGGCCCTGGTCATCGTCGATGCGCTCTCCAAGCTGCCGATTCCCGACTTCAAGCTGCGCGTCAACAACCGCAAGCTCTCCGAGGGCTTCTACCTGGGCCTGGGCCTGACCGACACCGCCGGGGTACTGCGCAATATCGATAAGCTCGAAAAGATCGGTGCGGACGCCGTCGCCCAGCTTCTTAAGGACGAGGTCGGCGCTACCGACGAGCAGGCCGCTGCCGCCCTGAAGCTTGCCAGCATCCGCGCTGAAGATACCTCTTTTGCTGATCAGGTGCGCGCTCTGGGCGTCACCCACGACCTGCTCGAAGAGGGCCTAGCTGAACTGACCGAGGTAATCGGTGAGGCAGCTAAGCGCGCCCCCGGCAAGGTAGTAGCTGACCTTTCTATCGCCCGCGGTCTGGACTACTACACCGGCACCGTCTACGAAACCGTGCTGGTAGGCCACGAACAGCTGGGCTCTATCTGCTCCGGTGGCCGCTACGAGTCCCTGGCCTCAAACGGCAAGAAGACCTACCCCGGTGTGGGCCTGTCCATCGGTGTGACCCGCCTGGTGGCCCGCATCCTGTCCCAGGGCTTTGCCGAAGCAACCCGCAAGGTGCCCACCGCCGTCCTCATCGCCCTCACCAACGACGATATGTGGTCAGGTGCCCAGGACGTCGCCGACGCCCTGCGCGCCCGCGGTATCGCCTGCGAGGTCTCAGCCACCGCCGCCAAGTTCGGTAAGCAGATTAAATACGCCGAGAAGCGGGGCATCCCCTTCGTCTGGTTTATCTCAGCGGGGGAGAACGGCGAACTCACCCACGAGGTGAAAGACATCCGCACCGGCGAGCAGGTAGCTGCTGACCCCGGCATCTGGGCCCCGCCCGCCGACGACCTGCACGTGCGCGTGCTCCCTACCGCCTAATTCACACCCGTCCAACCGGTGCCAGGCGCACCACAACACGGTAAAATCGGGAGCAAACTGAACTTTAGACAGTGCCACCCGGTACCGTGCCCCATCGAAAGGAACTCAGTGCTACGCACTCACACCCTCGGCGAGCTAACCGCCGAGAACATCGGAGAAACCGTTACCCTCTCTGGCTGGGTAGCCCGCCGTCGCGACCACGGTGGCGTGGCCTTCGTTGACCTGCGTGACCGCGAAGGCGTCACCCAGGTTGTCTTCCACAACGAAGCCGACTTCGAGCACTTACGCAACGAGTACGTCCTCAAGGTCGTGGGTGAAGTAACCCGCCGCCCCGAGGGCAACGAAAACCCCAACCTCACCACCGGTGAAATCGAGGTTATGGTCAAGGAGACCGAGGTGCTCAACACCTCAGCCCCCCTGCCCTTCCAGATTGATGAGCACGTTGAAGTGGGCGAAGAAGCCCGCCTCAAGTACCGCTACCTCGACCTGCGCCGCCCCGAGCCTGCCCGCCTGATGCGCCTGCGCTCAGAAGCAAACCGCGCCGCCCGCGAGGTGCTGCACGGCCAGAACTTCACCGAGGTCGAGACCCCCACCCTGACCCGCTCCACCCCCGAAGGCGCCCGCGACTTCCTGGTGCCCGCACGCCTGGCACCCGGCTCCTGGTACGCCCTGCCCCAGTCACCCCAGCTCTTCAAGCAGCTGTTGCAGGTGGGCGGTATCGAGAAGTACTACCAGATCGCCCGCTGCTACCGTGACGAGGACTTCCGCGCCGACCGTCAGCCCGAATTCACCCAGCTGGATATCGAGGCTTCCTTCGTTGACCAGGAAGACATCATCGACCTGGGCGAGCGTATCGTTGAGGCCGTCTGGAACCTGATTGACGTCAAGGTGCCCCGCCCCATCGAGCGTATTACCTACAAGGACGCCATGGAGAAGTACGGCTCTGACAAGCCCGACCTTCGCTTCGGCCTGGAACTCACCGAGCTGACCGACTACTTCAAGGACACCACCTTCCGCGTCTTCAAGGCACCCTACGTCGGTGCCGTAGTGATGCCCGGTGGTGCTTCCCAGGCCCGCCGCACCCTGGACGCCTGGCAGGAATGGGCTAAGCAGCGCGGTGCTAAGGGCCTTGCCTACGTGCTGATTCAGGAGGACGGAGAGCTGACCGGCCCCGTTGCCAAGAACATCACCGACGCTGAGCGTGAGGGCCTGGCTGAGGCTACCGGCGCTAAGCCCGGCGACTGCATCTTCTTCGCAGCCGGTGAGGCCAAGGCCTCCCGCGCCCTGCTGGGTGCAGCCCGCGTTGAGATTGGCCACCGAACCGGCCTGATTAAGGAGGGCGACTGGTCCTTCGTTTGGGTCGTTGATGCCCCCATGTTCGAGTCCGCTGCTGACGCGACCGCCTCCGGCGACGTTGCCCTGGGCCACTCTGCCTGGACCGCAGTACACCACGCCTTCACCTCACCCAAGCCCGAGTACCTGGATTCCTTCGACGAGAACCCCGGTGAGGCTCTGGCTTACGCCTACGACATCGTCTGCAACGGTAACGAAATCGGTGGCGGTTCAATCCGTATCCACCAGCGCGACGTGCAGGAACGTGTTTTCAAGGTCATGGGCATTACTGAGGAAGAGGCCGCCGAGAAGTTCGGCTTCCTGCTGGAGGCCTTCAGCTTCGGTGCGCCCCCCATGGGAGGCATTGCTTTCGGTTGGGACCGCGTGCTGCAGCTGATCGGTGGTACCGACTCTATCCGCGACGTCATTGCCTTCCCCAAGACCGGTGGCGGCTATGACCCGCTGACCGCAGCCCCTGCGCCGATTACCGCCCAGCAGCGGAAGGAAGCCGGTGTGGACTTCAAACCCAAGAAGGACGGCGAGAAGTAACCAACCCTTCCCGGTAGGTACCATTTAAACCAGAAATACCCACGAACTAGGTGGGTATTTCTGGTTTTTCTGGTCTTTTCTAGCCGGGAGTGAAAAATACTTGCCTTCCTCTTACCATGGAAGTATGAGCAGAAAAGTGGTTGCAATAATCTGCGCATTGTGTGTATGTGGGATGGTTTGCTGGTTTCTAGCGTGGAGTCTGGTTCCGGATTTCTCTATTTCTGAGTATGAGTTCTCGGTTTTAGGGGATTCACTACGGAACTTGGGTGGAGTAGCCGCGGTCTTTGTTGCAGGTACTGCGGCATGGATTGCTTATAGGACTAATGAGAATCGGCGCAAGGAAGCAAATAGGTCAAACTTCAAAGATAGAATGCAGTGGACGGTTGAGCACCTTTCGAGCACAAGCCATGTAGAGCAGGTTTACGCCCTAAAGCTGCTTGAAGAACTTTCCCGTGACCCTGAATTGGACCCTGCTGATAGTAGGCTGGCTCAGTCTATAGTTAAGACCTATAAGGAAGAGCTCGAGCAGGAAACCAGACAAGAATCATCTAGAAAGTCTTGGAGATTCAGCCGCAACCGACGATAATTGAGTTAACTGAGAAAGGGGTACACCTGATGACTTCGATAGTAGTTACCCATTCACCAAAGTCGACTGATAGGGTTGGCCGTAAGGTCCAACATGTGTCTCAAGGCCGCCGACAGCAAGAAGTGGCAGAACAACTGAAAATTATTGCAGAGATTGAGGCTAATTTAGCAAAGCCGCGTTCATACTTTAAGAATCTTCGCCGGAAGGAACAGGCAAGGTAACCTGCAGGTAGTGGAGGGGGTTCCTCATCCGATGAGTCTGACCTTCACCCGGTAGGTACCATTTAAACCAGAAATACCCACGAACTAGGTGGGTATTTCTGGTTTTTCTGGTCTTTTCTAGGGCAGTTGATAGGCTAGAACCGTCAGCCACCCTCCAGACAAAGGAGCACCCATGCGCGCAGTTCTTCAACGGGTAACCTCAGCTTCTGTCACCGTTGCCGGCGAAACGGTTGGCGCAATCGACCAGCCCGGCCTACTGATTCTGGTAGGTGTTACACATACGGACGGCCCCGCCCAGGTAGCCAAACTGGCAGAAAAAACCGCTCACCTGCGGCTTTTAGAGGGGGAGCGGTCTGTGCTCGATGAGGGTGCCCCGGTGTTGGCGGTCAGCCAATTTACCCTCTACGGGGACGCGAAGAAGGGGCGGCGTCCGTCCTGGTCGGCAGCTGCTCCCGGCCCGGTCAGCGAACCCTTTTTTGAAGCCTATGTGCAGGCCCTGCGTGACCTGGGGCTGACGGTTGAAACCGGCCTTTTCGGTGCCGATATGCAGGTCAGTCTAACGAACGACGGCCCTGTGACCCTGATTCTCGATACCGACTCCCTCTAAGGTAAGTTGACCGTGGAACCTTCCCTCTTCTATTTTGATGATTCTCAGCCAGATACCGATAGCGAGCAGGTGACGCGTCGGCGGGAGCGGGCTCCGCTGGCGGTGCGTATGCGCCCCCGCACTCTCGATGAGGTGGTGGGGCAAAAGCACCTGCTGGGTCCGGGCTCGCCCCTGCGGGTTCTGGCGGGTGAGGGGGGCGGGCCTGCGGGGCCGAGCTCGGTTATTTTGTGGGGCCCACCCGGTACAGGCAAGACTACGCTGGCCAACGTGATTGCCGGGGGAGCTGGGCGCAAGTTCGTTGAGCTTTCTGCTATTACTGCCGGGGTGAAGGACGTCCGCGCCGTGATGGAGCAGGCCCTTGAGGACCGCGATTTTCGCGGACTTACTACCGTACTTTTTCTTGATGAGATTCACCGTTTCACTAAAGCCCAGCAGGACGCCCTCTTGCCGGGTGTCGAGAATCGCTGGGTGGTGCTGGTGGCGGCAACCACCGAGAATCCCTCGTTTTCGGTGATTTCACCCCTGCTGTCGCGTTCTATTTTGTTGACCCTGCAGGGCTTGACCGACACTGACATCGCTGAACTGCTCCAACGGTCGGTCGCCGACGCCCGGGGTTTTGCTGGTGTGATCAACCTCGAGGATGAGGCATCCAAGCACCTGGTCAAGATGGCAAATGGGGATGCCCGTAAGGCCTTAACTTCTTTAGAGGCGGCTGCCGCGGTGGCTTTTGGTGAGGCTGAGGACGCCGGGGTTAAGTATTCGGTGAACCAGCCATTGCCGGTGACGGCTGAGCACGCGGCTTTAGCTGTTAACAGGTCGGTTGTACGCTACGACAGGCAGGGGGACCAGCACTACGACGTCACTAGTGCCTTTATTAAGTCGATTCGGGGCTCAGATGTTGATGCCGCCCTACACTATCTAGCTCGCATGATTGAGGCGGGGGAGGATCCCCGCTTCATTGCCCGGCGACTCATCGTTCTTGCCAGTGAAGATATTGGTATGGCCGACCCTACAGCCCTGACCGCAGCGGTGAACGCTGCCCAGGCTGTTCAGCTGGTGGGGATGCCCGAGGCTCGGCTGAATTTGGCCCAGGCAACCATTCACCTGGCATCTGCCCCTAAATCCAATGCTGTCTATCGGGCAATCGACGGTGCCTTGGCGGACGTCCGCGCCGGCTTGGCAGGGCCGGTTCCGCTGCATCTGCGCGATGGTCATTACCCGGGGGCCGTTGCGCTGGGGCACGGCAGGGGCTATATCTACCCCCACGACCAAAAGAACGGGGTGGCCCGCCAACAGTATACCCCCGATGCCCTCGCAGGGAAGGTCTACTACGCCCCTACGGTCTTCGGAGCGGAAAAGGAGCTGGGAGAAAGACTGAAAAGGGTGGAATTATTGAGAAAGCCTGATGGTTATTGGTAGACATGAGTGGGTCAAGTGGTGAAAAATTACTTGAACCTACCGAATATCATAGTGAATTGCCGCACATAATGTGGGATTTGTGGGAGAAGATTATCAATCCCAAGAATTGTAAAGGGTTGTGAAAACTGGGGGTAAGCTCCGCCCTGACAAGCTCATATAGCAACAATAGCTGTGAATGTGTTAACCTATCTGGTAAAAATAGTCATATAAAAGTGGTTTCTTCTCACGCAATTTCATATCTCAGCTACGTCAAAGGGCTGTATCTTCTATTTTTCTTTCCTATAATTGATTTAGTTTCCATTGCGAACGGCGGTTCGCACTAGGCTGCTGCAGTGGTAACACGTCTTTTTCATCCCCCTATATGAGGAAAACATACATGACTCACAATGTTTCTCGCCGCACCCTGGCTAAGGGTGCCGCTTGGGCGGCACCTGCCGTTGTGGCAACTGCTGCTATTCCTGCGTATGCAGCTTCAATGAGCTGCCCTGACGATATTGATATTCAGGTCGATGCTGTCTTCCAGGTACGCTTGGCTTCTTTGCCTAGCCTGCGGAACACCACCTTCCGTTTCTGGTTCACAAACAACGCTGGTACCAACGGTGCTTTGCACACCTCTAACCTGCGTATGCAGGTCACCAACGGCGGGTCTCTGAACGTCTCTGGTTTACCTTTTGGCTTCGAGTTCGCTCAGCGTAACGTTGCCACTTCTCCCGCTATCAACAAGCTCTTTGGTGGCGGCACCATCCGCCGTGCCCGGATGCCTGCTGAATGGCCCGCCAACGCCAAGTGGAACACTCGCACCGGTGTAGCTGATGCTTCACCCGCAGCTATCAACGTGGACAACCCCAACGCTCCTAAGCAGCGCGACGTTTCCCACGGCTCTTCCTTCATTAACGTCTACTCTGCCGATGGCCGCTACAACAACCTGGGTGCCGGTGAATTTGGTGAAGAGACTGGTGTTGCTGAAGGTAATCACCTTAAGTGGCTATTCTCCGTCAAGCCCAACACTGGCGCCACTAAGGGTTCTGCTGTTGACTTCATTAACTCCCACTGGCGTGATGCCACCGTTCTTGGGTCCGGTGCAATTTATACTGCTATCGGTATTCGCCCCGTTGGCTTCTTGCCCCCTAGCTTCGATGAGGTTCGCGCTTCCATCGGGTCCTCGGTTGATGAGGCCTGCCTGCTAGAGGCATACACTAAGCGTGCAGTTATCTGGAACAATAGTAACGAGCGTTTCGCAGGTGCTACTATCCAGTTCTCTGGCTGGTCCCATGACACCAGTGGTGATACTAAAGCCGTTACCTACTCCGGTAGCGATTATGTTTATTCCAATGAGATTGGTGCTTTCCAGCGTACTACCCCTGCAGGTAACGCTGGTACCGGCTTCAACGGCTCTACCAGCAACGCTATTACTTTCTTCAATAACCAGCTGGTTGGACTCCCTCGTGGCCAGAACACCCAGCTTGGCTACCAGCTCATGTATGCAGATGGTATCTGGTAAGATTAAAGGATATAAATCCAACTCTTTGTGTCTATAGTTAGACTCATAGGGAAAGGGATAAGCGGGGGGAGGGTTTACATATCCCTCCCCCCGCTCTGGTATGTCCTCTGAGAGTCCCGTGTGGGGCTGATAAGGCGCAAATAGAGAGTTTTTGCCCCCATAAAAGGGGGGGTAAAAACGAATGCATAGTCAGTCTTTAGCTTGCTAAAATCTTAGGTATGCCGCTGATTGGTTAAGATTTAATAGTTGGCCCCCCTCGGCATATTTCTCACGCTTCCGTATCTTTAGAGATCGGATGATGTACCTATGATGGAAAAGACCCTGACTGCAACCGCTGTAGGCGCTCTAGCCCTGGGCGGTGCAGCCCTGACTCCTGCGGAGGCAGCTACCACACCTACCTCTGTTGATGTCTACACCAACGTAAGTTCTTTCGCTCCGGTTCCCGGCCTGGCCACCATCGGCCAGCTCTATCTAGGGAATGCAGGCTCCGCCTCAGGTAACCTGCCCCGTCCGGAACACCTCTTTAACCCTCACTACCTCGATGTCAACCAAAATCAAGATTGCTCGTGTTAACTCCCACACCTTTATGGTGACCCTCCGCGATGAGCTGGGCCCCGGCAAGCAGATTCGTCTTGACTGGGCTCATGGGCACTACTTTAACCACTCCAAGCGTAACAAGATTGTGGTTACCACCGACTACATCCCTAAAAATGCTGTAGACACCAACACTGCCAACAATACCAGCGTCTACGATAACTACGGCCACGGCATCTAAGAAATTAAAGGTTCCACCTATATGAGAGTAAGTCGGCTCTAGGAGATTTTTCTCCCCTGGAGCCGACTTCTTATGTTTGTAAACCCAGAAAAAGCTTGTTGAGCATACAGGAGACGCTATGTTTGATATCATAGTCACTTCCTCCTCCCTAACCTACTCTGAGTGGCTACACTAGGGAAGTAGCTGGCAGACTACCCAAAACGCAGCGTCCGCCCCGGAGTCGGGGCAGAAACTGATCACCGGGTAGCTCGTAGTACCGAGAGTGCGGCTGCTCTCTACTCTCCACCGCCCAAACCGTGGGCGGCCCGCCGGAGGCCAGACCACCAGAACAATGGCACACCCACACCCGTGGGAACCGCTCAGCACACCACCGTATATGCGTTACGAGCCGTGCCAACCGCTAAAGAAAAGGAATACGAACTGTGGCAAACCACAACCGTACCCGCCGTACCGTGCGTCAGTCACGTGCCCTCGGCATCGCACTGACCCCCAAGGCAGAAAAGTACCTCGAGCGTCGTCCTTACGGCCCTGGCCAGCACGGCCGCAGCCGCAAGAAGGCTGACTCAAACTACGCCGTACAGCTGCGCGAGAAGCAGCGTCTGCGCGCACAGTACAACATCCGTGAAGCTCAGATGCGCCGCGCCTACCTCGAAGCTAAGCGCATCGAAGGTCAGACCGGTAAGAACCTGGTCGAGATCCTCGAAACCCGCCTCGACGCTCTCGTCCTGCGCTCAGGTTTCGCTCGCACCATCGCACAGGCACGTCAGCTCGTCGTCCACCGCCACATCATGGTAGACGGCATCCGCGTTGACCGCCCCTCCTTCCGCGTCAAGCCCGGCCAGCTCATCCACGTTCACCCCAAGTCAGAGAAGATGGCACCCTTCCAGGTTGCAGCCACCGGTGCACACCAGGACGTTCTGCCCGACACCCCTGCCTACCTGAACGTAGAGATCGAGAAGCTCCATGCAAAGCTCGAGCGCGCACCCAAGCGTGAAGAAATCCCCGTGACCTGCGAAGAGCAGCTCGTGGTTGAATACTACTCACGCCTGGCCTAATCACGCCAAGCTTAACCAGCCCGCCCACCTGCACCCACACGGAGCAGGGGAGCGGGCTGGCTCCTTAATGCCGTGTAAAGTAAGATTGTTATCAAATCGTGTCCTTTAACAGCCGGGTGACTCGGCAGAAAGCAGGAAAGCCGTGAGCGGAGCAGATATCGCGGGCCTCATCGCCGCAGGCGTATTCGCCATCCTGGTAGCCCTGCTAGCCCTACCCATCATCAAACTCGGCAAGGTCTTCGACGAACTTACCGCAACCATTCGGTCCCTCAATAATGAGACCACCCCGCTGATCGGCGAAGTCACCAAGACTGTGGCCAGCACTAACGCCCAGATTGAAAAAGTCGATAGCATCACCAGCAACGTTTCGGACGCCTCAGCTAACGTATCTGCCCTCTCTTCTCTGGTTACTTCCACAGTAGGTCAGCCCCTGATCAAGGTGGCAGCCTTCTCCCACGGCATCCGCAAGGCTGTAAAGGGGGACGGCGGTACGCCAGCAGGTTCACACCAGGCAGCACCCCGAACCGAAAGCCAGGGCTACACCGGCACCTCACCCGAAGGTCACTAAATGGGACTGCTTAAAAATCTACTCCTTATCGCAGGTGGAGCTGCCGCAGGCTATCTAGCCACTCGATCCACTAGCGCAGCACCGGCGTCCACTGATTTAGAGGTTTCAACGAACCGCCCCCTGCAAAAGATCACCGCACAAGGTAGCACCATGGCTCAATTCTTTGACTCTAAATACGGCGCCCCCTTTAAAGGTGCCGCCCTCAAAGCGATGAGCTTCGCGGCAACGGTCAAAGCCGGCATGGACGAAAAAGAAGCAGAGCTTAAAGACCGCTTCGACACCCAGACCAAGGACGCCCGCCCCGGCTCCCTCGACACCTGGCAGCAGGGGAGTGGTCGTCACCAGCTTGCAAACGACCAGGTCATCGAATCTGAAGCCCTGCCACCGGCCGGTAGCCTGGCAGAGCGAGAAGCTGACATTAGACGGCGCCTAGAGCGCGATGCCGATCTCGGCAAAGACTTTTTCGCATAAGCGAACCACCCCAAGATTTACTACCAACCGAAGGAAGAAAGCCTCGATGCTCTCACAGGAAATCTCAAAGCGCTGGATCGAATTCTTCGAAAAGCGCGGGCACACTGTAGTACCCTCTGCGTCACTGGTCTCACACGAGCCCGGCGCCATGTTCACCATCGCGGGTATGGTCCCCTTCATCCCTTACTTCCTGGGCCGCGAGACCCCCAAGTTCTCCCGCGCAGTGAGCGTGCAGAAGTGCATCCGTACCCTGGACATCGACGAGGTTGGCAAGACCGCCCGCCACGGCACCTTCTTCCAGATGGCCGGTAACTTCTCCTTCGGCGACTACTTCAAAAAGGAAGTTATCCCCTGGGCCTACGAGCTGCTCACCTCATCCATCGAAGACGGCGGCTACGGCCTGGACCCCGACCGCCTGTGGGTCACCGTGTACGAGGGCGACGACGAAGCCTACGACATCTGGGTCAATGACGTGAAGTTCCCCGCCGAGCGTATCCAGAAGATGGGCATTGCCGAGAACTACTGGTCCACCGGTCAGCCCGGCCCCGCAGGCCCCGACTCTGAAATCTTCTACGATCGTGGCCCCGAGTACGGTAAGGAAGGCGGCCCCGCAGCCGACGACGACCGCTACATCGAAATCTGGAACCTGGTCTTCATGCAGTACCAGCGTGGTGAGGGCACCGGCAAGGACAGCTTCGAGATTCTTGGCGACCTGCCCAAGAAGAACATCGATACCGGCCTGGGCGTAGAACGCCTGGCCATGCTCCTGCAGGGTGTTGAGAACTTCTACGAGACCGACCAGGTACGCCCCGTCCTCGACGCCGCAGCTAAGCTCTCCGGTAAGAAGTACCACGGCTCTGAAAACGCTAATGACGAGGGCTACGAGGACGACGTCCGCATGCGCGTGGTGGCCGACCACATCCGCTCATCCCTCATGCTCATTGCTGACGGCGTCACCCCCTCAAATGAGGGCCGCGGCTACATCCTGCGCCGCCTCATGCGCCGCGCTATCCGCGCCATGCGTCTGCTGGGCGTGACCGATCCCTGCCTGCCTGTCCTTTTCCCCGCCTCTAAGGACGCCATGGCCGGCGCCTACCCCTACGTAGCCGACGACTTCGAGCGCATCTCCCGTATCGCCTACGCCGAAGAAAAGGCCTTCCTTAAGACCATCGAGTCAGGCACCACCCGCCTGGAAGAGGCTGTTGCCTCCGCCAAGGCTGCCGGTAAGGGAGAAGTCTCAGGCACAGATGCCTTTGCCCTGCACGATACCTACGGTTTCCCCATCGACCTGACCCTCGAAATGGCTGAAGAAGCCGGTGTGAAGGTCGACGAAGCCCAGTTCCGTGCCCTCATGGAAGAGCAGCGCCACCGTGCCCAGGCCGACGCTAAGGCCAAGAAGGGCGGCATGGCCGACCTCTCTGTCTTCCGTGAGCTGGCTGATGAACGCGGCTCTATTTTCACCGGTTACAACGAACTGCGGACCGAAACCACCCTGCGCGCCATCCTGGTCGACGGTGTTTCTGTACCCGCGGCGTCCGCAGGTCAGAAGGTTGAAATCGTACTCGACGAAACCCCCTTCTACGCAGAAGCAGGTGGCCAGGCAGCTGATACCGGCGTGATCACCGGTAACGGTTTCACCATTGACGTTTCAGATGTGCAGCAGCCCGTCAAGGGTCTCTCTGTACACCGCGCAGTTGTGCGCGAGGGCGAGGTTGCTGCAGGCACCCCCGTTATTGCCCAGGTTGATGTACAGCGCCGCCAGGACGGCGAAAAGGCTCACTCGGGCACCCACATCATCCACGCAGCCCTGCACCAGGTGCTCGGTAACGAAGCAACCCAGCGCGGTTCCTTCAACAAGGAAGGCTACCTGCGTTTCGACTTCGCCTGGAGTGAGGGTCTCTCTGACGCTGCTAAGCAGGAAGTCGAAGAGGTAGCTAACACCGCTATCCGTGACAACTTCCAGACCATTACCCGCGAGATGCCCCTGGAGGAAGCTAAGAAGCTCGGCGCAATGAGCCTCTTCGGCGAAAAGTACGGCGACACCGTACGTGTGGTTGAGATGGGCGGCGACTTCTCCCGCGAACTCTGCGGCGGTACCCACGTTGGTTCAACCGCTCAGATCGGCTCCCTAACCTTGCTCACCGAGCAGTCTGTCGGTTCAGGTAACCGTCGCGTCGAAGCTCTTGTCGGTCTGGACTCCTTCAACCACCTGGCTGCCGAGCGCACCCTGGTCAATCAGCTGACCGGTTTGATGAAGGTGCAGTCCTCCACCGAACTGCCCGAGAAGATTAACCAGACCCTGACCAAGCTCAAGGAAGCCGAGAAGGAACTGGCAAAGCTTCGCAAGGAAAAGCTGCAGGCTGAGGCCGGTAAGCTGACCGAAACTGCCCAGATGGTGGGCTCCGTCCGCACCCTTCTGCACAACGCAGGGGAACTGGACGCCAACGGCGTGCGCGAACTGGCCCTTGACCTGCGCTCTCGCCTGGGTGAAGAGGCCGCTACCGTAGCCGTAGCAGGTGTGAACAATGGTCGTCCCGTTATTCTGGTTGCCACCAACCAGGCTGCCCGCGATGCTGGTATCAAAGCGGGGGCCCTCGTCCGCGTCGCTGCCGGTGTGCTCGGCGGTGGCGGTGGCGGTAAGGACGACGTCGCCCAGGGCGGTGGCCAGGACGCCACCAAGATCGACGAAGCTTTCACCGCTATCCGATCCACCATTTCAGAGCTGGGGGCCTAACCCAGTGACCTTCACCAGAGGCCGCCGTATGGGAGTCGACGTGGGTAATGCCCGCGTCGGCCTAGCCCTGTGCGACCCCGACGGCATACTCGCAACTCCCCTCAAAACCCTACGCCGCGATTTGAAAAAGAACTCTGACCGGCGGGTCCTTCGTAAACTCATTGAAGTTAACGAAGTGACCGAAGTATTTGTGGGGCTACCGAAGACCATGCGCGGGGGAGAGAGCCCCTCAACCCTCATGGCCCGCGAGTATGCCGAGGCCCTGGTGCAGGAACTAGCCGCTGACGATGCTTCCGTGCCCGTGTGGCTGGTCGATGAGCGACTCACTACCGTGAGCGCCCACCGGTCCCTGCACGAGGCAGGTGTGTCGAGCAGAGACTTTAAAAACATGGTCGATCAGGTAGCTGCCGTCAATATCCTGCAGCATGCTGTCGACACCCTCAAGGCCGGCCAGCACCTGGCCGGCTACCGCCTTGAGCTCACTGCCCCTCACGGTGAGCTTGATTCCAGCACCTCCAACGACGAAACGGAGAACCCGAATGTCTGAGAACTCGAGTTCTAGCCGCCCGCCGCGCCGCCACACCAAGAACCAGCAGACCGACCTGGACGGCCTGCTGGCCTCCACCGAAGACGGAGCTAACGGTGGGTTCTTCACCGCCGTTGAAGAAGAATACACTAAGGACGATCGAGACCGCACCCGCCGTCGCTCCCGCAACTTTGTTATCTCAGCTGCTCTAGTTTTTGCTGTTGCACTCGTTCTGGTTGTCTCCATTCTTGCCCCCAAGTTTGGCTGGTTCGAGCGAAAAGACTTTGCCGGTGAAGGGAACGGCACCGAAGTTACCTTCACAATCCCCGAGGGTGCATCGGCTATAGGTATTGCTAACTCTCTGGAAGAGCAGGGCATTATTGCTAACGCCGACCGTTTCTTGCAGGAATACGCTGAAAACGGCCAGGACCAGTTCTTCCAGCCCGGTGAGTACACGTTGCAGGAAGAAATGAGCAGTGCCTCAGCCTTGAGCGAGCTGCTACGTTTTGACGAGGCCAACACCAACTATGTGGCGGTAGCCCGTACCTGGCGTATGGATAAAACTTTTGAAGCTCTGGCTACCGGTACCGGTATCAGCGCCCAGGAATTCAAGGCTCTTTCCACCGACCCCACCCGCTTCGGCATCCCGTCTACGTTCCCCACCATTGAGGGCTTCCTCTTCCCCGGCGAATACCGCTTCCCCAAGGACGCCGGTGCCGAGGAAATCCTGCAAATGATGGTTGATAACACCTTCAAGGCCCTCGAAGAGGCCGGTGTTTCAGGCGACGACGAGATTTTCCATGTGATTACCGTTGGCTCGATTCTTGAATTCGAAGGCCGAGAGGCTGACTACTACCCGATTGCCGGTGCCATTGAAAACCGTCTGAACAACCCCGACGGTGAGACCAGCGGCTTCCTGCAGTCCGATGCAACCGTAGCCTACGGCTTAGGTATTCAGAGCTACCATATCTCTACCGAGCAGAAGCAGGACGCCAGCAACAAGTACAACACCTTCTACTACAAGGGTCTGCCTGTGGGCCCCATCGGGTCACCGGGGCAGGCTGCTATCGAGGCTGCCGCTAACCCCGAAAAGAATGATTATTACTTCTGGGTCACTGTTGACCTCTTTACCGGTGAAACCCTCTTTGCAGAGACCTATGAAGAGCACCTGAAGAACGTGGAAGTCTACGATGAATTCTGTGAAGCTCATGAAGGCGTTTGCTCCTAATGAGTAGACACGAAACCGGCTGCCCCAAGGCTTTTGTCTTGGGGCACCCCATTAAGCACAGCAAGTCGCCTCTGCTGCACCGGGCAGCCTACCGGGCTCTCGGCGTCGATATGGACTATGAGCGGCTGGATACCCGTGAGGACCAGCTGGCCGACGTATTTGCCCTCCATACCCCCGAGCATGGCACCCGCGGCTTTTCTGTCACCATGCCGCTGAAATCAGCGGTCAAAGAGCACCTGGATTACCTGACCCCGTTTGCCCAAGCGGTCGGTGTGGTTAACACCGTCTACTGGCGGCACGATGTTGATGGCCGGTTGGCCTCCTGGGGCGATAACACCGATGTGTCTGGCATCGTCAATGCTCTGCGCCAGGCGGGCTTGGTCGGGAACCCCCAGCGGGCTGCCATCATCGGTGGCGGTGGTACCGCAACCGCCGCCCTCGCTGCCCTGAGCGCGATGGGGGCGGAGGGCGTCCGCGTTTTTGTGCGAGATGCTAGCCGGGCTCAGGGGGTTGCGGACGCCGCCACCCGGTTGGGCCTGAACCTTGATTTTTCTCCCATCGACAGCTTTGCTCGAAGCTACGCAGAGTTTGATGTGACGATCTGTACCCTGCCTGCTGGAGCCGCAGACCAGCTATTGGCTACCGCTAACCGAGGTAGGTCAGCTGGCTATCTGCTCGATGTCTCCTACGACCCCTGGCCCTCGGTGCTCGCAGGGGAGTGGGAGTCCCGAGGTGGCACAGTGACCAGCGGACTTGAGATGCTGATGTACCAGGCGGTAGACCAGGTCAAGCTGTTTACCGGTCACGATAGGAGCCACCCCCTGCCCCGGCAGAAAGAAGTACTGGCCGCTATGCGTCAGGCCGTAGGGCTACCAATCACAGGTTTTGAACCCGAATCAGTGAACGAGTTAACCTGGCTCACACGCTGAGACTACTCATACCGCATCGTGAAGTAGCGGTTTGCTATCGACCGCTATTTTTGGAAATCTTAGAACACAAGACCCACAGCTACAGGTAAAGAAGGTTAGAGATGCTGCGTTGGCTGACAGCCGGTGAATCCCACGGCGAAGCCCTGGTAGGAATTATTGAAGGCGTACCGGCAGATGTTGAACTTACCAGCGAAATGGTTCGCGACGCTCTAGCCCGTCGCCGCCTGGGCTACGGCCGCGGTGCCCGCATGAAGTTCGAAGAAGACCGCGTCCGCATCCTCGGCGGTGTGCGCCACGGTAAAACCCAGGGCGGCCCCGTAGCCATCGAAATTGCCAATACCGAATGGCCCAAGTGGGTTGACGTTATGTCTTCAGACCCCGTTGACCCCGCACTGATTGAAGGGCGCGCCCGCAACGCGGCTCTCACCCGTCCGCGCCCCGGCCACGCAGACTTCGCCGGTATGCAGAAGTACGGCTTCGACGAGTCTCGCCCCGTTCTTGAACGCGCCAGCGCCCGCGAAACCGCAACCCGGGTGGCCCTCGGTGTTGTGGCTGCCCAGATTCTCAAGGCTCTCGGCGTGGAGCTGGTCAGCCACACCACCGCTATCGCCGAGGTGGCAGCCCCTGCCGACGCCCCGCGTCCTACCCCCCGCGATGTGGCAGCCCTCGATGTCGACCCCCTGCGCTGCTTTGACGCCACGACCTCTGAAGCCATGGTTGCAACTGTCGATAAGGCTCATAAGGACGGCGAAACCCTGGGCGGCGTGGTAGAAGTTCTGGCCTACGGTCTTCCCCCGGGACTCGGCTCCTACGTGCACTGGGATCGCCGCCTCGATGCCCGCCTGGCTGCAGCCCTCATGGGCATTCAGGCCATTAAGGGCGTAGAAGTAGGCGACGGCTTCGAAACCGCAAAGCGCCCCGGCACCCGCGCCCACGACGAAATCGTACCCGGTGAGCACGGCGTCCAGCGCGTCTCAAACCGCGCAGGCGGTATCGAAGGTGGCATGACCATCGGTGACCTGCTTCGTGTACGCGCTGCCATGAAGCCCATCGCCACCGTGCCCAAGGCACTGGCCACCATCGACACCTCCACCGGTGAAGTTGCCCGCGCTCACCACCAGCGCTCAGACGTCTGTGCTGTGCCCGCAGCCGGCGTCGTAGCAGAAGCCATGGTCGCCCTGGTGCTGGCAGAAGCAGCCCTCGAAAAGTTCGGCGGCGACTCCATCACCGAAACCCGCCGCAACATGGACTCCTACCTGGCAGCTATCCCCGAATCCCTGGCCTGGGAATCCAATGTAGCAGGGTGGGACGCCTAACCATGACCCCCCGATCACGTGACCACGCGATCGACATGACCGAGGTGCTCGCACCCAACCAGGTGCGCGAGGTGCAAGAAACCTATATCGAAAAATCCCGCCCGGTCGTGATCATCGGCCCTATGGCTGCGGGCAAGTCGTATATAGGCACGCACCTCGCGCGCTTCTACGGCTACGAGTTCCTCGACTCTGACCACCTCATCGTCGAAAAATACGGTGAGGTGTCACAAATCTTTGCCGACTACGGCGAAGCTGAGTTCCGCCGTATCGAGGCCGATGTTATTCGCGAAGTACTAGCCTCACCAGCCCGGCGCAACACCATCTTCTCCCTGGGTGGGGGAGCGCCCATGACGCCGGAGGTAGCCGACGTCCTCAAAGATGAAACCGTTATCTACATCAAGGTTGACGCCGAAACCGTAGCCCCGCGCATCCAAAACAGCAAAACCCGGCCCCTGCTCCAGCCCAACCCGGTGCAAAAATGGACCGAAATATTTGAGGCCCGGCGGGACCGCTACGAAGAGCTCGCCAGCTACACCCTGGACGCCTGCGGAGGCCGGGGAATAGCCGACATGGCAGCAGAAATTCAGAACTTCATCATTAAGAACCGAAAGGGTCAAGCGTGAGCGACCAGGCCACCACCGTCATACCCGTCACCGGCACCCAGCCTTCAGAAAACTACGACGTTTACGTAGGCCACAACCTGCTCGGTACAATCCCCGAGATCCTGGGCAACCGTACTCAGCGCATTCTCGTCATCCACCCCCGAGCCTTGCGCTCCACCGGTGAGCTGGTGATGGAGCAGATGCGTACAGCGGGTTTTGAGGCCTACTCGGCTGAAATTCCGGACGCCGAAGAGGGCAAGCACATCCAGGTCGCCGCTTTCTGCTGGCAGGTACTGGGCCAAAACGACTTCACTCGCACCGACGCAATTATTTCCGTAGGTGGCGGCGCCGTCACCGATCTTGCTGGCTTTGTGGCAGCGACCTGGCTGCGCGGCGTCCGCGTCATCCACATCCCCACCACCCTGCTGGGCATGGTGGACGCCGCAGTCGGCGGCAAGACCGGCATCAACACCGCAGAGGGCAAGAACCTGGTGGGGGCCTTCCACCCGCCCGCAGCCGTCCTCTGCGAACTGGGAGTGCTGCGCACCCTGCCGCAGCACGAGCTGCTCACCGGTATGGCCGAAGTGATTAAGTGCGGCTTCATCGCAGACCCGACGATTCTCGACCTGATTGAAGCGAACCCCGGCAAGATTCGGGACTCCCAGTCTGAGGTAGTGCGAGAGCTCATCGAGCGCTCCATTCGGGTTAAGGCTGAGGTGGTGTCTGAAGACCTGAAGGAGTCGGGCCGCCGCGAATTCCTGAACTACGGTCATACCCTGGGCCACGCCATCGAACACGCAGAACGCTACCAGTGGCGCCACGGTGCTGCCGTAGCAGTAGGTATGGTCTTCGCCGCAGAACTGTCCCTCGCCGCTGGCTACCTTGATGAGGCAACCGTTGAGCGAACCCGCGCCATCTGCACCGCCCTCGACCTACCCACCACCTACCCGGCAGACCGCTGGCCCAAGCTGCTTGAAACCATGCGCCGCGACAAGAAGGCCCGCGGCAACATGCTGCGCTTCGTCGTTCTGGAGAGCCTGGGCAAGCCCCGTATCTATGAGGTGCCTGACGACTCGATCCTGTTTATGACCTACCAGGAAATCGCCGCCTAACCAGTAGGGACCAGATTACTCCCAAAGTACTTCACCCCGTGACATACCATTGAGAGTAATCTGGTCCCTCTGTATAAAGCTGGTCCCTAATATCTCGTGTGAGTCTCACCAAGAAACTCCTCAAACCCGCAGAGCACACGGTAGACTGGTCTACGGTTTACCCCGCAACGCTTATTGAAAATTTCAGTTTAGAGGAGAGTCTGTTGGCTACTACCGCAGATATCAAGAACGGTGTCGTTCTCAAGATTGACGGCAACCTCTGGTCCGTCATCGAATTCCAGCACGTCAAGCCCGGCAAGGGTGGCGCTTTCGTCCGTACCAAGCTGCGCAACGTCACCTCAGGCAAGGTAGTTGATAAGACCTTCAACGCCGGCGCCAAGGTTGAGACCGCAACCGTCGACCGCTCCGACTACCAGTACCTCTACCAGGACGGCACCGACTACGTCTTCATGGATATGAAGACCTACGACCAGATCAACGTATCAGAGGTCACCGTTGGCGACGCCGCCAAGTTCATGCTCGAAAACCAGACCGCAACCATCGCCATGCACGAAGGTTCACCCCTCTACATCGAGCTTCCCGCCTCAGTCGTCCTCGAAATCACCTACACCGAGCCCGGCCTGCAGGGTGACCGCTCCACCGGCGGCACCAAGCCCGCAACCGTTGAGACCGGCGCCGAGATTCAGGTGCCCCTCTTCCTCGAAACCGGCACCAAGGTCAAGGTCGACACCCGCACCGGTGACTACCTCGGCCGCGTCAACGACTAAGTACCGTGAATTCAAGAACCAAAGCTAGACTTCGCGCCCTCGAAGTCCTGTTTGAGGCCGATCAGCGTGGCGATGACGTCATTGACGTTTTGATTCGTCGCCGCACCTACACCTCAGCGCAGATTTCTCTCTACTCCGAGCAGATTGTTCGTGGCGTGCGTGACCACGACGAAGAGATTCGCGAGTACATCGAAACCTACGCCCAGGACTGGACTATGGACCGCATGCCCAGCGTGGATCGCGTGGCCCTGCGGCTCGGCGCTTGGGAGCTCCTCTTCAACGATGAGATTCCCGATGCCGTAGCTATCTCGGAGGCTACCGGCCTGGTTCGCCTGCTGTCGACTGACGATTCACCCAAGTTTGTGAATGGCCTGCTCGACCGCCTGCGCCAGGTGAAGCCCACCCTGCTGGCCTAGGCCTATAGGTACCGTTTAAATCAGAAAAACCCACCTCATTGGTGGGTTTTTCTGATTTAAACGGTACCTACTGAAATCTGTCTCAAATTTAGCCGCCGTGAGGGCGGACGTGATACATTGAGGTGTGACAGCAACCTTTAAGTCCGTCCTGTGAGGCGGGGAAGGAGGCCGGCACATGACCGATACCACCGGTGTACCCACCGACGTATCTGCAGGAGCCCACCGGGTCATCCTGGAGTCAGCCGACATTGAGCGAGCTCTTACTCGCATCGCCCACGAAATTCTTGAAGCCAACAAGGGTAGCGAGAACCTGGTTCTCCTGGGTATTCCGCGCCGAGGCTTCCCCCTAGCCCAGCGTCTGGCCGATAAAATTGCCCAGACCGATTCTGACTTCAACCCCGCTTTTTCTTTAGGGCAGCTCGACATCACCATGTACCGTGATGACCTGCTTTCAAAACCGGGGCGGACGCCTGAGCCCACCCACCTGCCCGCAGCGGGGATTGAGGGGCGCACCGTCGTCCTCGTTGACGATGTACTTTTTTCAGGGCGCACTATCCGCGCCGCCCTCGATGCCCTCAAGGACTACGGCCGCCCCGACGCCGTCCGCCTCGCTGTGCTGGTTGACCGCGGCCACCGCCAGCTCCCCATCCGCGCAGATCACGTGGGAAAGAACCTTCCCACCAGCACCCATGAATCGGTTAAGGTGCTGCTCTCATCCATCGACGGTGAGGACGACAAGGTAATTATTTCCCAGCCCGCCCACTCCACCACCTCAGCCCAGGAAGGAGGGGAGTAGCCGTGCGTCACCTGCTCGATACCAAGGATCTCTCCCTTGACGACGCCCTCAACATTCTCGATACCGCCGACTACATGGGCGAGGTCGGCCAGCGCGAAGTCAAGAAACTCCCCGTGCTCCAGGGGCGCACCGTGGTCAACCTCTTCTTTGAAGACTCGACCCGCACCCGCCTGTCCTTCGAAGCTGCCGAAAAGCGCCTATCTGCCGACATCATCAACTTCTCGGCCAAGGGCTCATCTGTCTCTAAGGGGGAGTCGCTCAAAGACACCGCCCAGACCCTGGCAGCTATCAACGCCGACGCCGTGGTGATTCGCCACAGCGCATCGGGTGCCCCCCAGCGTCTGGCTGAAGCCGGCTGGATTGACGTGCCGGTGCTCAACGCCGGTGACGGCACCCATGCCCACCCCACCCAGGCCCTGCTGGACGCCATGACCCTGCGCCAGTTCAAGGCCCAGGTTGAGGGGGTAACAACCCGCGGCCTTACCCTAGAGGGTCTGCGAGTAGCGATTGTGGGCGATATCCTGCACTCCCGTGTGGCCCGCTCCAACCTCTGGCTGCTTCACACTCTGGGAGCAACCGTCAAGTTCGTTGCCCCGCCCACCCTGCTCCCGGTAGATATCGAAAGCTGGCCGGCAGAGATTTACTACAACCTCGACGATGCTATCGAGTCGGGAGTTGACGCGGTGATGATGCTGCGTATCCAGAAAGAACGCATGAACGCGGCCTTCTTCCCCTCATCCGAAGAATACTCCCGCCTGTGGGGTCTCACCCCCGAGCGCTTTGCCCGCCTTGACGCGTCCGCCCACGAAACCGCTATCCTGCACCCCGGCCCCATGAACCGCGGCCTCGAAATCTGCGCCGAAGCAGCAGACTCACCCCGCTCCTGGGTGCTGCGCCAGGTCACCAATGGTGTGTCTGTACGCATGGCGGTACTCTACCTGCTTATGACCGGCGGCTCCGCCAACGACTTCTACCCCGGCTCCTAAGCCCTGGACGAAAGAGAAACAATGACTGAATCTGTTTACCTCATCAAGGGCGCCTCACTGCTAGGTGAGAAAACCGCCGATATTTTGATCAAGGACGGCCTCATCGCTGAAATTGGTGAAAACCTTGCAGACGCCGACGCCCAGGTCGTCGAGGCCCAGGGGCTTATCGCCCTGCCCGGCCTGGTCGACCTGCACACCCACCTGCGTGAACCGGGCCAGGAAGACGCCGAAACCGTCGAAACCGGCACCCGTGCCGCAGCCCTGGGCGGCTACACCGCCGTCTTCGCCATGGCTAACTCCAACCCTGTTGCCGATACTGCCGGTGTGGTGGAGCAGGTCTACGAGCTGGGTAAGAATTCCGGCTGGGTCAAGGTTCAGCCCATTGGTGCTGTTACCGTGGGCCTGGCAGGGGAGCGCCTCTCAGATATCGGGGCCATGGCTGAATCCCGCGCCCAGGTGCGCGTCTTCTCAGACGACGGCATGTGCGTCTGGGACCCGGCCCTGATGCGTCGAGCCCTGGAATACGTCAAGACCTTCAACGGCGTCATCGCCCAGCACGCCCAGGAACCCCGCCTGACCGAAGGTGCCCAGATGAATGAGGGCAAGGTGTCAGCAGAACTGGGTCTGGCTGGCTGGCCCGCTGTTGCTGAAGAATCCATCATCGCCCGTGACGTGCTGCTGGCTGAACATGTTGGCTCCCGCCTGCACATCTGCCACCTGTCAACCAAGGGTTCCGTTGAAATCGTGCGCTGGGCTAAGGAACGCGGCATCAAGGTAACCGCCGAGGTCACCCCCCACCACCTGCTACTGACCGACGAGCTGGTGCGCACCTACGACCCCGTCTACAAGGTCAACCCGCCCCTGCGCACCGAAGAGGACGTACTGGCTCTGCGTCAGGCAGTTGCCGATGGCATCATCGATATCATTGGCACCGACCACGCACCCCACCCCGCCGAGTCCAAGGACTGCGAGTGGGCTTGCGCCGCCAACGGTATGACCGGCCTGGAACAGGCCCTATCTATCATCCAGAAGACCCTAGTTGATACCGGCTACATTACCTGGGCCGATGTTGCCCGTATCATGAGCACCAAGCCCGCCGAAATCGGCCTCGCAGCCGACCAGGGGCGTCCGCTCGAAGCGGGGGAGCCCGCCCACCTGGTGCTGGTCGACCCCGCCGCAACCCGCGTCATCGACCCCGCCGCCCAGGCCACCAAGGGCAAAAACAACCCCTACCGGGACCTGGAAGTGCCCGGCGCGGTCGTAGCCACCTTCTTCGGCGGTCACCCCACCGTTCTCGACGGTGCACTGAACACCCCGTCCGCTAAGTAACCCGCTAGGAGAGTGCCCGTGTCTGACAAGCTAATTCCCACCCTGATCCTGGCCCTTGTTGCCGCCCTCATCTTCTGGGCTATGTGGCAGGGCTGGAAGAGTAGGAAGCAGCGTCAGGTTCACACCGGCACCCTGCTCGATGTGCCTGAGCGCTACGACGACGCCGAATCCCTACTTGCGGTACCCGGCACCTACGTTGCCACTACCGTCATGGGGGACTGGCTCGACCGTATCGCCACCAACACCCTGGGCGTGAAATCAACCGGTGTCTTCTTCGTCTACGAGGACGCCGTCATCATCATGCGCAACGGCTCCCAAGATATCTGGATTCCCGCCAGCGACATTATCGGTGTGCGCACCGAAGCCGGTATGAACGGTAAGTTCGTCGAGAAGGACGGCCTGGCCGTCCTCTCCTGGTCACTCAACGGCAATCCCGTCGATACCGGCTTCCGCACCCGCTATGCGGCTGATAAAAAATCAATCCTCGATGCTGTTGCAGCTATCGCACCCCAGGCAACCGTCGGCCACGACACCCTGGCCCGCCCCTAAGTTTCCACCTGCTCATTGCAGGTGACTACACCAACCAACAGGAAGTGTGTGAATGTCCCACCCAGCACCCACCCCACGTGCAGCAGTACTCGTCCTTGAAGACGGTACCTTCTACCGCGGCGAAAGCTACGGCGCCACCGGCAAGACCCTTGGCGAAGCGGTCTTCTCAACCGGCATGACCGGCTACCAGGAAACCCTGACCGACCCCTCCTACGCGGGGCAGATCGTGGTTCAGACCGCACCCCATATCGGCAACACCGGCGTTAACACCGAGGACGCCGAATCCCGCAAAATCTGGGTTGCGGGCTACGCCGTGCGCGACGCCGCCCGCCGCCCCTCTAACTGGCGCTCAGAGCGTTCCCTCGACGAGGAGCTGGTAGAGCAGGGAATCGTCGGCATCCAGGGCATCGACACCCGCGCCCTGACTCGCCACCTGCGTAGTGCCGGTTCCATGCGCGCCGGTATCTTCACCGGTGCAGACGCCGAACTTCCCCTGGCCGATTTGGTTGCCCAGGTGCAGGCAGCAGCTGAGATGAAGGGCCAGAAATTGGCTGACTCCGTTTCTATCGAAGAGACCTACATCGTAGAACCCGCTGACCAGGGCTGGGACGGCGACGTCAAGGCTACCCTGGTTGCCGTCGACCTGGGTATCAAGGCAATGACCCCGAAGCGCTTTGCCGAGCGCGGCGTCCGCGTGCACGTGCTGCCCGCCGCCGCCACCCTCGAAGACATTACCGCCCTCAACCCCGACGGTGTCTTCTTCTCCAACGGCCCCGGCGACCCCGCAACAGCGGACGACCAGGTTCAGCTCCTGCAGTCCGTCCTGCGCACCGGAACCCCCTTCTTCGGTATCTGCTTCGGCAACCAGCTGCTGGGCCGCGCGCTGGGCTTTGGCACCTACAAGCTGCCCTTCGGCCACCGCGGTATCAACCAGCCCGTCATGGACCGCACCACCGGCAAGGTAGAAATCACCGCCCAGAACCACGGCTTCGCCGTAGACGCCCCGCTGGACGGCGCCGTCACTGCCCCTAACGAAGAATTCGGCCGAGTCGAGGTCTCCCACGTGGGCCTCAACGACCAGGTGGTCGAAGGCCTCCGCTGCCTCGACATCCCCGCCTTCTCGGTGCAGTACCACCCCGAAGCAGCCGCTGGCCCCCACGACGCTGCCTACCTCTTTGACCGTTTCATCGATCTCATGCTCGAGAAGAAGAACTAAGGACACCGAACCATGCCGAAGCGTAACGATCTCAACTCAATCCTCGTCATCGGTTCTGGCCCGATCGTCATTGGTCAGGCCGCCGAATTCGACTACTCGGGCACCCAGGCCCTGCGCGTTCTCAAAGAAGAAGGCGTGCGCGTCATTCTAGTCAACTCCAACCCGGCCACCATCATGACCGACCCCGAGTTCGCCGACGCCACCTACATCGAACCGATTACCCCCGAGGTCATCGAAAAGATTATTGCCAAGGAAAAGCCTGACGCCATTCTGCCCACCCTCGGTGGCCAGACCGCCCTCAACGCCGCTATCGCCCTCGATGAGCAGGGCATTCTCGATAAGTACGGTGTTGAGCTCATTGGCGCTAACATCGAAGCCATCAACCTGGGCGAAGACCGTGAGGCCTTCAAGGGTGTTGTCGAACGTGCGGGCGGTGAGTCTGCCCGCTCCGTCATCGTGCACACCATGGACGAAGCCCTCGAAGCTGCCAAGGAACTGGGCTACCCCATGGTCGTGCGCCCCTCCTTCACCATGGGCGGCCTGGGCTCGGGCATGGCCTACAACGAAGAAGACCTGCACCGCATCGCAGGTGCCGGTATCCAGTACAGCCCCACCAGCGAGGTTCTTCTCGAAGAATCCATCCTGGGCTGGAAGGAATACGAACTGGAGATGATGCGAGATAAGAACGACAACGTGGTTGTCGTCTGCTCCATCGAAAACTTCGACCCCGTAGGCGTGCACACCGGTGACTCCATCACCGTGGCTCCCGCTCTGACTCTGACAGACCGGGAGTACCAGAAGCTCCGCGATATCGCCATCAACGTGATTCGCGAGGTCGGCGTTGACACCGGCGGCTGTAACATCCAGTTCGCCATCGACCCGGCAACCGGCCGCGTCATCGTCATCGAAATGAACCCCCGCGTGTCTCGCTCGTCCGCCCTGGCGTCTAAGGCAACCGGCTTCCCGATTGCAAAGATCGCCACCAAGCTCTCCCTGGGCTACACCCTGGACGAGATCCCCAACGACATCACCCAGAAGACCCCTGCATCCTTCGAACCCACCCTCGACTACGTCGTGGTCAAGGTTCCCCGCTTTGCCTTCGAGAAGTTCCCGGCAGCAGACCCCACCCTGACAACCACCATGAAGTCGGTGGGCGAGGCCATGGCCCTGGGCCGCAACTTCACCGAAGCCCTGCAGAAGGCCATGCGCTCCATGGAGCAGAAGGGCTCAACCTTCCGCTTCGACAACCCCGAACTCGGTGCGGACGAACTGGCCGCCCTGATTGAGCAGAGCAAGACCGCTACCACCGACCGTATTTTCCAGGTCCAGCGAGCCCTGCTGGCTGGTGCTACCGTCGAGCAGATGTACGATGCAACCGCCATTGACCCCTGGTTCCTCGACCAGCTGGTGCTCCTCAACGAGGTTGCCGCAGAAATTGCCGCCTCTAAGACCCTGGACGAGCGCACCCTGCGCCTGGCCAAGCGTCACGGTTTCTCAGATGCCCAGATTGGTGAGATTCTGGGCATGAACGAGGCAGTAGTGCGCGGTATCCGCCACGCCCTGAACATCCGCCCCGTCTTCAAGACCGTTGATACCTGCGCCGCCGAGTTTGAGGCCTTCACCCCCTACCACTACTCCTCCTACGACCAGGAGGACGAGGTAGCCCACCACGAGAAGCCCTCCATCATGATTCTGGGTTCCGGCCCCAACCGAATCGGCCAGGGTATCGAATTTGACTACTCCTGTGTTCACGCCTCCATGGTGCTGCGTGAAGCTGGCTACGAGACCGTGATGGTCAACTGCAACCCCGAGACCGTATCTACCGACTACGACATCTCAACTCGCCTCTATTTTGAGCCCCTGACCCTAGAAGATGTGCTTGAAATTGTTGAGGCCGAGCGCCGTACCGGTGGCCTGCTGGGCGTCTTCGTTCAGCTCGGCGGTCAGACCCCGCTCAAGCTTGCTCAGGAACTTAAGGCAGCCGGTATCCCGATTCTGGGCACCTCACCCGAGGCTATCGACCTGGCTGAAGACCGCGGCGAATTCTCCCGCGTGCTGGAAGAAGCCGGCCTGATTTCCCCCAAGAATGGCACCGCCTACACCTTCGAGAACGCCAAGAAGATTGCGGACGAAATTGGCTACCCCGTACTGGTGCGCCCCTCCTACGTTCTGGGCGGACGCGGCATGGAGATCGTTTACTCCGAAGCTCAGCTGGCCCGCTACCTGGAGAACGCTACCGAGGTTTCCCCCTCCCAGCCCGCTCTGATCGATAAGTTCCTTGAGGACGCCGTCGAAATCGACGTCGACGCCCTCTTTGACGGTGAAGAGCTTTACCTGGGCGGCGTCATGGAGCACATCGAAGAGGCCGGTATTCACTCGGGCGACTCCGCCTGCACCCTGCCCCCGATCACCCTGGGCCCGGACGTCATCGAGCAGGTCAAGGAGGCAACCTACAAGATTGCCGCTGGCGTGGGCGTACGCGGTCTAATCAACATTCAGTTCGCTGTAGCTTCTGAAATTCTCTACGTGATTGAAGCTAATCCCCGTGCCTCTCGAACCGTTCCCTTCGTTTCGAAGGCAACCGGCGTGCAGATGGCTAAGGCTGCGGCCCTGATTGGTACCGGCAAGACCATTGCAAATCTCAAGGCCGAAGGCCACCTGCCCGCAAACATGGACGGGGCCACCCTGCCCGCCGAAACCGCCATCGCAGTCAAGGAAGCTGTGCTGCCCTTCAGCCGCTTCCGCACCCCCGAGGGCATCGTAGTTGACTCCCTGCTCGGCCCCGAAATGCGCTCAACCGGTGAGGTCATGGGTCTGGATCGCCACTTCGATACCGCCTTCGCTAAGGCTGAGGCGTCTGCCGGTTCTAAGCTGCCGACCGAGGGCAAGGTATTCGTTTCGGTTGCCAACCGTGATAAGCGCAACTCCATCATCTACGTCAAGATGCTGCAACAGCTGGGCTTCGAGATTGTCTCCACCGGCGGTACCGCAGACGTTCTGCGCCGCAACGGTGTTGAGTCCCTGGTGGTTCCCAAGATCGCAGAGACCAAGGACGGGGAGCGTTCCATCGTCGATATGGTGCGCGATGGCGATATTGACCTGATTTTCAACACACCTTCCGGCGGTCAGGCCCGCGGCGATGGCTACGAGATTCGCGCTGCGGCCACCTCGGTAGGCTGCCCCGTGATGACCACCGTCTCTGAATTCGGCGCAGCAGTTCAGGGTATTAACGCCCTGCGCGAATACAGCTGGGATGTGATGAGCCTGCAGGAACACGGCGCCTCCATTGAGGCTGCCCTGAAAGCGCGGGAGGCCTAATGTCACGCGGTTTTGGTGATCGCCTGGCTGCGGCCATGGGGGAGAATGGCCCCCTCTGTGTGGGGATTGATCCCCACCCCTCCCTCCTTGAGGCCTGGGGGCTACCCGATGCGGCGGCGTCCTTGAGCACTTTCGCTACTGCCGTGCTTGAGGCCTGTGGCCCGGTGGCCGCAGCCCTCAAGCCCCAGGTGGCGCTTTTTGAGCGCCACGGCTCTGCGGGTCTTGCCGCTCTAGAGCAACTTCAGCGCGATGCTGCGGACGCCGGTGTGCTGGTGGTTGCGGATGCCAAGCGCGGCGATATCGGCTCGACCATGGCAGCCTATGCGGACGCTTGGCTAGGGGAGACTTCACCGCTGGGTACCGACTCCGTGACCCTGAGCCCCTACCTGGGTTTTGAGTCTCTGCGCCCTGCTCTGGACCTCGCTGACCGCAATAACCGGGGTACCTTCGTTCTGGCACTCACGTCTAACCCCGAGGGTCAGACAGTTCAGCATGTGGGTGGAAGCTCATCGGTGGCATCCCTCATTATTGAGGCAGCTCGTTCTGAGAACGATCAGCGCCAGTGGGAAGCGATGGGTCCCTGCGGTCTGGTGGTAGGAGCGACCGTAGCAGACGCCTTGAAGAAGCTAGAGATTGACCTCTCAACCTTCAACGGCCCTATTCTGGCACCGGGTTTCGGTGCTCAGGGAGCTACGGCCCGTGATCTCTACACCGTATTTTCCGGTATTGAGAGCCAGGTTCTGGTCAATTCAAGCCGCGGTGTGCTGGCTGCTGGTCCGTCCGCTCCTGGGTTGCGACTAGCCGCCGAACAGGCCCGTGACGAGCTTGTAAACGCCCGGTAGCGTCTTTACCAACAAAAAATGGTGGGAATTTGAAACAATTCCCACCATTTTTCTTTAAAAAAGGTTACTGCCGGGTAACTATCTTCCGTAACCGTTTCTGACATGCTATTTTGTAATTGTTGGTTCGCAAATAGATAAGCAACATCCCCCCCCCAAGAGCGAGCGAAGCTGCTCGGTTGCCTGTTTATTCCAGCACACCCCACCCCTTTTGCCTCACACGGCATCTCGCACAGAAGGATTAGAATATGCCACTCCAGCCTCTCACCGAAGAACAGCGAGCAGCAGCCCGCAACAAGGCCAAGAAGGCCCGGGTCACCCGCGCCGAAATCAAGGACGCCGTTAAGAACAAGCAGATTACTATCGCAGAAGTTCTCAAGCGCGCCGAAACTGACGAAGCAGTCGCTAGACTGAAGGTAACCGACCTGCTCACCTCCCTGCCGGGTGTGGGTGAGGTACGGACCGAGAATATTTTGAACGAACTGAACATTGCTGCGTCCCGCCGTCTGCGTGGTCTTGGTATCCACCAGCGTAAGGCACTCATCAATCTTCTCGACCGATAAGGGTAACCATGGCTGAACAGACCGCCGCACCTAAACTGACCGTGCTAGCTGGCCCCACCGCCGTTGGCAAGGGAACCGTGTCTGCTTACATTCGTGAGCACTACCCCGAGGTGTGGTTCTCTGTCTCCGCCACCACCCGTGGTCCCCGTCCGGGCGAAGAGGACGGCGTGCACTACTACTTCGTCTCAGACGAAGAGTTTGAGTCGATGGTAGAGAACCGCCAGATGCTCGAATGGGCGACCGTGCACAACTCCTACAAGTACGGCACGATTCGCTCTATGGTGCAGAAGCAGCTGGACGCCGGTAAGCAGGTCCTGCTTGAAATTGACCTGCAGGGTGCACGTCAGGTCCGTAACGCTATGCCCGAAGCGCAGCTCATTTTCTTGGCTCCTCCCAGCTGGGATGAACTGGTATCCCGCCTCATTGGTCGAGGAACTGAGTCCCCGCAGGAGCAGGAAGCCCGTCTGGATACAGCCAAGATTGAGCTGGCTGCTGAGCCCGAGTTTGATTACACCGTCATCAACGAAACCGTGGCAGAAGCGGCTGAGGAAATCGTGCGCCTCATGGGTGCAGACCGCTCATAGCCTCTGCGCCTGCTAGGGCGGCGGTTTAGGGGAATATCACCCCTGCACCGTCGCCCTTTTGCGTGACAAAAAATCGGTTGACCGATAGTATAGGTAGAGTTTTATGCCACCGGTAGCGCCGGTGGTGAGCAAGCATAGTTAAGATGGAGTCTTACGTGGCAAACGCACACAACGATGAAGGTATCATCAATCCCAGCGCAGACGCTCTGATCCAAAAAGCTGAGTCGAAGTACGGTCTGGTGATTTTTGGTGCTCGCCGTGCTCGCCAGATTAACGCCTACTACTCACAGCTTCACGAGAACCTGTACGATCACGTTGGCCCCCTGGTAGATTCTGAGCCCAACGAGAAGTCGCTCTCTGTGGCTATGCGTGAAATCAATGAAGGCCTGATTGAGGCCCGCCATATTACCGATGGCCAGTTCGATGAAAACGGCACCCTGCTGCACGACGAAGAGCCCAGCGCCTTCCTGGCCGGTGGCGATTTCTACATCGACGAGCCCTTCGTTGAGTACGTTGACGCTGAAGACGCAGATCAGGCCTAATCTGCAGTAGCTCATGCGAGTTGTTATTGGCATTGGAGGGGGCATTGCTGCCTATAAGGCGGCAATGCTCCTTCGTCTTTTTGGAAAAGCCGGGCACGAGGTTATAGCCGTGCCCACCGAAGCTGCCCTCAAATTTGTAGGTCAGCCCACCCTTGAAGCTCTGAGCGGCAGCCCCGTATCGGTGGATGTTTTTGAGCGGGTTCCCGAGGTCAACCACGTACGCCAAGCTGAAGAGGCTGATGCTGTTATTGTTGCCCCGGCAACGGCTGACCTCATGGCCCGTTTAGCGGCTGGGCGGGCTAATGATCTGCTGACCGCTACCGTGCTGACCACTCACGCTCCGGTCATTTTAGCGCCGGCGATGCACACCCAGATGTGGGAGCACCCGGCTACCCAGGCCAACGTAGCGACCCTGAAATCCTACGGCTACTACGTCATCGAGCCTGCCGTGGGCCGTCTGACCGGCCCCGACTCCGGTGTGGGGCGCCTACCTGAACCCGAGGATATATATGCCCAGGCTCTAGCCCTTTTGGGCTGGGATCAGGACGCCGCGGGGGAGGGCCAACCGGTTGAGTCAGGTGAGCTCCCCCTAGCTGGGCAGCGCCTGCTCATTACAGCCGGCGGTACCCGTGAAGCCCTTGACCCGGTACGCTTCTTGGGCAACCGGTCCTCGGGCAAGCAGGGCATCGCCCTTGCTACTGCAGCTACCGAACTCGGCGCCCAGGTACACCTCATTGCAGCCCATGTGGAGGTCGAGATACCGGGTAACCTGCACCGGGTCACCCGGGTATCAAGTGCCCTGCAGCTGCGCGAAGCCGTGTTTGAGCACCTGGCAGCCACCGACGTCCTGATAATGACCGCAGCGGTGGCCGACTTCAGACCGGCAGAGTACGCGGATGCCAAGATTAAAAAGACGGACGACCCCGGCCAAGACCCCGTGATTAGGCTGGTGCGCAATCCCGACGTCCTCAAAGAAGCCGTGCTCTACCGTGAGGAAAACCCGCAGCGAGCACCCCACACCATCGTTGGTTTTGCCGCCGAGACCGGGGATGCTACCACCAGCCCGCTCGACTACGGCCGCGCCAAGCTGGCGCGCAAGGGCTGTGACTACCTGGCGGTGAATACCGTGAGCGAAACCCGGGGGTTTGGGGCCGATAGCAACACTATTACCCTGCTCTCAGGCCAGAATGACCGCGAGGTAACCCTCCAAGGCAGCAAGCTCGACGTCTCCCGCGTAATACTTCGTCATATAGCGCAAGAATTCAACAATCATTCACCAAGTAGCCCCACCGGGCCGAGAGAAGTACAGTAAAAACCGTGACTGAAAATAATCATCTTCGTTTATTCACCAGTGAGTCCGTGACCGAGGGCCACCCCGACAAGATTTGTGACCAGATCTCTGACTCAATCCTGGACGCCCTACTGACCGTTGATCCGCTCTCAAACGTAGCGGTTGAAACCCTGGTCACCACCGGCCAGGTGCACGTAGCGGGTGAGGTAACCACCAACGGTTACGTCGACATCCCCAGCATTGTGCGCAAGACTATCCTCAACATCGGCTATAACTCATCCACCCACGGCTTCGACGGCGAATTCTGCGGCGTATCTGTATCGATTGGCGAGCAGTCACCCGACATTAACTCGGGTGTTTACAACTCCCTCGAAGCCCGTCAGGGCACCGCAGCCGACGACCTGGACCGTCAGGGCGCAGGCGACCAGGGCATCATGTTCGGTTACGCCACCAACGAGACCGAAGTGCTCATGCCCGCCCCCATTTACGTTGCCCACCGCCTGGCCGAGCAGCTGACCAAGGTACGCAAAGACGGCACCCTGCCCAACCTGCGCCCCGACGGTAAGACCCAGGTCACCCTGGGCTACGACGAGAACTTCAAGCCCGTCATGATTGACACCGTTGTGGTATCGACCCAGCACACCGCAGACTACGACCTTGACCAGCTTGCAGCCGATATTCAGCAGCACGTGATTGAGCCGGTTCTGGCCAGCTTCGACTTTGACTCCTCTCAGGCCAAGTTCATCATCAACCCCGCAGGTCGCTTCGTTCAGGGCGGCCCCGTGGGCGATGCCGGTCTGACCGGCCGCAAGATTATTGTGGATACCTACGGTGGCATGGCCCGCCACGGCGGCGGTGCCTTCTCAGGTAAGGACCCCTCTAAGGTTGACCGTTCTGCCGCCTACGCCATGCGCTGGGTTGCCAAGAACATCGTTGCTGCCGGCCTCGCCGACCGTGCCGAGGTGCAGGTTGCCTACGCTATTGGCCAGGCTGCCCCCGTCGGTATCTACGTTGAAACCTTCGGCACCGAAAAGGTAGAAATCTTCAAGATTGAACAGGCTATCCGCGAGGTCTTCGACCTGCGCCCGCTGGCTATCATTCGCGACCTGGAGCTGCGCCGTCCTATCTACGCCAAGACCGCAGCCAACGGCCACTTCGGCCGGGAAGAGCGCGAGTTCACCTGGGAACGCACCAACCGCGTCAACGAACTCAAGGCGGCTGTAGGCCTCTAAGCTAAAATGTCTGTATGACAACGGCACCCACCCCCGAATCCCTGCAACCAGATTTGTTGCAGGGATTCGACATACCCGATGCGCACCTGGTCGGCTCCACGGCAGTCGAGGACGCCGCGGTGCAGCTGCCGATTGCCCGCGTGCACATCGACACCCACGTGCCCCACCTCGATAGGCTCTTCGACTACCGGGTGCCAGCGGCTCTTGATGAAGAGGCCCAGCCCGGGGTGCGGGTGCGGGTTAAGTTCGGGGGGAGAGAGGTCACTGGCTGGCTGCGGGAGCGGGTAGAACATTCGGACGCCCCCGCCCGCCTGGTACCCCTGCACAAGGTGATTTCACCCCTGCCTGTTGTTACCCCTGAAGTCTTTGAATTAGCTGACGCCCTAGCGGAGCGCTACGCGGGGCTAGTGCCCGATGTGCTCCGCCTGGCTGTACCCCCGCGGGTCGCTAGCGTTGAGAAAGCTTTTATAGAATCCGAGGACCCGGCTGAAGCGCCCACACCAGACTGCCCCGACCTCACCGGCTTCTCCGACTACGCCCAGGGGGCAGAGTTCTGTGAGGACCTGCTTGCCGGCCATCAGGCCCGGGCGGTGATGGCCGTGCTGCCCTCCCACCCTGAAAGGAGCTGGGAGCAGCTGCTGGCGTCCGCCCTGGTAGCTACCGCCTCCACCGGCAGGGGAGCCCTAGCCGTGGTGCCAGATCATAAGAGCCTTGACCGGCTCACAGCCGCCCTCGAAGAGCTGGTAGACGAGAGCGCCTTTGTGCGGTTGACTGCCAACGACAAGCCCACCCCCCGCTACCGCAGTTATCTGAAAGCGCAAAGCGGCCAGGTGCGTATCGTGATCGGTACTCGTTCAGCTGCCTACGCTCCCGTAGCAAACCTGGGTCTGGTTGCCTGCTGGGATGACGGGGACTCTTCCCTGGTTGAGCAGCGGGCCCCCTACTGCCAGGCCCGTGATGTTCTTCTGCTACGAGCCACCCTCGAAAAAACGGCGGCTCTCTTCATGGGGTATGCGGTCTCTAGTGAGGCTGCCCGCCTGGTTCGCACCCGCTGGGCTAGCTTCCTGGGGGCGGACAGAGCCCTGGTCAGGTCTTTTACTCCCCGGGTCATGCCCACCGGCGACGACTATCAGCTTGCCCGTGACCCCCTGGCTGCGATTGCCCGCATACCCCACCAGGCTTTCGCCGTAGCCAAGGACGCCCTCGCTACGGGGCCCGTGCTGATCCAGGTGGCCCGTGCCGGCTACATCCCCGCCCTGGCCTGCCAGCGCTGCCGCATGCCCGCCCGCTGCGATAACTGTCGCGGCCCCCTGACCCAGCCCACCGGGGGAAGTGCCCCCCAGTGCGGCTGGTGCGGCCACCTGGCCCACCACTGGCACTGTCTTGACTGCGGGTATAACCGCTGGCGTACCGGTATCGCCGGTGCCCTGCGAACCGCAGAAGAACTGGGTCGGGCATTCCCAGGCGTCCCGGTGATCACCTCCAGCGGCGAGAACATCAAAACCAGCATCGGCCCAGAACCGGCCCTGGTCATCGCCACCCCCGGCGGCGAACCGGTAGCTGAGGGCGGTTATGCAGCTGCCCTGCTGCTCGATGCCGACCGGATGCTGCAGTTCGACTCCCTTCGCGCCCCTGAAACCGCCCTTCGGCGCTGGCTCAACGCGGCAGCCCTGGTGCGCTCCTTTGCCGTGGGCGGCCGCGTCGTCACCACGGCCAGTCCCTCGGCAGCTCTTGAAGCCCTGGTGCGCTGGGACCCCATGGGCTTTGCCCTCTGGGAAATGGACGAGCGTGCCGAGATTGGCCTGCCCCCGGCCGTCCGCACCGCCGCCATTACCGGTAGTGAGCGTGCCGTGCAGGTCTTTTTGGAGGCTATTACCCTGCCCGATGAGGCCCGCGTCAACGGCCCCATGCCCCTGGCCGATTCAACCGGCTACTACGAAGGAGAGGCCGACAGCGACCTCTACCGCGCCATTATCTTCTTCCCCTACGCCGTGGGTACCAAACTCACCCACCACCTGCGCTCCACCAAGGCATCCCTAGCTGCCCTGAAAAAGAGCGAGCCCGTGCAGATACGCTGCGACGGGCTCGATATTCTCTAAGTTTGTTCGGTGACTGGGTAGCTGGGCGAGCGCCTGAGGCGGCTAGACTTCTACTGACGAAGCAGGGAAGAGGCCAGCTCCAGCAGGGTGAGGGCGCTCTGTTCCCAGGTGTAGCGGGCGGCGTCCGCAAGACCGTTCACAATGCTTCTCTGCTGGACTTGCCGGTCTTCTAGGTCGCGTACCGCCTGCGCAAAGGCAAAGGGGGAGCTGGTCTCGGCAAAGCGGGCTGAGGGTGCTATCTCCCGGAAAATCGGGATATCCGACAGCACCACGGGGCAACCCGCCGACTGGGCCTCCACCACTGGCAGCCCGTAGCCTTCTTCCCGCGAGGCGGTCAGCAGGGCGGCGGCGGTGCGGAGCAGCTGGCGGTAGTCTTCATCGCTGGTCCCCCCGTGGAATACCACGTTTTTTCCCGCAAGAGGTGCAAGTTCCTCCAGGCGCGCCGGGGATGCCTTGGAGAGTAGGTGCAGGCGGTAGTCCGGTAGGAACTTCATGGCCTGCAGCAGGGTTTCAATGTTCTTGTAGGGCATGAAGGAGCCCATGTAGATCAGGTCTTTAGTGCGCGCCGGGGCCAATTCGAGCGCCTGCTCCTGGGCCACAAAACCCTTGGCCTGGGGGGCATTCGGTATCACTGTGATGGGGTTGGTCGTCAGCTCGTGCTCCCGCATCAAAGCCGCCGTGGTCTGCGAGACCGTAGCGACGGCGTCCGCCCGGTTCAGCAGGTAGCGCTGGGGCGCGTAGGTGGTGTGGAAGGCCCGCCAGCCCAGCCGAACCGGCAGAGGGAGGAAGCCCGGCGGCGTGGGGTGGGAGTAGTAAATCAAATCGTGCAGGGTCAGGATTAGCTTGAACTGCCTGCCCAGCCCTCCCAGCCCGATGGTTTGCATGGGCGAGAAGACCACGTCGGGTAAGTAGCGGTTGAGCTGCAGGGCGGCGGTGGGTTCCAGGGCGGACGTCGGTGCACAGATCTGCACGGACGGCAGGTCGGGGAGCATCTCGAGCTGACGTTCATCGCTCACCACCATGGTGAGCTCCAGGCCTTCGGGCAGACGCCGGTCACCGGCGTCCGCTAGCTCCTTGAGGGCAAAGAGTAAGGACGCGGTGTAGCGGCTAATACCGTCGTGAAAACCGATGCGGGTATAGCGGGCATCAATAAAGAGTTTCATGCTACCTGCCCCTCCTCTAGGTCTTGGGAATGAAAGCCGGCAATCAGGGAGGCCGCCCGCAGGGGAGTCTCGTAGTGAATCAGGTGGCCGACCTCGGGAATGATATCGAGCCGCCCCCGCTGGAGCTTACGGGCCATGGCCTGCTGAAGTTCTAGGGTACCCAGATCGTCCTTTTCTGCCACAATGAGCTGGACCGGCATCGGCAGAGCCGGGGTGAAATCAGCTGCGGTGGAACTGATAGATGCCCGGTAGGCCTGTAGAACCGCCTCGCGGGAGGCAAAGGCACCGAAGTAGGCATCGTGCTGGCCGTTGATGAACCGGCGCAGGGCGGGGTCGTGATTTTTCATCATGAACTCACTGCTCAATCTGGTGACCAGGCGGGAGCGCAGCAGAGCAAAACCCAGGGAAGCAGGTAGGGCAGCTCCCGCACCATAATAGAGCTCAGCCAGGCGGCTCATCACCTTTTGGTCCCCCTCAAGGGCAGGCTGACAGATGGGGTTAATCAGGGTCAAACGCTCTACCAGATGGGGGCGCACCAGGGCAGTATAAGAGCTCACGATCGACCCAAAAGAGTGACCCACCAGGTGCACCGGGCTGCCCACAGCAGTCTCAATGAAATCAACCAACCAGGCAGCATAGGTGCTCACCGCATGCTCAGCCCCCTCAATCGGGGCAGTTTTACCAAAGCCCGGCAGATCAGGGATATAAACACAAAAATCCTTCAGGCCGGTGGCAATGATTTCGAGGCCGTGGTGATCGCCCCTAAAGCCGTGCACCAAAACCAGGGGAGTGGCGTCCGCATTTCCATACACCCACCAGCGGCTGTAGGTGCCGCCAACCCAGCCCTCGTAGCGCGTCCCGGCAGGAACCTGCTGAGGTACCGGCTCAAAAACACCGGCCGAGTGGGGGCTTGCAGACATAGTGACTCCTTCTCTCTACCCCCACCACTGTACCGCCTCACCCCCACTTCTCAGTGGGCAAACTGCCACCGGGCAAAGCAAGCCCAAGCGCGGTACACTAGGAAGCAAACTATTGACAGCTCAGATTCGTGCGCGCCCAAAAAGCGCAAGCACCACTCGACAGACAGGAAACACGGTGACTGCTGAGGTAGAACCTACCGAACAGAACGAAACCACCTGGGACTTCCGCTCCATGGAAGCCAAGTGGCAGCCCTACTGGGAAGAAACCAAGGTTTTTGAACCTACCAACGAAGAAGGCAAGGAAACCCGCTACGTAGCGGACATGTTCCCCTACCCCTCCGGCGACCTCCACATGGGCCACGCCGAAGCCTTCGCCATTGGCGACGTCACCGCCCGCTTCTGGAAGCAAAAGGGCTACGATGTGCTGCACCCCATCGGCTGGGACTCCTTCGGCCTGCCCGCAGAAAACGCAGCCATCAAGAACAACACCCACCCCAAAGAGTGGACCTACAAGAACATCGAGACCCAGGCCGGCTCTTTCAAGCGCTACGGCATTATGACCGACTGGTCCCGCCGCCTGCACACCTCTGACCCCGAATACTACAAGTGGACCCAGTGGCTCTTCCAGCAGTTCTACAAGAAGGGCCTGGCCTACCGTAAGTACTCCCAGGTCAACTGGTGCCCCAAGGACCAGACCGTGCTGGCCAACGAGCAGGTTGTCAACGGCGAGTGCGAACGCTGCCACACCCCCGTGACCAAGAAGTCTCTGAACCAGTGGTACTTTAAGATCACCGACTACGCCCAGGAACTGCTGGACGATATGAAGGAGCTGGAAGGTCACTGGCCCGACCGCGTGCTGGCTATGCAGCGCAACTGGATCGGCCGCTCCGAGGGTGCCGAGTTTACTTTTGAGGTTGAGGCTGCCGGCAACAAGCCCGCCACCACCGTAGACGTCTTCACCACCCGCCCCGATACCCTCTACGGCGCAACCTTCTTCATCGTGGCAGCCGACGCCGACCTGGCCCTCGATCTGGTAACCGACGACCAGCGGGAAGCCCTGGAAGCCTACCGCGAAGAGATCAAGGTTCTGTCGGATATCGACCGCCAGTCCACCGACCGCGAGAAGACCGGTGTCTTCCTGGGCCGTTACGCCATCAACCCCCTGACCGGCGATAAGCTGCCCCTGTGGGCCTCTGACTACGCCCTGGCCGACTACGGAACCGGCGCACTGATGGCTGTTCCCGCCCACGACCAGCGCGACCTGGACTTCGCCCGCAAGTTCGACATCCCCGTCATCACCGTTCTCGATACCGGTGAGGACGACCCGGCAGAAACCGGCGTCGCTACCACCGGCGATGGCGTGCACATCAATTCCGGCCCGCTGGATGGCCTGAACAAGGCTGACGGCATCTCAAAGGCTATTGAGATTCTTGAAGAGAAGGGTGTAGGCACCGGCAAGGTCAACTTCCGCCTGCGCGACTGGCTGCTCTCCCGCCAGCGCTTCTGGGGCTGCCCCATCCCCGTCATCCACTGTGAAGAGCACGGTGAACAGCTGGTTCCGGAAGAGCAGCTGCCCGTCCTGCTCCCCGACAACCTGGCCGGGGAAGACCTGGCACCCAAGGGTCAGTCGCCCCTGGCAGCTGCCACCGACTGGAACACCGTTCCCTGCCCCGTCTGCGGTAAGGACGCCAAGCGCGACTCAGACACCATGGACACCTTCGTGGATTCCTCCTGGTACTTCCTGCGCTACGTCTCACCGAATTACGACCAGGCTATCTTCGACCCCGAGCAGATGAAGAAGTGGAACCAGGTCGACATGTACGTCGGCGGTGTTGAGCACGCGATTCTGCACCTGCTCTACGCCCGCTTCTTCACCAAGGTCATCCGCGACCTGGGCCTGATTGAACACTCTGAGCCCTTCAAGGCTCTGATGAACCAGGGACAGGTGCTCAACCAGGGTAAGGCTATGTCCAAGTCACTGGGCAACGGTGTTGACCTGGGCCAGCAGCTCGATAAGTTCGGCGTCGATGCCGTCCGCACCGTCATGGTCTTTGCCTCCCCGCCCGAGGACGATGTCGACTGGGCCGACGTTTCCCCGGCCGGTATGCAGAAGTTCCTGGCCCGTGCCTGGCGCGTTGCCCAGGACGTCACCAGCGAGGTGGGGGCGGACGGCTCAACTGGCGACGCTACCCTGCACAAGCTGGTCCACCGCACCATTCACGACGTCGACTCCCTGGTCGAAAACGGCAAGTTTAACGTTGCCGTGGCCAAGACCATGGAGCTGGTCAACGCTACCCGTAAGGTCATTGACTCAGGTGCAGGAGCTGCCGACCCCGCCGTCCGCGAGGCTGCCGAAGCTATCGCTATCTTGCTCTCCCTCTACGCTCCCTACACCGCCGAGGACGCCTGGCACCTGCTGGGCCACGATTCCCCTGTTCTGACTGCGGGCTGGCCCGAGGTTGATCCGGCCCAGCTGGTAGACGATACCGTCACCGCGATTGTACAGGTCAAGGGTAAGGTCAAGGACCGCCTAGAGGTCTCTAAGGATATTTCTGAAGCCGACCTGGAAGCCCTAGCTCTGGGCTCTGAAGCCGTCCAGCGAGCCCTGGGCGATGCTGAGGTACGCAAGGTGATTGTACGAGCTCCCAAGCTGGTCAACATCGTTATCTAGTAGGCTCACGGTAAAATCGGGTGCTCCTTCGAGGGAAGGGGCACCCGATTTTTCTATGTTCTGAAGACTCGTTATGGGCTGTATCACCCCGAGTAGCAGGCAAGGCGGTAGAGTGGTTAGGTGCGTTCTATAGCCCTGGTCACCGATTCATCGTCCGCTCTGCCCGCCCACACCCTTGAACTGCTCAAGGCCGAGGGCGGGTTTAGTCTGGTTGAGTTGCCTGTAACTGTGGGCGACCGTGCTTTAAATGACCTACCGGCCGATCAGGTTGATGCCGCTATCGCTTTAGCCCATGTTCAGGGGGAGCAGGTGCTTACGTCCGGGGTGGCTCCGGGGGCCCTGGCGGACGCCTATGAGCATCTGGCTGCCCAGGGCTACTCTGCGATTATTTCGGTTCATTTATCGGGGGAGCTGTCGGGTACCTGCGATGCGGCCCGTTTAGCGGCGCAGCTGGTCGATGTGCCGGTGGCGGTGGTTGACTCGCTCAATCTAGCGATGGGACTGGGGGAGCCGGTACTCCGCCTGCACCGCCTCCTTGCCCGAGAGCAGGACTTAGAGCAGGCCACCGCTGTAGCCGAGGAGCTCTGTGCTTCTACCGAGCTCTTTTTCTTTATTCCTACCCTGGACGCTCTTAAACGGGGCGGACGCGTCAGCCCCGCTTTAGCTATGGTGGGCCAGATGTTTCAGATTCGGCCTGTAGCTACCGTGCTCGATGGCAAACTGCACTACGTTGAGCGCCCCCGCACTACAGCTAAGGCGATTGAACGGCTTGCAGCTTTGACCGAACAGGCCAGCTCCGAGCGGGCCGGTGAATTACCACTAGATGTGCCGCTGAAGGATAGGGAAGCAGCCAACCTGCTCAGGCGCCAGGGGCAGGTAGTTGCCATCCATTACAGCGGTAATGAGGAGCAGGCACGGGAGTTTCAGAAGGCCCTGGGGCCTATCGCTTCGGGGGCGGTGCTGACGCCCCTGCCCCCGGTGCTCTCTGCCCATGCGGGCTTAGGGGCTCTGGCAGCCGTTATTTTCTAGAGTTATGTTCAAGACGGTGCAGAGACCCTGTGGATAGGGGCCTGGCTCGCGTCATCTTGTGACTCGGGTGCACCACCTGCGAGGTTTCTGGGGCTAATTTCCGCAGACTGGTGGGAGGGGGTTTATCCACAGGTGCCGTCGGCCTTGGCCTAGCCGCTCGGAAGCTCTTAGCCTGGGGCCATGTCTCAGAACTCTAGGTACCCCGCTGATACCCTACCGTCTGTTTCGGTTGAACCTGCCGATGCCCATGCAGGTCAGCCGGGTCAGACTGATTATCTCCTGCGCAGCAGGCGCCACGGCCCTGCTCCTGCGAGCGCCTCCCGGAGCCCCCGCCATCGGGCGCTTCTTGAGCGTGCTTTGGCGTCTTCCGGTTCGGAGGCTCCCGGTCTTGGTCCGCAGGCTTCGGTGACCCGATGGCGGGTGCCTACGGGTGCTTTGGTGATTCTTGCTCTTGTCTTGGGTCTTGTTGCTCTGTGGCCTGTGGTGTTTTCTGGTGGCGGCTCGTCTGTGTCGGCGGTTCCTGTGGCTCCTTCTGGGGGTGCTGTGGTACCTGCTGATGGGGGTAGCCCGGTGCCAGGTGATGAGGCTGGTCAGGGGCTGAGCACCGGGGCGGCCGCTACTTCAGTTGCCGCTCATGGGGGAGGTGCGCCTGTGGTGGTTCATGTTGCCGGCGCGGTGCAGACTCCGGGAGTCTACGAGCTGGATTCTGGAAGCCGGGTGAACGATGCGGTTACAGCTGCCGGTGGGCTCAGGGGCGATGCTGATACATCGGCGATTAACCTGGCAGCCCCTGCTAGTGACGGGAGCCAGGTCTATATTCCGGTGCAGGGCGAGGCACCACCTAGTTCGGTGGGTGGCGCTGAGGCCGCTCATAGTTTAGCGGGTACGGGTCTCGGTACAGACCGGGGTGCGGACGCCGCCGGGCTAGTGAATATCAATACGGCAAGCGCTGAGGAACTTCAGACCCTGCCGAAGGTCGGCCCGGTGCTGGCTGCATCGATTATTAGCTGGCGGGAGCAGTACGGGGGTTTCAGCTCGGTGGATGAGCTGGACCAGGTTTCGGGCATTGGGCCAGCCACTCTTGAAGCTCTCCGCCCGCTGGTGACGGTATGAAAAGGGTTCTGGCTGTTGGTCGGAGCTGGCAGCAGGCACAGGCTGAACGGGCCGAACATCGGCGGGTGCAACCGCGTCTGACCGATGCCCGTCTTGTGGCACCTGCTGTGGGGCTCTGGTGTTTTACCGCCCTGTGGATTCTTGCCGGATCCCGGTGGGCGCTCTGGGCTGGGGCCCTGCTCGCTTGCCTTGCTCTGGGCTCCTGGTGCGGCGCCCAGCTTTTAGTTCGGAAAAGTATTGCGAAAGTGAAAGGTTCACTGGCCCATGCACCGGTCTTTGTGTCGCATACCCTGGCTCTCATCTGCCTACTCGCTGCCTTACAGACTGTTGCCCTTCAGGCCCGAGGCTACCCTCAGCAGTGGGAGCTGATGCAGGCTCTGAACGGGCAGGGAATACGAGTGACGGCTGAAGTAACTGAGGCCCGGCCTGCTCCAACGGGTGGGTATAGGTTGCAGGTAGAAACCGTGGAGATAAGGCAGGCTTCAAGGGCCTGGGCCCAGCGGGTACCGCTCAGCGTCTATACAGATAAACTTTTTATTCCGGGGAGCACTGTCAGCGCGGTGGGGGAGTTGAAGGTCAGCGGAACCTACTACCGGTTGCAGGGAGCTGTGAGCCTGCTGGAGCAACCGGCTTCTGTAGCCCCTCTCTTCGAACTTAAGAGCGGGTTGCGCGATAGGGTAGTGGACCACCTGGGCGCCGAACGGGCTGGCCTGCTCCTGGGTATGGCCTACGGCGATGATTCTTCACTGCCTGCACCGGCTCTTTCATCTTTGCGGGTGGCCGGTCTAACGCACCTGACAGCTGTTTCGGGGGCCAACATTACTCTGATTTTTGTCGTCGCCTACCGTCTGCTCTACCCGCTGTGGCCCCATCGTCCTGCCCTTATAGCAGTCGGAGTAGCCGCGTCATCGACCTACGTCGTGCTGGTAGGGCTTGACGGTTCTGTACTCAGAGCCTGGGTAATGGGGCTGCTGGGAGCTCTAGGTCTGATTCTTGGCCACGGAGCCTATCGTCTGGCTTTCCTCTCGACCTGCGTGATGGCTCTTCTTCTGGCAGCGCCACCCCTTGCCACCCACTATGGCTTTATTCTCTCGGTCGTGGCTACAGCTTCCCTCCTGATACTGGCACCGGCTATCTCGCGTCTCATCAGTAGAGCGCTGCCCCTTCTGTTTGCTGATCTGGTAGCCCTACCCTGTGCAGCTAGCCTCTGGTGCGCGCCGGTTATCCTGATACTTTCTGAGTCCATCTACCCCTATACGGTCCTAGCTAACCTTCTGGCCGCCCCTTTGGTAGCGCCCATTACCGTGCTGGGGTTACTTGCCCTCATCGGCTACGCCCTGGGGCTAGCCCAACCCCTGCTCGATGCCCTCATGAACCTCGGTGGCTTTCTTACCCAGGGGCTGCTAGCGGTTGCTGCCTGGTGCTACAAGCTACCTGCAAGCCAGCTACCTCTTGCGCTTTCACCTCTTACTCTAGGGTTGACCCTGCTGGCCGTTGTAGGTATCAGCTGGATGGTTCTCTTAGCGGACAGGTCACTCAACACCCTGCCCGCAGCTCGCTTGCCTCGACTGCTAGGGGGCAGACCGTGAACCGCAGGAGAAACAAAAGCCTGGTCGATCTTGCCCTCATAGTGCTCGTGATAGGTCTAGCGGTATTCCTGCTGCACGACCGTTGGCCGGCTGCACACCAGGCCCCTGCCCACTGGCAGTGGATTACCTGCGATGTAGGCCAAGGAGATGCTCATCTGATCCGTACCGGCCAGCGATCGGCCTACCTTCTTGATACCGGCGACGATTACTCGGCCCTCAAGTCCTGCCTCGACTGGGCCGGGGTAGACCAGCTGGAAGCTGTGCTCATAACCCACGCCCATAGCGACCACGATGGGGCACTACAACAGGTTCAAAATGACTTCGCCCAGCCGACGCTGGTGACGTCACCCCATTACAGCAGACAGGGGCAGCAGACCCCGGTCACGCAAGGAACAGCTGCCTATCGGCTTTCTACGGGCTCGGCTTTCCCCTCAGAGTCTGTTACCGCAGGGCAGCACGAGGCAGCCGGTCAACCCCTGGGCCGGGTGCTCTGGCCCCCGGCCCAGGCCCAGAGGATCCCCGGCGCAACCGGCTCCTCTAGCTGGATTAACAACACCTCCCTCGTCATCCACTGGTCCCTGCCTGCCAGGGAGACCGGCCAGAGGCCGCTGACCGTGCTCACCACGGGGGATCTTGAAGCGGACGCCGCCCACCGACTTCTTGCCGAATCGGCGGGGCAGGTGCCTGCCGACGTCCTTAAAATAGCCCACCACGGCTCGGCGGGCAGCGGAACCGACCTGATCATCGCAGCCAGCCCCTCCCTAGCCCTCATCCCTGTGGGAGCAGGCAACAGTTATGGGCACCCGCATGAGAGTATTCTCAGCTTCCTGAACCGACGTTCTATCCCCGCTGCCCGCACTGACCTTTCGGGGCATCTGGCGCTGACCACCAGTGACCGGGGGATTGAGGTGACCGCCTCGGGCTAAACCTGCACAAAAGCGCTTTATCTGACAAGATAGAAAGGCACCCAAGGAGGATACATGGCACGCACACCCCGCACCCGCTCAGCTGGTCCAGATAACGGCTGGCGATCGGTTCCGCTTGCTCCGCTCGTTTTGCTCTACGGCCCCGAAGAATACTTTGCTTCCCGGGCCACCCAGCGGCTCCGCCAGCTCTTTGAAGAGGCCCACGGCAGCTACGAACTCACCAGCCTTTCGGCCAAAGATTGCCGGGCCGGGCAGCTAGACGTCCTTGCCAGCCCCTCCCTTTTTGATGAACCCAAAATTATTGAGGTCACCCAGGTGGCCTCAATGAGCGATGCCTTCCTGCAGGACGCCCTTGCCTATGCCGCTGCGCCCCACGACTCCACCCTGATGATACTGCACCACGCAGGCGGTAACAGGGGTAAAAAGCTCATTGATACCATCAAAGCTAATAAGTCCTACCCGGTGGTCGAGTGTAAGGCTCTTAAGAATGAACGCGACCGGCTGGACTTCGTCATTTACGAGTTCCGCTCAGCCCAGCGCTCTATTGACCCGCCCGCAGCGGCAGCCCTCACGGCAGCAACCAGTGATATCTCAGAACTAGCCTCGGCTGCCCGCCAGCTTATTGCAGATGAGCCGGGTACCATCACTGTAGATACCATCGACCGTTACTTTGGCGGCCGCACCGAGGTCACCGCCTTTAAAGTAGGCGATGCTGCGGTAGCGGGCAACAGCAGGGAAGCCATTAAACTGCTCCGCCAGACAATCGATACCGGAAGCGACCCCATCCCCATCCTGGGTGCTCTGGCCGCCCGTATGCGTAACATTGCCAAAGTGCACGGGGTGCGTGGCAACTCAAACCAGCTGGCGGGCGACCTTAAGATGGCTCCCTGGCAGGTAGAAGCTGCCCAGCGGGATTCCCGCAGGTATGCGCCTGCCGACCTGGCCCGCGTCCTGGCCCTGCTGGCCGATACCGATGCCCAGCTCAAGGGCGAGAATCTTGACTCTTTCTACCCCCTAGAAAAAGCCGTTCTGGCTATTTCCCAGGCCTCCCGTACCCACTAGCGACAGGGCAAGAAAGCACAAGGCCCCGCTCCCAGGAAAGGGAGCGGGGCCTTGTGTCACTTCGCTCTTAGACGCCGGCTAGAGGGGCCGGAATATAGAACTTAGGAAAGCTTGTTGACGAGAACGGTCAGACCGGACTTCTTGTTAGCTGCGTTCTTCTTGTGCAGAACACCCTTAGAAACAGCCTTGTCCAGCTTGCGGTTCGCAACACGAAGAGCTTCAGTTGCTGCTTCAACGTTCTGAGCTTCAACTGCCTCGTTGACCTTACGGATGGAGGTCTTGAGATCTGACTTGATTGCGTTGTTGCGCAGACGAGCCTTCTCGTTGGTGAGGATGCGCTTCTTCTGGGACTTGATGTTAGCCACGATTAAAAACTTTCTGTTTTTGTCTAATTGGTCGGTGAGGGCTGCGCTGACCGGTCATCGACTGAGCGGCGTGGGGATGCCTATGGCAACCAGTCAGCAGTGCCCGATGACCATCGGACACACAAGGGTTAACTTTATCAGCTCCGCCCCAGCTTAGGGCAGAGATATAAGCAACAATTTTTCTTAGTCTACGTCAGGTTGAGTGGAGCAGGCTCGCAGCGAAGCTGCTGGCTTCGGGGCTGGCGTGAATCGCTGGTGATGAGCACCGAGATTCCGAGCGCGCGAGGAAAACAAATCTCGGCGCGAATCTGGCGAGCTTGCGAGCCAGCTAGCGAACCAGCGAGAGGGTCGGCAGCGAGCGCGAGCCTGTGTAACCCCTTGTGAGCAAGTTTCTTAGCGACGGCGGTAGGCCTCGGCGATGAAGTCGAAGGTTGCCCGGTCCATGATGGCTCCTTCACGGCGGATACCGTTCGGGTTGAGCTGGATGACACGGTTGAGTTTGACTTCGGAGTCGCGCCCTTCCTTGTCCCATACGCCTGTACCAATGTCCAGGTAGTTGGGGTCGGCGGTGCGGGAGTTGGAATGGTCCTTGCTGGTGAGCATCAGTCCCAGAAGGTAGGAACCGGAACGTCCGATGACCAGGACAGGGCGGTCCTTGCCCTGGCTGTAGTCCTCTTCGAAGGGGACCCAGGCCCAGACGACCTCGCCGGGGTCGGCGTCGCCGTCGAGAGCGGGGGAGTAGTCAAAGGCTACCGAGCCGAAGTAGTCGCCGGGGTAGCCGCCCTGTTCCCAGCTTCCGGTGGGCTGACCGGCAGGGGCCTGCTGGTTACTGCCGGAGCCGAAAGTACCAAAATTGCCGTTGCCGGCGTCCGGATGCTGCCGGGTGCGCGTGCCTGCCTGGCTCCTGCCATCAGAGGGGCGGGTACCGGTGCCCTGCTGCTTATTCTTCTGGTTCTGGTATTTGTTCCATTCCCGGTAGATGCGCTGGCCGATGTTCAGTGCCTGCTGGATGGTTCGCATGTTGATCTTCATGGTCACTACAATAATCGCTGCTCATCGGCGCGCGAGCAGACACGCACCGGCTAAATGTGAGAAACTGGTTAACTGATTTCTACCGTCAGAGACCCGGTAGGCTCCCATGAGCTTTCTGAGAGTCGTGAAAGGACCCAACACACGTGTCACCCTTGGCGACCAACCCGCCCAAACCGGCGGCCACTGACCCTTCCGTTATCCGTAACTTCTGCATCATTGCGCATATTGACCACGGTAAGTCCACCCTGGCTGACCGCATGCTGCAGGCCACCGGTGTGGTTACTCCGCGCGAGATGAAGGCCCAGTACCTTGACCGCATGGATATCGAGCGTGAGCGCGGTATCACTATTAAGTCCCAGGCTGTTCGTATGCCCTGGGAGGTGGACGGCGTCAACTATGCCCTGAACATGATTGATACCCCCGGTCACGTGGACTTCACCTACGAGGTCTCCCGTTCTCTGGCTGCGTGTGAGGGTGCCCTGCTGCTGGTGGATGCTGCTCAGGGTATTGAGGCTCAGACCCTGGCTAACCTCTACCTGGCTATGGAAAATGACCTGACCATTATTCCGGTGCTCAACAAGATTGACCTGCCGGCTGCCCAGCCCGATAAGTATGCCGAGGAGCTGGCTAACCTGATTGGCGTTGAGCCTGAGGATGTGCTGCGGGTTTCGGGTAAGACCGGTGAGGGCGTACCCGAGCTGCTGGACCGCATCGTTGAGCTGCTGCCCGCGCCCGAGGGCCAGGCTGATGCCCCCGCTCGCGCCATGATTTTTGACTCTGTCTACGACTCCTACCGCGGTGTGGTTACCTACGTTCGTGTGGTGGACGGCAAGCTGGAACCCCGCCAGAAGATTAAGATGATGTCTACCGGCGCCGAGCATGACCTGCTGGAAATCGGTGTGATTTCTCCCGAGCCCAAGCCGACCGACGGCCTGGGCGTGGGCGAGGTGGGCTACCTGATTACCGGTGTGAAGGACGTCCGCCTGTCCCGCGTGGGTGATACCGTTACCGGTGCCCACAAGCCTGCCGCAGAAGAGCTGGGTGGCTACGAGGACCCCAAGCCCATGGTTTTCTCTGGTCTCTTCCCGATTGACGGCTCTGACTACCCGGCCCTGCGTGACGCCCTCGATAAGCTGCAGCTCAACGACGCCGCCCTGATTTTCGAGCCTGAGACCTCTGCGGCTCTAGGCTTTGGTTTCCGCTGTGGCTTCCTGGGCCTGCTTCACCTTGAAATTGTGCGTGAGCGTCTGGAACGCGAGTTCAACCTCGACCTGATTTCTACTGCCCCCAACGTTATCTACGATGTGGTGGCTGAGGACGGCACCGCCCAGCGCGTGACTAACCCCTCCGAGTTCCCCGAGGGTAAGGTCGCTACCATTCGCGAACCGATGGTAGCTTGCACCATCATTGCCCCGAACGAGTTTGTGGGCGCGATTATGGAGCTGTGCCAGTCCCGCCGCGGCACCATGGGCGGCATGGACTACCTTTCCCAGGATCGCGTGGAACTGCGCTACCGCCTGCCCCTGGCCGAAATTGTCTTTGACTTCTTCGACCAGCTCAAGTCCAAGACCCGCGGTTATGCTTCTCTGGACTGGAAGTTTGACGGTGAGGAAGAAGCCGATCTGGTCAAGGTCGATATTCTGCTGCAGGGTGAGAAGGTTGACGCTTTCTCAGCTATTACCCACCGCGATAAGGCCTACTCTTACGGCGTGATGATGACCGGCAAGCTGCGTGAACTGATTCCTCGTCAGCAGTTCGAGGTGCCGATTCAGGCTGCTATTGGCTCTCGCATTATTGCCCGTGAGAATATTCGCGCTATGCGTAAGGACGTTCTCTCTAAGTGCTACGGTGGCGATATTTCGCGTAAGCGTAAGCTGCTGGAGAAGCAGAAGGAAGGTAAGAAGCGTATGAAGATGGTGGGCCGTGTTGAGGTTCCCCAGGAAGCCTTCATCGCTGCCCTGTCTTCCGGTGAAGAAGGTAAGGACAAGGGCAAGAAGTAATGCCAGCCCAGCCCCTGGGCGCTCCAGCCCCTTTGGACGGCAGAATCCCCGTTGATTCTGCCGTCCACGGCGTTGAGCGCGATTTTTCTCTCTACGTGCACGTGCCCTTTTGCTCGGTACGGTGCGGCTACTGCGACTTCAATACCTACGCCACCGAGGATTTCGGCAACGGGGTGGGTTTGGGTACCTATGCCGAGGACGCCATCGCCGAGTTGCGCTTTGCCCGGCAGGTTTTGCGCGAGTCGGGTGTCGCTGACCGTCCGCTCTACTCTGTCTTTTTTGGCGGGGGCACCCCCACCAAGCTGCCTGCAACTGACCTTGTGAAGATTCTGCGCGAAGCGGTTGAGCTGTTTGGTGTAGAAGAGGGTGCTGAGGTAACGACCGAGGCCAACCCCGACTCGGTGACCCGCGAGGATCTTGAGACGCTGAAGGCCGGTGGCTTTACCCGGGTGTCCTTCGGTATGCAGTCGGTGGTACCTGAGGTGCTTGAGGTGCTTGATCGTACCCACACTCCGGCGAATGTTCCCAAGGTGCTCGCCTGGGCTAAAGAGGTTGGGCTTCAGGTGTCGGTTGATCTGATTTACGGGTCGCCGGGGGAGAGCCTGGCCCAGTGGGAGCAGTCAGTGCGGGCTGCGGTATCGTATGCCCCTGACCATATTTCTGCCTATTCGCTCATCGTTGAAGAGGGTACCAAGCTGGCTGCCCAGATTCGGCGGGGCGATTACACCATGCCCGACGAGGACCTCATGGCGGATATGTACCTGCTGGCTGAGCAGATTTTCAATGAGGCCGGCTACCACTGGTATGAGGTGTCGAACTACGCCAAGTCACCGGAGTATCGTTCCCGTCATAACTATGCCTACTGGCGTAACCAGGATTGGTGGGGAATTGGTCCCGGCGCCCACTCTCATGTGAACGGCACCCGCTGGTGGAATCTCAAACACCCGGTACCCTATGCCAACCGAGTCCGGGCTGGCCAGAGCCCGGCTGCTGCCCGCGAGGTTTTGGGGGAGCAGACCCGCAGGTTTGAGGACATCATGCTACAGGTCAGGGTTATTGACGGCTTAGACATTTCCCGCCTGTTGGAGGGTGGCGATGCTGCCCGAATTGAGGCGTCCCTGAACTGGCTTGAGGGGCAGGGTTTGATTGACCCCGAGGCAAGAGCGGGCGGACGCGTGCAGCTCACCCTCCAGGGGCGCCTACTGGGCGATGCGGTGACCAGGGAGCTCCTCCCCGATATTGACAGCTAACTGCTTTTCCCCACCAGGGGAAACGAAAGGGGGCGGTCTGACTCAGCTGAGTCAGACCGCCCCCTTCATGTTTTAGCAACCCGGGTGCCTACTTACCGCGGCGAGTGAGCTTGCTAAAAAGACGGGTATTGCCCTTGTACTGGTAGGGGTTGCCGCGGGTTACCTTTACACCGGCGATCAGAGCTGAGATAGCCAGGTAGGTCCAGGCCAGGGCAGCAATCAGGCCAAAGAGCCAGCCGATAGCCGGAATGTTGCTGAGCATAATAGAGACGGCCAGAACCAGGGTGGGCAGCAGGGTGAAGTCGAGAGCTTCACGGGATTCCTGCTCGGTGAAGGGGCCGCGGCCTCGGTAGAGGTAGTAGATGACGGCCGCGGGAATACAACCTAGCACGCCCCCAAAGTGTGCAGCGGTTGCGATATTTCGGTCTGCGCTAACAGACAGGTGTGCAGCGGTTGCAGATGACCCCTTGTAGGCGGTCGAGGAAGGTGCAGTTGCGGTCTTCAAGAATTCTTCTCTTTGAGGTTGAAAGGGCGAATGAGTGATGTGCGGGCTGTGATCCCATCAAACACAATTTTAGTCAAAGCTAGGGGAGGGCGGTATATGTGAAGCCTACGAATTTATGGGGGAGCAGGACGATATTTGTCACACCGGCTGTAACCGCTCTAGCCTGCTGGCCCGTCAAGGGTGACGAAGTCAATGAGGTGTTCTACCGGCCCCAAGAGACTTGGTTCAAGGTCGGTGTAGGAGTTGACCCTCTTGAGAATGGAATCCCAGCCGGCGCGGACGTCCTCGGGGGTCTCTGCCGCCCGGCCGAAACGCCGCAGTATGCCGGTCTTCCAGTCTTCCCCGCGGGGGACCTCGGGCCAGGCCTGCACGCCCAGCACCTGGGGCTTGACGGCCTGCCAAATATCCACAAAGGGGTGGCCCACAATCAGCACGTTATCGCGGGCACCTGCCACGGCCATGGCCTCTTGAGCGATTCGCTCTTCCTTACTTCCTGCCACCAGGTGGTCTACCAGAATTCCGAGTTTGCGGTGGGAGGCCGGGCCAAAACCTGCAACGGCTGCGGCGAGATCGTCGACCCCGTGCAGGGGTTCCACCACGATACCCTCAACCCGTAGGTCGTGGCCCCAGACCTTCTCAATAAGCTCAGCATCGTGCACGCCCTCCACCCAGATACGGCTGGCCCTGGCCGTCCGTGCCGGAGCGTTCTCCACCGCAACCGACCCCGACCGAGAAACCTGCCGTGTAGCGGTCTTAGGCTTCTGCTGAGGCTTGGTCAGATCAATGCTGCGGCCCTCAAGCAAAAACCCCGGGCCCAGGGGGAAGAACTTGATACGGCCCCGCCGGTCTTCGAGGCCCACCTGGGGGCCGGACGCCGTAGCCCGCAGGGTCACTGCCGCCCCCACAAAGCCGGTGGCGGCGTCCTCTAGCACCATGCCGGGGACAAGAGGTACCTTGGGCAGGGCAGAATGGTGGGAGGTAAGGTCAGCCTGACCCCAGGTATCGCGGTAGTCCATCGGTGTGTCTCTCACTCTCTCATCCAGCGCATTAGCCATCAGCGTACCGAGTTCTGATTCTAGTTCAGTGGTATTAGAGTTAACGGGTAACTTAGCACTCAAGGTCATCAAGTGCTAATCTAGCCCCGCAGACCTCTTCGCCCACCAGGCGAAGACCTATGAGCCCAGGAGGTGCCGTGAACCACCCGAGACGCTTGCAAGTTCTGCAAGCCATCGTCGAAGAATACGTGCACACCCGTGAGCCCGTAGGGTCTAAAACCCTGCTCGAGCGGCACCAGCTGGGGGTCTCAAGCGCCACCGTGCGCAACGACATGGCAGCCCTCGAAGAGCAGGGCCTGATCCAGGCTCCTCATGCCAGTGCCGGGCGAGTGCCCACCGACCGGGGCTACCGACTTTTCGTTGACCAGATATCGTCCCTACAGCCCCTCTCTGACGCTGAAAAACGGGCAATTCACACCCTGCTCGATAGCGCCGAAAGCGTTGATGAGATGATGAAGACCAGCGTGCGTCTGCTCTCATCGCTCACCCACCAGGTAGCTATGGTGCAGTACCCCACCGGCCCGGCTACCAGCGTGCGCCATATCGAGCTGGTCTCCCTCTCCAGCACCACGGTGCTGCTGATTCTTATTACCGACTCCGGCCAGGTCAACCAGCGCACCCTCACCCTTGCCCACAGCCCCGAAGAGCTTGCAGTAGCCCGCCAACAGCTCCTTGACCTCTACGCCAACCGTACGCTCGACAGCATAGCCGCAGCACCGGCGTCCGCCCCCGGCAATAACCTGCTCGGCACCCTCACCGAGGCCCTGCACCTGCTCGCCGCCCAGGGTGCCTCTTCTCAGGTGCTGATTGCGGGTACCTCCTACCTTGCCGCCTCGACCGTAGATTTTAGAGGCAGCATCGCCCCGGTGCTCGATGCCCTAGAAGAGCAGGTTGTGCTACTCAAATTACTCACCGACCTAGACCACGATGAACGCGGATTTGCCGTGAGTATCGGCTCTGAGAACCGCAGCGAATCCCTAGCCGAAACCTCGGTCGTCGCCAGTAGCTACGGGCCCGGGGGAGCTGCCCACGTGGGAGTCGTTGGCCCCACCCGCATGGACTACACCAGCACCGTCTCCAAGGTCAACGCCGTAGCCCGCTACCTATCCAAGATTTTGGGCCAGGCCTAGCCCTGCGCCTACCCCCTTTAAACCAGCCCATCGAAAGAGAGAACCAGTGAGCAGTCACTACGAAACCCTCGGCGTCTCACGCGATGCCAGCCCCGAAGAAATCAAGAAGGCCTACCGTAAGAAGGCCCGCCAGTTGCACCCCGACATCAACCCTTCGGAAGAAGCTGCCGAGGAGTTCAAGCGCGTCTCCCTCGCCCACGATGTGCTCTCTGACCCCGAAAAGCGCCGCATCTACGACCAGACCGGCAACGAAAACGGCACCGCCGGTGGCTTCGGTGCAGGAGCAGGCGGCTTCGGCGGGGGCTTTGGCGGCTTCCAAGATATCTTCGATACCTTCTTCAACTCTGCCCCGCGCGGCCCCCAGAGCCGCGTCCGCCAGGGCCAGGACGCCCTCATCAACGTCAAGATCGACCTCAAAGATGCCGTCTTCGGCACCAACAAGCCCATCACCGTTGATACCGCCGTTACCTGTGACCTCTGCAAGGGCGAAGGAACCGCCGAGGGCACCCACCCCGAAACCTGCGACACCTGCCACGGCCAGGGCTACATGCAGCGCCAGGTCCAGTCAATTCTGGGCACCGTCGTGCAGCCCGTTGAGTGCCCCACCTGCCGCGGGTTCGGCACCGTCATCAAGCACCCCTGCGCTGAATGCTACGGCGAAGGCCGCGTGCGGGAACGCAAGCCCCTCACCATCAAAATTCCCGCCGGCGTCACCAATGGCGCCCGCATCCGCCTGGCAGGCCAGGGTGAAGCCGGTACCGCAGGCGGCCCCAACGGCGACCTCTACGTTGAGCTGCGCGTCAACCCCGACCCCACCTTCAGCCGGGACGGCGATGACCTGGTAGCTACCGTCGGTGTGTCCATGACCGCAGCGGCCCTGGGCACCACCATCACCCTCGACACCTTCGACGGCCCCCAGCAGGTACAGATTCCCACCGGAACCCAGTCAGGTGACGTGGTCACCCTCAAGGACCTGGGCGTCACCCACCTGCGCGGCGGCGGCCGCGGCGACATCCGTGTACAGATTGAGGTGCGCACCCCCACCGACCTCACCGAGGAACAGAAGAACCTGCTCAAGCAGTTCTCCGAGCTTCGCGGCGAGGACCTGCAGGTCAGCGAAACCGTCACCCATAAGCAGGGCGGCTTCTTCTCCCGCCTCAAAGACCACCTCAAATAGGACGATTCCATGAGCAACGCTGTCTACTACATCGAACCTGACGAGCTAGCTGCCCTGACGCCAGGTGCCACCCTGCACCTGACCGGCGACGAGGGGCACCATGCCCTCGTCAAACGTCCGGAGCTTGGGGAAGGGCTCGACGTAGTAGACGGTGAGGGTAACCGCGCTATCACCCGGGTTACTGAGCTGGGTCAGGACGGACCCGTGCTTGAGGTCCTCGAACTCACCGAAGATACGGTGGGGGTAGAGATATACCTTGTGCAGGCCCTGGCTAAGGGGGATAGGGATATCCAGGCCATTGAGATGGCCACCGAGCTGGGTGCCCACGGTATTGTGCCTTGGAGCGCCGACCGGTCGATTGTGCGCTGGAAGATGGAGCGGGCCGTCAAAGCACGGGCTAAGTGGCAGAATACGGTGCGGGCAGCAGCTAAGCAGTCCCGCCGGGCCCTGCTGCCCCCGGTCTACGAGCAGCACTCAACCGCAGATTTAGCCGACCTTGCCCACGAGCTGGGGGAGGACGGCCTCTTCCTGGTTCTCCACGAACAGGCAGACTACCGTCTCACCCAAGCTCTTGAGCGGCACCTGACCGATCGGGTAAAAGAGGTCTACTTCATCGTTGGCCCCGAAGGTGGTATCAGCCCCCGAGAACTCGACCTGCTCGCAGAAGCCGGGGCCCACACGGTGCTGCTTGGCCCAGAAATCCTCCGCAGTTCTACCGCCGGTGCAGCCGCTATTTCTGCCCTCAACGTTGCGTTAGGACGCTGGTAAACCCCGTTCTGCTACAGGTAAAGTAAGAACTACCGCGTACGCTTTGTATTTCAAGGAGCTCTGACAGCCCGCACGGGCATCTATGACTACCTCATCTACGGCTAGCAGCCGCCCCCTCTCTGTTGCCCGCACCTTCTCCTTCCGGTCAACCGAAGAGATGGTCGCGGTACTTGGCCCCCACGACGGAAATATCACCCTGATTGAGCAGGCTTTCCCCGGTCTCACTATCCGCCCCAAGGGGCTAGACGTCATCGTTACCGGCCCCTCAGAAACCGTAGCCACCACCGTCCGTCTGCTGGCTGAACTCACCATTTTGGTAGAGAACGACACCCAGGTCACCGGCGAGGTGGTCAAGCGCATCATGGGCATGATGACTGCCAGCCTTTCACACCCAGCAACCGCGATCAGCCAGAATATTCTGAGCTCCCGGGGCAAGAATATTCGCCCGAAGACCATTAACCAGAAGTCCTATGTCGATGCTATCGATGCCAACACCGTGGTCTTTGGCATCGGCCCGGCAGGTACCGGTAAGACCTACCTGGCCATGGCCAAGGCGGTACAGGCCCTCCAGTCAAAGGAAGTCAACCGCATCATTCTGACCCGCCCAGCTGTCGAAGCTGGCGAGCGCCTGGGCTTCCTGCCTGGGTCGCTGAACGAGAAGATTGACCCCTATCTGCGCCCGCTCTACGACGCGCTGCACGACATGATGGATCCCGAGACCATTCCCCGCCTGATGGAGGCCGGGACCATTGAAGTGGCGCCCCTGGCCTATATGCGCGGTCGTACCCTGAACGACGCTTTCATTATTTTGGACGAGGCGCAGAACACTACGGTGGAGCAGATGAAGATGTTCCTGACCCGTTTGGGCTTTGGCTCCAAGATGGTGATTACCGGTGACGTCACCCAGGTGGACCTGCCCGGTGGTCAGGCCTCAGGTCTGAAGCAGATTCGCCAGATTCTTGAGGGCATTGACGATATCTATTTCGCGGTTCTGCAGGCCGAGGACGTGGTGCGCCACTCCCTGGTTTCGGATATTGTGAGTGCCTACGATAAGTGGGACGATGCCAAGACCTCGATGGAGCGCCGCCGTAACCGCAAGGTCAAGCGCCAGACCATTGAAGCTGCGGCCGAAAAGCTGCTGCAGCAGTCAGGTATCGATGTAACCCCCGAAGAGAAGGCCTAGCCCCGTGAATATTGAGTTTGATATTGAAGAGCCCGGCGCAGAGGCGAGCGACTTTGTGCGTGAGTCTTTTGAGGCTGTCGATACCGGTGTGTTGGAGAAGCTGGTAGCCCACGCCTTTGCCCATATGAAGGTCTCACCTGAGACCGAGCTGTCTATCGCTATTGTGGGCGAAAGCGAAATGGAGCGCATCCACATCGATTGGATGGATTTGCCCGGCTCCACCGACGTGATGAGCTTCCCCATGGACGAGCTCACCCCCGGCACCGACGATCAGCCTGCCACCGGCGTCCTCGGTGATATTGTCTTGTGCCCGCCCGTTGCTGCCCGTCAGGGGGTGGACGCAGGCCACAGCACCCTCGATGAGCTCTGCCTGCTCACCACCCACGGCATCCTGCACTGCCTGGGCTTTGACCATGCCACGGCGGAAGAAGAGGCTGAAATGTTCGGTATTCAGCGCACCATTCTTGAAGAATTTCTGGGGCGCCCGGCACCTGTAGAGACGAGGCACTAACCGGTGCTTTATTCTGCTTTGCTGGCCTGTGCCGTCCTGCTCTTAGTTCTAGTGGGCTACCTGCTCACCGCCGTTGAGTCGTCCTACACCTATCTGCCCCGTTCTGAGGCCCAGCGCCTGGGGGAGGAGCCCGAGAACAAGAGTATTCGGGCTATTCTCGCTGACCCCGAGCCCTACTTCCGCTCCCTGCGAATCTGGCGGGTTCTGGCTGAGGTGTCTTCGGTCGTCTGTTTCTTCCTGCTCGTCCACGATCTTTTTAGCCGCACCTGGGTGAGCGTCCTGGTCACCCTACTTGTCATGACCGTTGTGGTCTTTGCCTTCTTCGGGGTTGCCCCCCGCCTGGTGGGGCGCACCAAGCATACTCAGGTCTTCTCGGCGATGGCCGGGGTAGTCTACGGGCTGGGCGTGCTCACCCGTCCCTTCTCGTCCGCTCTCACCGCCCTGTCCCGCAAGGTCAGCCCTAAGGACTCCGAGCAGGTGACCGGCATTTTCACTGAAGATGAGATTCTTGAGTTCGTTGACCGCGCAAGTTCTTCTGAGGCTATCGAAGACGACGAGGCAGAGATGGTTCAGTCCATCTTTGAACTCGATGAGACCCGCATCCGCTCAATTATGGTGCCGCGTGCCGATATGGTGACGGTTGACGTGACCGAAAGCCTGGACGACGCTATCTCCCTCTTCCTGCGGTCGGGCTACTCCCGCGTGCCGGTACTGGGGGAGTCCTTTGACGATGTGCGTGGCATGCTCTACCTCAAGGACGCCCTGGCCGCCTCACGCGAGGCAGGGGCAGACCTTACAAGCCTGGGTATTACCTCTTTGATGCGCCCGGTCCGCTATGAGCCAGAATCCAAGCGCGTGATGGATCTGCTCAAAGAAATGCAGCGTGAATCTACCCACGTCGCTGTGGTCGTTGATGAGTACGGCGGAACCGCCGGTCTTGTAACCCTAGAAGATCTCATTGAAGAACTGGTCGGCGATATCTCTGACGAGTACGACAACGAGAAGCCTGAAATTACTCTGCAAGAGGACGGCACCTTCAAGATTAGTTCCCGCCTGAGCATCTGGGAGCTGGGCGAGCTCTTCGGCCTAGAACTTGATGATGAGGACGTCGATACGGTCGGCGGTCTGCTAGCTAAACACCTGGGTCGGGTACCGATTATCGGCAGCGAAGTTGTTGTTGAGGGTATTCACATTAAGGCTATTGGTTCTCGTGGGCGCCGCAATAAGATTGGCACGCTCTCTGTTTGGGCGGACCCTGCGTCGCAACACCCTGTAAAGTAAAGCCAAGACATTACTTAATCCCATCATTGGAGTATCTGCATGGAGTTTGCTTCCTTCCCCGACGACTACACTGCGGGCTTTGCCGTTCTGGTAGGCCGCCCCAACGCCGGTAAGTCAACCCTCACCAATGCGCTGGTCGGGCAGAAGGTCGCTATTACCTCCAACCGCCCGCAGACTACCCGCCACACCATCCGCGGTATTGTGCACCGTGAGGACTTCCAGCTGGTGCTGGTTGATACTCCCGGTCTGCACCGTCCCCGTACCCTGCTGGGTGAGCGTCTGAACGACATGGTGGCGCAGACTCTCTCTGAGGTCGACGTCATTGGTTTCTGCATTCCTGCTGACGAAAAAATCGGCCCCGGTGACCGCTATATTGCGCAGCAGCTGGCTGCCTCGGGCAACAAGCCCATCGTCGCTATCGTCACCAAGGCCGATAAGGTGGGGCACGAGCAGCTGACCGAGCAGCTCCTTGCCGTTTCGGCGCTGGGCGATGAGATTATGAGCGCTGAGCGGGCAGCCCGCCAGCAGCGCCGCGAACGTCAGGAGCGCAAGAAGAAGGGGGAGGAGCTTCCCTTCCGTAAGGGCAGCGGCCCGGCAGCTACCCGCGATAAGGGCCAGGCTGTGCCTGCTCCTGTTAATGACGGCCGTGGCGGCTGGGCAGATATCATCCCGGTTTCTGCGGTCAAGGACTACCAGGTAGAAGAGGTTGCGAAGCTCCTTTCCTCCTACCTGCCTGACTCACCCCCGCTGTACCCCACCGGCGAGCTGACCGACGAGCCTGAGGCCACCCTGGTAGCTGAGCTGGTGCGGGAAGCGGCTCTGGAAGGCGTGCAGGACGAACTGCCCCACTCAGTAGCCGTCACCGTTGAAGAAATGGAACTGCGCGAGGGCCGCAGCGAGGATAACCCCCTGCTCGATATTCACGTAAACCTCTTTGTGGAGCGAGACTCCCAAAAAGGAATTATCATTGGCAAACGGGGAGCACGCCTGAAAGAAATCGGGCAAACTGCCCGTAAGAACATCGAGGCCCTGCTCGGCACCAAGGTCTTCCTCTCCATTCACGTGAAGGTAGCCAAGGACTGGCAGCGTGACCCCCGTGCCCTGGGCAAGCTGGGCTTCTAAATTTTCCCCACTTATCAGGAGTTTCCTCCCAGTCTTACCCCCTAAGCTGGGCTGAAGAAAATCGGTCACCCCCGTACCGTAGACGAATCGGAGATACCTTTTATGACGCCACAGGGTCAGCCCCCGCAGCGAGTTGTTACGCCCCTGGGGCGTCATATGAGCAACCAGCCTCTTAAGTCTCAGCGGATTAAGTGGATAGCGCTCTCGTGCGTTGCCCTTCTCGCTATGGTGGTTGCTTTTAGCGGCTTTGCCCTGGTGCGTTTGCGCAGCAACGTGCAGACCGCCGAGATGAACATTGGTGAGCTCTCGTCGAACCTTGCCAGTGGCCCTCTCGATATTCTCGTGATTGGTTCCGATACCCGTGCCGGTAACAACGGGGCCTACGGTACTGCTGAGGACGCCGCATCCGGGGCACGCTCCGATGTGATGATGCTGGTTCAGGTGAGCGAAGACCGTTCAAACGTCAACGTCATATCCTTCCCCCGCGACCTGATGGTGGATATCCCCAAGTGTACGGACGCCGAAACCGGTGAGGTCTACCCGGCCACCACAGAAACCCAGATTAATGAATCCCTCGAACGCGGTGGCCCCGGCTGTACCGTAGCCACGATTAGCAACCTCACCGGCATAGCTATTGACCACTTTATGCTGGTAGATTTCAACGCCGTTAAGGCTCTATCGAGTGTCGTGGGTGGCGTTGAGGTCTGTGTAACCGAGCCGATTGACGACACCTACAGCGGGCTCAAGCTTCCTGCCGGTACCTCAAGCGTTGAGGGCGAACAGGCCCTGGCCTTCCTACGTTCTCGTCACGGCTTTGGCGACGGTAGCGACACCGCCCGTATCCAGGCCCAGCAGAGCTTCCTCGCCTCCCTGCTGCGGAAGGTCCAGGCTGAGGGCACTCTGACCAATCCCGCTATGCTGCTCAACATCGCTGAGGCTATTACCCAGAACGTCACCATCGATAAGGAATTGACTAACCTGGGTAACCTGGTGAGCATCGGAACTATCTTTGCCAAGGTCGATCTGAGCAAGGTGGTCTTTGCGACTGTCCCCAACGAGCCCTACACCTACGATGCAAACAAGCTCCAGCTATCCGCCGATTCAGAAGCTTTCTTTACGAAGCTTCAAAATGATGAATCCCTCGTCGAGCCTGCTGCCACTGCCTCTGCTAGCGCGAGTGAATCGTCCGCCCCGGCTGCTGAACTGACCTATTCGCTGGGTGTGAGCGTTACCGATGCCACCGGTGTTGAGGACCGTGCTGAAGAACTGACTCCCAAGATTGAGCAGGCTGGCTTCACCTCGGTGACAACCACCACCACCGATGCGGTCTACACCGAGTCGGCAATTTACTACCCCTACGGTTATGAGGCCGAAGCTCAGGCTATTGCCGATCTCTTCGGTATAACCTCCCTGACTCCCTCGGACCAGTACGTGGGAATTGCCGTTGTTCTGGGATCAGACCTGGCTGAGAGCGACACCATTGAAGCCCCCCAATCTGAGATTGCAGCGGGTGCTACCGGCCAGACCGCCGATCAGGTGACCTGCCAGCAGTCTTTCAGCTACTAAGCACCCACAGCGGTTCCAAATAGTGGACGGGCGGTGGCAGGTTCTGCCGCCGCCCGTCTCTGCGTGGTACCGTGACAGTATGAGTGAGATGACACTGGTACTCCTTATCTGCCGTATCGAAGCGCCCCGGGTGTAGCTTCGATACGGGTCAGTGCTACCCGGGACGATACCCCTTCCTCACCGATCTCAACATCTAAGGTCATTACGATGAAAAACTTTCAGAAGCCCTCACCCATGCCCGTGCACAAGTACGTGCCATTTGACCAGCAGATTCAGGTTTCTTTGCCCGACCGCACCTGGCCTAACAAGACCATGACAAAGGCCCCCCGCTGGTGCGCTGTTGACCTGCGTGACGGCAATCAGGCCCTGATTGACCCCATGGATACCGAGCGCAAGCTCGCCATGTTCAAGCTCTTGGTCAAGATGGGCTACAAGGAAATTGAGGTCGGCTTCCCCTCAGCTTCAGCCACCGATTTTAACTTCGTGCGCACCCTCATCGAAGAGGGTCATATTCCCAATGACGTCACCATTCAGGTGCTGGTGCAGTGCCGTGAGCACCTGATTCAGAAGACTTTTGAGGCTATCGACGGGGCTCCCAAGGCTATCGTCCACTTCTACAACTCCACCTCTGTGCTGCAGCGTCGTGTGGTTTTCAACCAGGACCAGGACGGTATCTTGGATATCGCCCTCACCGGAGCCCGTCTCTGTAAGAAGTACGAAGAACAGCTGGCTGGCGACACCAAGATTACCTACGAGTACTCACCGGAGTCCTTCACCGGTACCGAGCTGGAATACGCGGTGCGGGTCTGCAATGCTGTGACCGATGAGCTGGGTATTGGCGAGGGCAACGAGGTTATTATCAACCTCCCGGCCACTGTCGAAATGGCTACCCCGAACGTGTATGCCGACTCTGTAGAGTGGGTCAGCCGCAACCTGACCAACCGGGAGCACGTCATCCTCTCCCTGCATCCCCACAACGACCGGGGCACCGGTGTGGCTGCAGCTGAGCTGGGCTACCTGGCCGGTGCAGACCGTATCGAGGGCTGTCTCTTTGGCAATGGCGAGCGCACCGGTAACGTTGACCTGATTACCCTGGGCCTGAACATGTACACCCAGGGTATCGACCCCGAAATTGATTTCTCCGACATCGACGAGATTCGCAGAACCGTTGAGTACTGCAACCAGCTATCCGTTCATGAGCGTTACCCCTACGGTGGCGACCTGGTCTTCACCGCCTTCTCAGGCTCACACCAGGACGCCATCAAGAAGGGCTTCGAGCGTATGGAGAAGGACGCTGCTGAGCAGGGTAAGAGCGTCGATGATTTAGTATGGGCTGTTCCTTACCTGCCCATTGATCCCAAGGATCTGGGCCGTACCTACGAGGCTGTGATTCGTGTGAACTCCCAGTCGGGCAAGGGCGGGGTGGCTTACCTGCTCAAGAAGGACTTTGGGCTCGATTTACCCAAGCGCGCTCAGCAGGAGTTCTCTGCTATTGTGCAGGCTCAGACCGATGCCCAGGGTGGCGAGGTTGAGAGCAAGGCCCTGTGGGATATTTTTGCCGATGAGTACCTGCCGAGCAGGGAGGCGGAAGCCCGCTGGGGTAAGTACCGCATTGAATCGCTCTCTATTGACTCTGAGGAGCACGGCGAGACCACTATGCGGGTTGGCCTGAATATTGCTGGTCATACCTACAACCGAGTGGGTCAGGGTAGCGGCCCTATCGAGGCGCTACAGTCGATTTTGGCCAAGGAGGGCGTGGACGTCCGCGTGCTCGACTACTCGGAGCACACCCTGGCTTCTGCGGCGAGCGCCCAGGCGGCCTCATACATTGAGGCAGCGGTGGGGAGCCGGGTGCTGTGGGGTGTCGGTATCGACAGCTCGACCACTCGTGCCTCACTCAAGGCTATGATTTCAGCGGTGAACCGCGCACTGCGTGACTCTGCTGAGTAGAGCATAAGCGTGGGCCGTACCGGGACTTCCGGTACGGCCCATCTTCTGACAGTGCCCCGTATAACAGGTCAGGGTAGAGACCTGGCACACTGGATGTGGGAGAATAAAGACGTGACTTCAGCGCTATCTACGACTAAGACCATTCGTGATAGCGCTATTGTTTTACGCACCCAAGATTTGGGGGAGCACGATCGCATTATCATCCTTGCTACCCGGCAGCGGGGGATTGTGCATGCAGTAGCCAGGGGAGTGCGCAAGAGTAGCTCAAAGATTGGTGCCCGGCTCGAGCCCTTCATGCTGGTCGATATTTCGGCTGCCCCCGGTAAAAAACTCGCTACGATTTCGCAGGTGGTTACCCGCCGCGCCTATTTGGGGCCGATTATCAACGACTACACCCGTTACACGGTCGCGGCTGTCTTAGCCGAAGTGGCAGAGCAACTTCTCAACCACGAACAAGAGCGCTTAGAGGAGCAGTTCACGCTGTTGGCCGGGGCCCTCTCAGCCCTAGCGCGGGGTACCTACCCGCCCCACCGCGTCCTTGACTCCTACCTGCTGCGAGCCCTGCACAGGGCGGGCTGGAGCATGGCCATTGGTGCCTGTGCCGCCTGCGATAGCCTGGATGACCTCACCTATTTTTCCCCCTCCCTGGGGGTGCTGTGCACCGGGTGTGCGCGCACCGGTGATTTCCCTCAGCTCAGCCCACTGGCTCCTGAAGAACCTGCCTATTTAGCGGCCCTCGCTACTGGCGACTGGCCCGGCATTTTGAGCGAGCACCCGCCCGCGCTCCGGCAGAGGGCAGAACGGCATATCATGGACTATGTGCAGTGGCAGCTTGAGCGGCCGCTCAAAACTCTAACCACCCTAGAGAAGGAAATCTAGTAGATGACACCGGTGAAGCCCTACAGCCACCCCAGCGGCGCCGTAGCTCCTGCGATTCCGAGCAAGTTCGTGCCCCAGCATGTGGCCGTGGTGATGGACGGCAATGGGCGCTGGGCGAATGAACGCGGCCTACCCCGCAATGAGGGCCACCGAGCCGGTGAAGCAGCCCTGCTCGATGTGGTGGCTGGTGCTATCGAAATGGGTATTCCCTATGTTTCTGCCTACGCGTTTTCAACCGAGAACTGGCGTCGCAGTCCCGACGAGGTCGCCTTCCTCATGCGGTTCTCCTCTGAGGTTCTAGAACGTCAGCTAGAGACCCTCAAGAGCTGGGGGGTGCGCATCCGCTGGGCCGGCCGTCGGCCCAAGCTCTGGAAGTCGGTTATCAAGCTGCTCGAAAAGTGCGAAGAAGAAACCAAGTACAACACCCTGTGTACCCTGACCATGTGCGTCAACTACGGGGGTAGGGCAGAAATTGCGGACGCCGCCGCCCTGATTGCCGAGGACGTCGCAGCCGGGCGCCTCAAGCCCAAGCACATCAACGAAAAAATCTTTCAGAACTATCTCGACGAGCCTGACCTGCCCGACGTTGATCTTTTCCTCCGAACCTCGGGTGAACAGCGTTTCTCTAACTTCCTTCTCTGGCAGAGTGCCTATGCCGAGATGGTCTTTATGAACGTGCTCTGGCCCGATGTTGACCGTACGGTACTGTGGCAGGCGGTAGAAGAATATGCCCTCCGCGACCGCCGCTACGGAGGGGCCGTTGATAAGGTGACCCAACCCTAAGTTTCCTCCCATACTAGGCGAAAGCCGCGGCTGAAAGGGGTCCGATATGCGGATCTACCCAACCCTGTTCAAACTCTTCTTCAAACCCATGGACGCCGAGAAAGCGCACCATGTGGGCATGTGGGGGGTGCAGACCCTTCGCCGCACCGGTATTTCTCGCCTGGGGGGCCGCTACTTTGCGCCACACCCGTCACTGGCTACCGAGGTCATGGGCCTTACTTTCCCCTCGCCTTTCGGCGTTGCTGCTGGTTTTGATAAGGGCGGTAAGGCAATTCCGGCGCTGGGTAACCTGGGTTTTGGACACATTGAAATCGGCACTATTACCGGTCAGGCTCAGCCGGGCAACCCCCAGCCCCGCCTTTTCCGCCTGGTAGATGATAAGGCCATTATTAACCGCATGGGCTTCAATAACGATGGGGCGGCAGCAGCTGGGCCCCGTGTCGCTGCCGCCCGCGCGGACCTTGAAGCCGAATATCGGGGTAAGGTACGCCCCGTTATTGGTGTCAATATCGGTAAAACCAAGGTGGTAGCCCTTGAGGACGCCATCGAGGACTACCTGGTGAGCACTCGGGTTCTTGCACCCCAGGCTGACTATCTCGCTGTGAATGTCAGCTCGCCGAATACTCCGGGTCTGCGTGACCTTCAGGCGATTGAAACTCTTGAACCTCTACTTGAGGCTGTACGTGCTGAAGCCGACCGCGTCGTGCAGGGGCGCCGCGTGCCCCTGGTCGTGAAGATTGCTCCTGATCTGGCCGATGAAGATATTAAGGACGTTGCCGCGATGGCTCTGCGTCTGGGGTTAGATGGCATTATTGCCACGAACACCACGATTGCTCGTGAAGGGCTGGGCCTGGTTAGCCCTCGAGCTAAGGTTGAGGAAATTGGCGCAGGTGGACTCTCAGGCGAGCCCCTCAAGAAGCGTTCACTTGAGGTTCTCCGTCTGCTGAAAGCTGAGGTGGGCGACCAACTGGCTCTTATCTCGGTAGGTGGCGTTACCACTGCTCAGGACGTCGCCGACCGTCTGGATGCGGGCGCCAATCTAGTGCAGGGTTATTCTGCATTTATCTACGAAGGCCCACTCTGGGCAACTCATATCAATCGGGGACTGTTGAAATTGCGGAAAACCCGCTAGACTAGGCACGTGAGATCATGACACAAAGGGGCGCTACCTCTCTAAAGAGGTAGCGCCCCTTTGAATTTAAGGTTGAAAGCTAGCGGATTTACTCCGTCGTGGCCTTACTTGGGGTATTCGCCGCGCTTAACCTGAGGCTTGGGCAAGCGGAAACGGCGAATCATCATGACGCGGTTGAAGGCGTAGAAGCCGGAGCGGGGCTCAATGGAGCCAAACTTTTCGGTCAACTTCTTCTTGAGCCCGCGCCACATAATCATGTAGTCGATAACCCAGAGTAGAATCATGCCCCACATCAACAAGGTGGTGTACTCCCGCATGCTGGGGGTGAAAAGGCCGACAATGAAGACAGCCAGAATAACGATAAGCATGATGTCGCCTACGTTGAAACGAGCATCAACGTAGTCACGGATGTAGCGGCGCTGGGGGCCACGATCGTTGGCGGGCAGGTAGCGCTCATCGCCGGTTTGCAGGGCCTGCTGTTGCTTTGCCCGGAACTCGCGGTCAGCTTCACGCTGGGCGTCCTTTGCAGCCTTGCGGTCTGCGGGAACCAGGGGAGTACGGCGGGCAGCTTCACGTTCTTTACGGGAAGGGGTAGGACGCCCCTTGGGCGCGGTGTACCCCGGCTGAGTGGTTTCAGGGGTTTCGTTTGCTACCGGGGTAGCGTCGGCAACCACAGAACCAGCATTTTCTGATGATTTCTTATTACGACCAAACACCCCTTAAGAATAACCAAGTTCGTGCGTAGATATACAGTCAGAGCGTATTCTGAGATGTATGACAACACACGATTTTGATTTTTCTACCCGCCCGGCTCTAGCAACCTACATCGAAGAGAACTTTGAGACTCAGCTTGAACATCTAGCTGAGCTCATGGCTATCCCTTCTGTTGCCTGGGAGTCTTTTGACCTCACCGAAGTGCAGCGTAGCGCTGAAAAGGTGAAGAGCCTGGCTGAGGAAGCCGGTTTTGAAAGCGTTGAGATTCTCTCAGCGTCCTACGGGGAAGGCCAGCAGGGTATGCCTGCGGTCGTAGCTCACTCACCGGCAGCACCTGGCTTCCCCACCTTCTTGCTCTATGCCCACCACGATGTGCAGCCAGCTGGCGACCGCTCCCTCTGGGAGACCGAGCCTTTTGTCGCCACTCGCAAGGGTGATCGCCTCTATGGCCGCGGAGCTGCGGACGACAAAGCTGGTGTCATTGCCCATCTGGCCGCTTTTAAGGCTGCGCGTGAAGTATTGGGCGACGACTTTAAGGTTGGCGTCACCATCTTTATCGAGGGCGAGGAAGAGGCTGGTTCACCCAGCTTTGATAGCTTCCTGCATACCTACCGCGACAAGCTTGCTGGCGACTACATCGTTGTAGCAGACTCAGCTAACTGGAAAACCGGCGTACCTGCTCTTACCGCGGGCCTGCGTGGTGTAGCAAGCGGTGATATTTCTGTACGCGTGAGCAGCCACTCAGTTCACTCCGGCATGTTTGGCGGCCCCCTGCTGGACGCCAACACCGTCCTTATCCAGCTACTCGCCACCCTGCACGATACTCAAGGTTCAGTTGCAGTTGAAGGTTTGGTTACTGCACCTGAACCTGACGTTGAATACCCTGAGGTCGATTTCCGCACCGATTCTGGCATTCTCGACAGCATGAAGCTGGCAGGTCAGGGTTCTATCTCCTCCCGCCTCTGGTCCCAGCCCGCTATCTCCGTCATCGGCATGGACATCACCTCGGTTGCCGAGTCCTCAAACACCATTGCTGCCACAGCCAAGGCGCGCATCAGCCTCCGCCTGGCTCCCGGCCAGAATCCCGCCGCAGCCCACCAGGCACTTGCCGAGCACTTCGCCCGCCACAACCATCACGGGGCAGAGGTGACCTACCATGCCGAAGACTCCGGTCAGCCCTACCAGGCCGACCTTTCTGGCAGTGGCGCCCAGCTAGCCCTGGCAGCGCTGGGGGAGGCCTGGGGAGTTGAGCCTGTCACCACCGGCATGGGCGGGTCCATCCCCTTCATTGCGACCCTCACCGAGGTCTACCCCGAGGCCCACATTCTGATTACCGGCATCGAAGACCCCGATACCCGCGCCCACAGCGCCAACGAGTCCCTCTTCATCCCCGACTTCCAGAAGGCAATCCTTGCTGAAGCCCTCATGCTGGCGGCAGCTCACACCGCCAACTAGGAATTCACTTGACTGCGAACATCTCGCGCCCCGTACCCAAGAGGCGTAAGATTGACATCAAAACACCCCACGAAAGGATTGCTTATGTCTGAGGCAGTACTCGAAGATCTCCCCACCCACGGCGTTAACCTCACCGAGGTTGCAGCCGGTAAGGTTCGTTCCCTGCTTGAGCAGGAAGGACGCACCGACCTGCGCCTGCGCATCGCCGTGCAGCCCGGCGGTTGTTCAGGCCTGATTTACCAGCTCTACTTCGACGAGCGCGTGCTCGACGGTGACGCCGTCCGCGACTTCGACGGTGTAGAAGTCATCGTTGATCGTATGAGTGTTCCTTATCTCGAAGGTTCAACCATCGACTTCGAAGACACCATTCAGAAGCAGGGGTTCTCCATCGATAACCCCAACGCCCAGGGCTCCTGCGCCTGTGGAGATTCCTTCCACTAAGCGTTCGCCCAGCCCGCTTCACAGGTGGGGGTATGCTCCGGCATACCCCCACTTTTCTGTTTCAGCCCGCCCAAACATGAAATACTTATGTAATGACACGTCAGTTCATTGACAGGTTGTCACCAGAAACGCCCGTTTGAGGGTAAGCTCGTATTGAAAGAATTAACACCTGGGTTAATGCTGTCCACACACAGCACCAGGTGACACGCACATCGCTACAGGAAGGGCCGTCTGTGAGTTCGCAGCATCGAACCAGCAGCAAGGGGCTTAAGGGCAAGGCAGTAGCCGCTGCCACAGCCGTTTCAGCGCTGCTCTTGACCGGTTGTTCAGAACAGGCATCAGTGGGCTGGCTGCCCACTCAGCGTGGTGTAACCGATAACGCCGATACCATCATGGACCTCTGGATTGGTACATGGATCGCTGCGTTGGCTGTAGGTCTTGTGACCTGGGGCCTCATGCTTTGGTGCATCATCGCCTACCGCCGTCGCAAGTACGAAACCGGCTACCCCCGCCAGGTGAGCTACCACGCTCCGCTGGAAATTTTCTACACCGCTATCCCGATCATCCTGATCGTCAGCTTCTTCACCTTCTCAGACCGTGCCGAGCGCGAAATCACCGCTCCCAAGTCTGAAACCGCCGATGTCACCATCGAGGTTTACGGTAAGCAGTGGGCATGGGACTTCAACTACCTCGACGAAAACGTCTACTTCGCCGGCGTCCAGGCTCGCCTCGACAAGGAAGGCAAGGAAGGCGTTGAGGAAACCCTCCCCACCCTTTACCTGCCGGTCAACTCAACCGTAGACCTGCAGCTCAAATCCCGTGACGTCATCCACTCCTTCTGGGTTCCCGCCTTCCTCGAGAAGCGCGACACCATTCCCGGCATGACCAACCACATGTACTTCACCACCGGTTCCGAGCCCGCTCGCTACCAGGGTAAGTGCGCCGAGCTCTGCGGTGAGTACCACTCAGAGATGCTCTTCAACGTTGAAGTTGTCAGCCAGGAAGACTACGATGCCTACATCCAGTCACTGGAAGATGAAGGCAACATTGGCCGTCTGGGTGACGAGTACAACCGTAACCCCAACATGAACACCAACAACTAAGAGGTAACCCGTGACTACTCTTGAGTATTCAGCTGAGACAACCGGTAGCGTTGTCCCGCGGGTGGTTCCTAAGTCCAAGGGACGAATCATCGTCAACTGGCTGACTTCCACCGACCACAAGACCATCGGGTACATGTACCTGATCGCCGCGTTTATTTTCTTCTGCTTTGCCGGTGTCATGGCTCTGCTTATGCGCCTGGAGCTCTTCACCCCCGGTATGCAGTTCCTCGAAACCAAGGAACAGTTCAACCAGCTCTTCACCATGCACGGCACCCTGATGCTGCTCATGTTTGGTACCCCGCTGTTCACCGGTTTCGCTAACGTCCTGGTACCCCTGCAGATTGGTGCACCCGACGTTGCCTTCCCCCGTCTGAACTCCCTGGCCTTCTGGTTCTTCCTGTTCGGCTCACTGGTAGCCATCGCTGGCTTCCTTACCCCCCAGGGTGCAGCTTCCTTCGGCTGGTTCGCTTACGCTCCGCTGAACAGCACCACCTACAGCCCCTCTGTCGGTGGTGACCTCTGGATCTTCGGTCTGGCTCTTCAGGGCTTCGGCACCATCATGGGTGGCGTCAACTTCCTGACCACTATCCTCTGCATGCGTGCCCCCGGCATGACCATGTGGCGTATGTCGGTCTTCACCTGGACCACCCTGATCACCGCAATCCTGATCATCATGATCTTCCCGCCGCTGGCGTCCGCCCTGTTCGCCCTCGGTATGGATCGCCGTCTCGGTGGCCACATCTTCGACCCCGAAAACGGTGGCGCCGTCCTCTGGCAGCACCTCTTCTGGTTCTTCGGTCACCCCGAGGTTTACGTTCTGGCTCTGCCCTTCTTCGGCATCGTTTCAGAAATCATCCCCGTCTTCTCACGTAAGCCGATTTTCGGTTACAAGGGTCTGATTTTTGCAACCATCGCTATTGCGGCTCTGTCAGTTACCGTATGGGCACACCACATGTACGTCACCGGCGCGGTCATGCTGCCCTTCTTCTCCTTCATGACCATGTTGATCGGTATTCCTACCGGTGTGAAGTTCTTCAACTGGATCGGCACCATGTGGCAGGGCTCCATCACCTTTGAGACCCCCATGCTCTGGGTTATCGGCTTCCTGATTACCTTCCTCTTCGGTGGTATCACCGGTATTATCCTGGCAACCCCGCCGCTGGACTTCCACCTATCTGACTCCTACTTCGTGGTCGCTCACTTCCACTACGTCATCTTCGGTACCCTCGTCTTCGGTATGTTCGCAGCACTCTACTTCTGGTGGCCCAAGTTCACCGGCAAGATGCTGAACGAGCGCCTGGGCAAGATTCACTTCTGGCTGCTGTTCATCGGCTTCCACATGACCTTCCTCATCCAGCACTGGCTCGGTGTCGACGGCATGCCCCGCCGCTACGCAGACTACATGCCTGAAGATGGCTTCACCTGGATGAACCAGCTCTCAACCGTAGGCTCCATGATTCTGGCAATCTCCATGATTCCCTGGTTCTGGAACGTCTACACCACCGCCCGCAACGGCAAGCGTGTTGAGGTTGATGACCCCTGGGGCTTCGGTGGCTCACTGGAATGGGCAACTTCTTGCCCGCCCCCGCGCCACAACTTCACCGCCCTGCCCCGTATCCGTTCAGAGCGTCCTGCACTTGACCTGCACCACCCTGAACTGTCCACCAACAACGACGTCGCTGCAGCAGCCCGCCAGGCAACTGCAGGCTAGGAGGCCACTGTGAAAATTCTTGCTAAGATTTTCGGTTTCATCGGCGTCTTCCTGATTCCCGTTGGCATCGTCTACGGTCTGATGACTGACTTCACCGAGTGGGCCGGTTTCCCCGCGATTCTGGCTACCGCCGTGATGTGTCTCTTCCTCTGGTACTTCCTGAACTTCACCGACAAGAAGCACCCCGACATGCCTTACGAGAACCTCGAAGGTGAAATCGCTGATGGAGCTGGCGACTACGGCTTCTACTCACCCTGGTCATGGTGGCCCCTCTTCATCGGTGTTGCTTGCACCATCGTTGTTGTAGGTCTGGCTATCGACTGGTGGATCGTACTCGTTGCCATCCCCTTCGCAGCAGCAGCTGTTCTGGGTTGGGTTTACGAATACAACCGCGGCGACCACGCCCACTAAGAGTCTTACCTGACTCAAAGGGTGGGGCCCCTATCCTCTCGGATAGGGGCCCCACCCTTTTTTGTGCCGTTTCTAGAGCGCTGAGAGAAGAACAGGACGGCACAGGACGGCACAGGACGGCACAGGACGGCACAGGACGGCACAGGACGGCACA
>NZ_JBOEQD010000011.1:0-102637 GCF_050689125.1 Rothia sp. L_38 | reverse complement strand
CCAGCCCGCCGAAGAGGTCATCACCTGGGTTAAGTAGCAAAACCCACCCTACCTGCAACTTCAGGTAGCACAGAAGCCCACCCCACCGCCGTCCGCACCAGGACGGAAGCAGGGTGGGCTTTTGCGTAAGCAGGCCCCCAGCACACCATGGCCCAAGCGCCTCGATCATCTCGTATTTGCTTTTTACTCACCTATTTCCTCGAACCTGATGACTCTTCAATCATTGATGTATCCCTGCTAATGTAGAACTATGTCGCACAAATGCAAGAAAGGAGCGACTATGAGCACCACTATTAGCGTTAGAACCGACGAGGAGACTAAACGCCAGGCAGAGGAACTCTTCAACGAGCTAGGTCTAAACATGTCTACAGCAATCAACATGTTCATGAAGCAGGCCCTTCGCGAAGGAAGAATACCTTTCACCGTTGGGCGCCCCTACCCCAATGCGACAACCATTGCGGCCATCGAAGAAGGACGTCGGCTCGCCCAGGACCCAAACACTCCCCGGATTAGGTCAATCGAGGAGTTCAAAACTCTCATTAACGAACTATGAGATACGAAATCATCACTACCAATGCTTTCAAAAAAGGCCTAAAAACCGCTAAAAAGCGTGGAAAAGACCTCCAGAAACTCACGGATATTGTTGAGGCTCTCGCTGAGGGCAAGCAACTCAGCGCAAAACATAAAGACCACGCGCTCACTGGAAACTACGCCGATACTCGCGAGTGCCATATCGAACCAGACTGGCTACTTATATATGAACGCCTTGAAGGTCAGCTGGTTCTCATCCTGCTCAATACAGGTAGCCATTCAGACCTCTTTTGAGTACTAATTCCGGTGTCTAGCCCACCCCGCCGTCGTCCGCCCACGGGCGAAAAGCGGGGTGGGCTTACCCGCACCGGTTTCAGGCGCCCCTGGAAACCATGGACTGGCGTGAGCCGCGTTTCACGCTCACGGACGTCCGCATGCAAAATCTGACTGCCCACCAGACTCTCGCTGCGCCCATCATAGGCGTAGACACTGCGAGAATCTGGTGGGCGTTCGCTGCGTGCCCGACGCTCCAGCCCCACCATTTACCGCAAAAATACAAGGACGCCGCCCCTCACTCCCCTGCCCAGGGGGCAGGAAAGCGGGAGGCGGCGTCCGCACCCCACCACTTAGATGGGGCAAGACAAACCTAAAAAGACTTAGGCAGCCTTGGGAGCTGAAGTGTCCTCAGGCAGGTTGTTCTTAGCGATTTCAACCAGAGCTGAGAAAGCAGCAGGCTCGTTAACAGCCAGCTCAGCCAGCATACGACGGTCAACCTCAACCTCAGCAGCCTTCAGGCCCTGGATGAAGCGGTTGTAGGTCAGGCCCTCAGCGCGTGCAGCTGCGTTGATACGCTGAATCCAGAGACGACGGAAGTCGCCCTTCTTCTTACGACGGTGGTCGTAGCTGTATACCAGTGAGTGAGTGACCTGTTCCTTAGCCTTACGGTAAAGGCGTGAACGCTGGCCACGGTAGCCTGATGCACGATCAAGGATTACTCGGCGCTTCTTGTGCGCGTTAACCGCGCGCTTCACACGTGCCACGTGTGTCTCCTAACGTCTTGTGTCCTACCCAGCTAAAAACTCTAGCGCTGGTGCAGGAGAGAAAATATCTACTTTTGGTGCGCCCTTTCGGGGCGAAGCTTCAAAAAGAAGGAGCTTACTTGCCCAGCATCTTCTTGATGACCTTAGCCTGACCGCCGGTTACGATCTGGTCAGAAGCCAGACGACGGGTCAGACGGGAGGACTTGTGCTCGAGGTAGTGGCGGCGGTTGGCCTGCTGGCGCTTAACCTTGCCAGTACCGGTGAGCTTGAAGCGCTTCTTAGCACCAGAGTGGGTCTTCTGCTTCGGCATGAGCCGATTCTCCTTACGTTCTACCCTCGCCCCGGTTACGGGGTGAGGAACTGAAAAACTCAACGACCCCGGCGGGCGGGGAAGTTTTAAGGGTGTTCTGCCCGCTCACCGGTGCCCTTATCTTTCAATAAAAACAGCGGTAGAGCGAACGACGACCAAGCACGAAACCCTACACGAGCTCGCGCCTGGTTGTCTAAACAGCTCCTATTCGGCTGACGCCTGTGCCTTGAGCTCCTCGGGCATTGCATCTGCCAGGGAGTTAGTTACAGGGGTTGCCTCAGTGGTGTTGACGCGTTCGCGACCCTTGCGGCCACCTGACTTCTGGCTCTCACGGCGGGCTTCCTGCTTGCCGCGCAGCGGGGCAAGAACCATCACCATGTTGCGACCGTCAACGCGAGGGTTGGACTCTACGGTGCCAACCTCGGTGAGGTCGTTTGCCATGCGTTCAAGCAGACGCACACCCATCTCGGGGCGCTGCTGTTCACGACCACGGAACTGAATCATAGCCTTGACCTTGTCACCGCCAGCCAGGAAACGACGTGCGTGCCCGACCTTGGTTTCGTAGTCATGGGTATCAATCTTGAGGCGGAAACGGATTTCCTTCAAAGAAGCATTGACCTGCTTCTTTCGAGATTCACGTGCCTTGACTGCGGCTTCGTACTTGTACTTACCGAAGTCCATAAGCTTGCACACAGGCGGCTTAGCGTTAGGGGCAACCTCAACCAGGTCAAGGTCAGACTCCTGAGCAAGACGCAGTGCATCTTCTACGCGGACAATACCGACCTGTTCACCGCCGGGGCCGACGAGTCGAACTTCCGGAACGCGAATGCGGTCGTTGATGCGTGGATCGCTAATGACAAAGCTCCTGTTGCTTGTGGTGGGGGTGTCCCCGTGAATTTCTGTGGGGGTTGAAAAAAGCCCCCGGTTGCGGCTTGGCAAGCGGAGGCTTAGGTTACCTACCCAGGGTGAAGGTGCGGACGCCGGTAGTCGGCGCTGTGAGCCTTCGAAGGTTTCCCTTACGGGAGCCTGGGGCTGACCCGGTCGCCAGAGTTGGCGGCAGCGGGTGGGAACTTAAGTTCCACTTGCAAACAGCTCTTAACATTACTGGGTTAGGGGCGGTTTTTCAAGGGTTTTGGCTGTTTTTCTTGGGGCGGACGCCGGTGGTCGGGTTGAGTGTGACGGGCGATTCACGCTCGGTGGGGTTGGTGTGAGATTCTAGTAACCATGAGCAACGAAACTAGCTACCGTTTTGAAGATTCCGCTGAGCAGGGCGAAGCGCTGCCCGATGGTCTGACTGCCGAGCAGGTTGAAGAAGTTAACGCCCAGATGCGCGATATTGCTGAGGTTCCTGCCGTTGAGGTCATTACGACCGCTGCTGTTCACCTAATGAGCGCTGCTGCCGTCAAGTGCGGCCTGGCTGCTGAAGAGAACGCCGAAGACCTCAAAGATCTTGATGAGGCCCGCAAGCTGATTACCGCCCTGGCAGGTTTCGTTACCGCTGCGGCGCCCGAGATTGGTTCCCAGCACGCCGCTCCCCTGCGTGACGGCCTGCGTTCCCTCCAGCTGGCCTTCCGCGAGGCGTCCCCCTACCCGGACGCCCCCGGCAAGGGACCCGGCGAAAAGTTCACCGGGCCGGTTTTCTAGGCTGAGGCCAAGGCAATCTGCACTGAGTCAGCCTGCTCGGCAATGACCTGATTGAGGGCGAGCCCCTGCTGGAAGGTCTGCACGGTCTGGTTGACCTGTTCCTGGGTGAGGCCGGGGCGGAGTTTGAGCATAATTTTCAGCTCTGGCCCGTGCCCACCACCTGCCAGTACGCGTCCGCTCGCGGTCTGCGAGTACACGCCGGTGCCGGGACCTGCTTCAACCGCAACTACAGCAGACAGGGGCGCTGCAATGTTGCTGAGCTCTTCGGCGACCCGGGGGTTGCGGTAGGAGGGCACCCATTCTTCCCCCTTGGCGATTGCCCAGAAAGCTGGGCGGCGCACGACGAAGGTGAGGTCGGCACCGGGGTTTACCACAATCAGCTGGTTCTCGTCTTCAACGGCTGATAGGGCGGTTTTCCGCATATCTGCGGCAACCGGGCGGGCTAGGTCGTGCCAGGCGGTGAGGGCGTCTACATTGGTGAAAACGGGGAGGGCGCGGCGTCCGTCCGGAGCCTGAATACTCACCAGCGCCATATCCGATTCTTTGTCTGATACCAGGCCGTGCTCGGTGATTTCTGCTTGAGATAGCTGGGCTACGACCGGGGCAAAGATGCGCACGGAGCGCAGGGCATCGACCACGGCGACTTCATCGACTTCGCCCGCGGCAAAAGCATCGAGAACTTTTTGCAGGGCGGGGTCGGTTCTGCCGTCGTCGCCGGGGAACTGGTGGGTGTGACTGGTGCCTTCCCCCAGGTTGCGCCCTTCCCAGGGCTGCCCGCCGGTATCGGTTTTTTGACCGGCGGACGCCAGCTGGGCAGCGATATGCGCAGGTAGCTCCCGGCGGGGTGCGCTGGGGTTACCGGGGTTGCCATGCCCGTGGGTGTGGGCGCGGTGCACGCGATCTGAAAAGTCGGTCACTAGGGGCGACCTGCAACGTCGAGGGCCTGGGCCAGGGTGAACTTACCGGCGTAGAGGGCCTTACCGGTGATGGCGCCTTCAACGCCGTGGGGAACCATGGTACGCAGGGCTGCGATGTCATCGAGGGTGGCGATACCGCCGGAGGCAACCACGGGCTTGTCGGTGCGCTCTGCGACCTTGCGTAAAAGTTCCAGGTTAGGTCCCTGCAGGGTGCCGTCCTTGGTGACATCGGTGACCACGTAGCGAGCGCAGCCGTCCTCGTTCAGGCGGTCGAGAACCTCCCAGAGGTTGCCGCCTTCCTTGGTCCAGCCACGGGCTGCCAGGGTTTCCCCGCGTACATCCAGACCAACGGCGATGATATCGCCGTGCTCGGCGATCACCTTGCGAGTCCACTCGGGGTTTTCCAGGGCAGCGGTGCCCAGGTTGATGCGGGCCGGGTTCAGGGATAGGGCGCGTTCCAGTGACTCGTCATCGCGGATTCCGCCTGACATTTCGATTTTGATGGAGAGTTCCTGGGCTACCTCGGTCAGAATTGCGATGTTGTCGCCGCGTCCAAAGGCAGCGTCGAGGTCGACCAGATGCAGCCACTCAGCACCGGCGTTCTGCCACTCTAGGGCAGCTTCGACGGGGGAACCGTAGTTGGTTTCCGATCCGGCTTCGCCCTGTACCAGGCGCACAGCCTGGCCGTTGGCTACGTCGACCGCGGGTAGCAGTTCGAGACGATCAGTCATTGTTCTCTCCTTGGGAGTATGGGGTAAGAGTGAAGTTTTAGGAGGGGCTAGGTATGCGCTGTTGGCTGCCTAGCTGTAGTTCATGACCACGTACAGACCATAGCCGGCGAAGGCAAGACCCACCAGGAGCAGGACCAGCTGGGCTACCCAGGTAATTTTCTGCCTGTAAAAGGAGTAGGCGCCGCCGATGAACATCATGCCCACGGTCATCAGTAGCAGACCGGACGTTGTTGCAGACATCCCTACTGGCCCCCGTCCAAGCGTCCGGTCACAGGCAGGGAGTCAATCCAGTTCTTGAGCAGGCGAATGCCCGCTTCACCCGACTTTTCGGGGTGGAACTGGGTAGCCGCCAGCGGCCCGTTTTCTACGGCGGCGATAAAGTCGCCCCCGTGGTTGGCCCAGGTAACCTGGGGCGGGAGCATCGCTTCGTTGTTCTGGTCGAAGGTCCACTCCTGCACACCGTAGGAGTGCACAAAGTAGAAACGTTCGTTCTCGATACCGGCAAAGAGCTTGGAGCCTTCGGGGGCGCGGACGGTATTCCACCCCATGTGGGGTACAACTTCAGCCTTGAGCTTTTCAACGGTGCCGGGCCACTCACCCAGCCCGTCTGCTTCAACTCCGTGCTCAACACCCTTGTCGAACATCACTTGCAGACCCACGCAGATGCCAAGCACGGGGCGTCCGCCCGCAACGCGCCTGCCAATCATGCGGATAGCGTCTGCTTCTTTCAGGCCGTCCATGACGGCCTTGAAAGCGCCCACGCCGGGCACAACCAGGCCATCGGCACCCAGGACGTCTGATTCCTTGCGGGAAAGCACAACACGCGCTCCCGCTTCTTCAAGGGCGCGGACGGCTGAGCGCACGTTCCCTGCCCCGTAATCGAGAACGGTGACGGTCGGTTGACGGGTTTCAGTCATTAGAGGGCTCCCTTGGTGGAGGGGATGCCGGCGTGGCGGGGGTCGGGCTCTACCGCCTGACGCAGGGCACGGGCCAGGGCCTTGAACTGGGCTTCGGCAATATGGTGGGGGTCGCGCCCGCCCAGCAGGGTGATGTGCAGGCAGATACCGGCGTGGTAGGCAAAGGCCTCAAAGACGTGGCGCACCATTGATCCGGTGAAGTGCCCGCCGATGAGGTGGTATTCGAAGCCTTCGGGTTCGCCGGTGTGTACCAGGTAGGGGCGGCCTGAAATATCGACTACGGCTGAGGCTAGTGCTTCATCGAGGGGCACGGTGGCGGTGCCAAAGCGGCGGATACCGGCCTTGTCGCCCAGGGCCTGACGGAGAACCTCACCGAGCACGATGCCGGTGTCTTCTACGGTGTGGTGCACATCGATGTGGGTATCGCCGGAGCACTTGATGGTCATATCAATCAGGGAGTGCTTGGAGAGGGCGGTCAGCATATGGTCATAGAAGGGAACGCCGGTGTCGATGTCAGAGACGCCGGTGCCGTCCAGGTTAATTTCGACACTGACGGAGGACTCGCTGGTAGTGCGCTCCATCTTTGCAATGCGGGGGCCGATGCCGGTGGATGATTCGGTGGGAACTGCCATGTCTATCTCTTTTTCTAAAGGTTCTTGCCGGTGTGAGGACGGGTGCGGGGCGCTTATCGTTCGAAGGTCTGCACGTAGTCGGTGAGGTGTTCCAGGAAGGCGCTGGTCTCGGCTTCAGTTCCGGCGGTGACGCGCAGGTAGCCGGGAATGCCGTTATCGCGTACAAGGACGCCGCGCTCCAGCAGGTAGGCCCAGGCGGCTTTTTCGTCGTTGAGGCCGCCGAAGAATACGAAGTTGGAGTCTGAGACAGCGGGCTCTAGCCCTAAACCGGTCAGGTGCTCTACGATGCGGTCGCGCTGGGCGCGGATGTCGTCAACGTTAGCTAGCAGCTGGGTGCGGTGGCGCAGGGCGGCGATAGCGGTTGCCTGGGTGACAGCTGAGAGGTGGTAGGGCAGGCGGACCAGGCGGACGGCGTCCGCCACGGCAGGGGCAGCTGCAAAGTAGCCTAGGCGGGCACCGGCTAAAGCGAAGGCCTTGCTCATGGTGCGGCTCACCACCAGGTTAGGGCGACCGGGTAGCAGGGTGAGGGCGTTTTGGGTGCGATCCTGAGCGAACTCGGCGTAGGCCTCGTCGACCACGACAATACCGTTATAGGCGGCAACAGCATCGTAGACAGCCTCAATGACATCTAAACCCAGACCTGTGCCTGTGGGGTTGTTGGGTGAGCAGAGAATGACAATCGAGGGCTTGTGCTGCTCAATTTGCTCAACCGCCGATGCTGCGCTCAGTGAGTAGTCAGCTGCGCGGGTACCGGCAATAAAGGCGGTATTGGTGCCGTCTGCCAGCAGGGGGTACATGGAGTAGGTGGGCACAAAGCTCATAACCGAACGGCCAGGCCCACCAAAGACCTGCATAAGCTGCTGGAGAATCTCATTGGAGCCGTTGGCTGCCCAGATGTTCTCGGGAGTCAGACCGTGCCCCAGGTAGTCTGCTAGCTCCGCCCTTAGGGTATCGAACTCGCGGTCGGGGTAGCGGTTGAGGGTTACGGCAGCCTCTGCCACATCGCGCGTAATGGCCTCGATGACTTCTTGCGGCATGGGGTGGGTGTTCTCGTTAACGTTAAGCGTTACCGGAACGTCAATCATGGGCGCGCCGTAGGGTGAACGCCCCCGCAAATCATCGCGCAGGGGTAGGGCTTCAAGTGCTGTGGTAGTTTCGGTCACCCCCCTAGTGTAGCGACCCAGACCCTTGCCCTGCATTCTTGTTTCGCAGTCTGGCATAGGGCCGCTACCTCTCATTACCGGGTCTGGGTGTAGACGGGAACCTCAAGAACCTGCCCGGGAACGAGCTGGCCGCTGGTGAGATCGTTAATCTGCATGATGCGGTTGATGACATCGCGGTTATCTTCACCCGGCGCAACCTCCGCTGCGATTGACCACAGGGTGTCACCGTGCACCACGGTCACAGTCTGGCTGACAGGAGCGGCCGGGTCAAAAGTAGCGCTCTTAGCTTCGCCCGGAGCTATAAAGGTCAGGGCACCGAGTACCACCAGGGCTAGGAGGGTAAGTAGCGGCAGGCCCCTAAAGACCAGGCGGCCGCGGCGAGTGAGCCGAATTTTTTGGCGCTGAGCAGCAGCGGTACGGGGTGCACTGTCAGCGCGCACCTGGCGGGTGGGCACAGACACCACTGCGGCCTGCCCAGCATTACGCGGGGCAGAAGTAGGGCTAGTGGGAGCCGGGGCCGCAAAGCGAATGCGGTACTGAGGTTCCCTTATAGCTCCAGCCGAGATAGCAGGCTGAGCCCTGTGGCGAACAGTAAAAGTAGCAGCCTGATCAAGGGGCTTCTTCAAAGAAGTACGAGCCATAAACTCGGGCAAGGCGATGGTGCTCATAAGTCTTTCTCCTGATTCACGCTCAAAGATTCAACCAACAGTCGAATCTTTGTTCTAAAATTTCTTCGTACTTATGTTCTATCAGAAAAATCGAACATAGTCGAGAAAAATTAGAACAAATGTTTGAATAACTTATTTGCTTGGCATAGTCTTAGAAGACCACTTGATAGTGAACACCGGGTGGCTGACATTTTAAGAACCTACAGAGACGAGTTACCGTGAGCGAACAGACTGTGCAGACTCCGGCAAGCCCGCCCCACAAGGGCTCCCGCCCCCTCACTGCCCGCCAGAAAAAAATTTTGAGCGCCATTTCAAACGCGATTGACGAACATGGCTACCCGCCGTCCATGCGTGAGATTGGCGACCTCGTAGGCTTGGCTTCCCTCTCATCGGTCACCCACCAACTCTCTCGCCTCGAAGAAATGGGCTACATTAGGCGCGACCCCAAGCGTCCTCGCGCTATTGAAGTTCTCACCGGCGAGACCTCAACCGAAGAAGCAAAACCCGAAACCAGCGTCATCACCCTGCCGATTGTGCCCACCTTTGCGCAAACCGACGACAACCTAGCCACCGTCCCCCTGGTGGGCCGCATTGCTGCTGGCTCCCCTATCGCCGCTGAGCAGGCTATCGAAGATGTGATGACGCTGCCCCGCCAGCTAGTCGGCCAGGGTGACCTTTTCATGCTGCGGGTCAAAGGCGATTCCATGGTCGATGCGGCAATCTGTGACGGCGACTGGGTCGTTGTGCGTGCCCAGAACACCGCCCAGAACGGCGATATCGTAGCGGCCCTGCTCGATGATGAGGCCACCGTCAAAACCTTCCGCCAGCGCGATGGCCACACCTGGCTGCTGCCCCAGAACACCCAGTACGAACCGATTCTGGGCGACACTGCCACCATCATGGGCAAGGTTGTTTCTGTTCTCCGCAGCCTCTAAGAGTCAGCTAGGTTCTTTACCACTTCTCAGGTACCCGCCCCACCCGACTCTCTCTTCACAGGCAAGAAAAATCAGCCCGGCCTTCACAGCCGGGCTGATTTTTCTCCCCAGTCTTTAGTCAATTGACTGTTTGAGGCGCTCCAAGGCACCGACCACAACATCCTTACGCGTAGTGGTCCAGAAGGGCGGCAGAGACTTCACCAGGTATGAGCCGTACCTCTGGGTAGCAATACGGGAATCAAGGACGGCCACGACTCCCCTGTCACCGACCGACCGCACCAGGCGGCCGGCGCCCTGGGCCATGCGTACCGCCGCGTGGTAGGCAGACACAGCCATAAAGCCGTTACCGCCAGCAGCTGCTACTGCCCGGGTACGCGCCTGCGACAGTGGATCGTCGGGGCGGGGGAAAGGAATACGGTCCATCATGACCAGGCGGCAGGAGTCGCCAGGAACATCCACACCCTGCCAGAGACTCATGGTGCCGAAAAGGCAGGAATCGGTGTCCTCGGTGAACTCCTGCACCAGGGCGCGCAGAGACGACTCCCCCTGCAGAAGAATGTTCAGGTCGGTGCGCTCCCGCACGTACTCGGCAGCCAGCTCGGCCCCGCGCTTAGAGGAAAAGAGCCCCAGCGCGCCGCCACCCGAAGCGGTCACAAGCTCAACGATACGGTCCAGCTGCTCTACCGAAACTCCCCGCCCAGGTTTAGGCAGGTCAGAGGCTAGATACAGCACGCCCTGTTTGGGGTAGTTAAAGGGAGACCCCACATCGATACCGTCCCAGCGCGGAGCGTCCTTACCCATCAGCCCCAGGGCACCAGCGGCGGCATCAAAACTTTCTCCCACCGTCAGCGTCGCAGACGTCAGCACCACGGTGCGGTTTTCGAAAAGACCTTCTCGCAGATAACCGGCAACCGAGATAGGTGCAATGTTCAGGGTAGCGGGGTCATCGTCAGCTGCCGCCACATACCCCCTACCGGGCTCCCAGGAGCCGATACGAGAAACCCAAATAACCTGATAGAGCGGGTCAGCGGTCAGCATCTTTTCTGAGGTTTCGTGCACCTCGGTCAGGGCGGCACGCGCCATCTGGCGGCCGGCGTCGCCGTCCTTGTCCCCGCTCTTCGTATCGGTGAGGGCCTGACGCGCCGCATCGCGCACGCGTTCCATGGCAGCGGCAACCCGGTCAGGCAAGCCCTTGGGCGTCATCTCAGCGGGTACCCCATTGAGAGAGTCGTCAAGGGCGAGCGCTGCCTGTTCGAGTGCCTTGTGATCAGCGTCCGTGTGCCGCTTGAGGCTGCGGGCAACCTTGGTAATAGCGGCCGGTGATAGTGCCCCGGTGACGGCGCCGGTGACGCGGTCAGCCAGTTCGTGGGCCTCGTCGATGATGGCGATGTCGTGGTCGGGCAGCACCGCAGCACCCTCAAAGGCGTTGATAGCGAGAAGGGCGTGGTTGGTAATGACGATATCTGATTCAGCAGCCCGGGTTCGAGCCATCTCGCTGAAGCACTCTTCAACCAGGGGGCACTTTTTGCCCAGGCATTCTGAGGCGGTGACGGCTACCTGCCGCCAGGCCTTATCGCTTACGCCTGGCAGCAGCTCGTCACGGTCGCCGGTGTCGGTGGTTTGTGCCCATTCGCGAAGGCGCACCACCTCTTCCCCCAGTTTTCCGGAGGGGCCGGTGGAGCCGGTGGCGGCGTCCATATCGAAGAGGGCGTCGCCGTCGTCCTCGGGGTAGCCGCCTTCAAGCTTGTGCAGGCAGACGTAGTTGTTGCGGCCCTTGAGAATAGCGACGTCGGTTTCGTGCTCGGGTTCATCACCCAGAGATTCCAGCAGGCGCGGAATATCGCGATTAACAATCTGCGATTGCAGGGCCAGGGTTGCGGTAGCCACCACGATAGGTTTTTCTGCTGTTTGGGCAGCGTGAATGGCAGGTACCAGGTAGCCCAGGGACTTACCGGTGCCGGTGCCAGCCTGCACCAGCAGGTGTTTTTCGGTGTCGAGGGCGCGGGCTACGTGGGCTGCCATAGTACGCTGGCCGTCGCGCTTCTGGCCGCCGGAACGCTCCACGACGGTGTCGAGGAGCTGTAGGACGGGTTTGGCTCCGGGCAGGGTCTCTAGCTCCTGCCCGGTGGGTGCGGTGACGTGGTCGTTCATGCGCGCTGGGTCTCTACTGCCCCTGAGGCGATAGCTTCGTCGATTTCAGGTTGCAGTACCTCAAGAAGGTCTTCTTCGAGCACGTACTCAGCGAGGTCAGAGGCTACTTCTTCGCGGACCAGGGCCTGCACATAGGTACCGTCTTGCACAAAGGCAGTACGCAGGATCTCGGCGTCCCACTCGTGCAGGCGGGACACCACGCCACCTGCTGAGAAGGGTACCAGCAGGTTGAGCTCAATCGAGGGGCGGGGAATGGTGTCCGCAATCTTCTGCTGTAGCTCCTCAATTCCCTCACCGGTGCGAGCCGAGACCACAACGTGGTTGGGTTCCTTCTGCCGCAGGCGCTCAATGACGAAGGGGTCAGCGGCATCGGCCTTGTTGAGCACGATGATTTCGGGGATGTTCTGGGCATCAACCTCGGTGATGACCTGGCGGACAGAGTGAATCTGCCCCTCGGGGTCGGGGTGGGAGACATCCACAACGTGAACGATTACATCAGCGTCGGCAACTTCCTCAAGGGTTGAGCGGAAGGCCTCCACTAGCTGGGTGGGGAGGGCGCGCACAAAGCCGACGGTGTCAGAGAGGGTGTAGCCCACGCCGTCCGGAGTCTGGGCCTTGCGTACGGTGGGGTCGAGGGTCGCAAAGAGGGCGTTCTCGACCAGCACGCCGGCGTCGGTGAGGCGGTTGAGCAGGGAGGACTTACCGGCGTTGGTGTAACCGGCAATAGCTACGGACGGCACCCGGTTACGCTTGCGGTTCAGGCGCTTGGTTTCGCGGGCAGGAGCCATGGCCGCGATCTCTCGCTTGAGCTTGGCCATGCGGGCGCGTAGGCGGCGGCGGTCCATTTCGATTTTGGTTTCACCGGGGCCGCGGGAACCGATACCTTCACCACCGGCGGCACGGCCACCAGCCTGACGGGACAGCGAGGCACCCCAGCCGCGCAGACGCGGCAGCATGTATTCGAGCTGGGCCAGCTCAACCTGGGCCTTACCTTCACGCGACTTAGCGTGCTGGGCGAAGATATCAAGAATCAGGGCGGTCCGGTCAATGACCTTGACCTTGACGATATCTTCAATGGCTCGGCGCTGGGAGGGGGCCAGTTCGGCGTCCACAATCACGGTATCGGCGCCGGATGCCTCAACAATGTCTTTGAGTTCGAGCACCTTGCCGGAGCCCAGGTAGGTGCCCGGGTCGGGCTTCAGACGACGCTGCACCAGACCGTCCAGAACCTCAGAACCCGCAGTCTCAGCTAGAGCGGCCAGCTCGCGCAGGGAGTTTTCGGCTTCTTCCAGGGTGCCCTCAGACCAAACACCTGCCAGCACAACGCGTTCAAGGCGCAGCTGGCGGTATTCAACTTCGGTGACGTCATCGAGTTCGGTCGATAGACCGGCCACTCGGCGCAGAGCACGGCGCTCTTCAAGGTCCTGCTGGTCACCATCGTATTCAGAGTGTTCGCGCTGGTTATTAGAGAGTTCGCGGGCCCTTTCATCGAGCACGCTACCGTTGGCCTGAGCCCGCCCCAGCACGCGGTCTACCGTGAGTCTCAGCTGTTCGTCTGAGGGAAGTTTGGGGTCATTGCTGGGGGTTGAAGTCTCGGTCATAGTACCTTTCGAGGTGGTTTGAGGCGTCCTTCTATTCTAGCTTTTACACGGCAATAAGGGCAGGGGGCTTAGCGTAGAATGAACGTCTATGAGTAGCGCGCACTATTTTTCTGAAAACCCCACCGGAGATTTCTTACCCCAGCCCCTTTCTGTGGAGCTGGGCGGACGCCGGGTGCAGGTCCTCACCGCCCCCGGAATTTTCAGCCCGGGTGGGGTGGATAAGGGAACCCGTATTCTTCTGGATGAGGCCCCCGCTCCGCAGGGGGCGCGCCTGCTCGATATCGGTTGCGGCTGGGGCCCTATTACCCTGTCCCTAGCTATGGCAGCGCCCGATGCCCAGGTCTACGGGGTTGAGGTTAACTCCCGCTCAGCTAAGCTCACCGAGATGAACGCCGAGCGGCTGGGGCTGACCAATGTGACGGTATCTGCGCCCGAGGCCCTCGATGAGTCCCTGACCTTCGACACCATCTGGTCTAATCCGCCTATCCGGGTGGGCAAGGACGTCCTACACGGCATCATGCACACCTGGCTGCCCCGCCTGGCCCCCGGGGGTGCCACCTACCTGGTCGTGCAGAAGAACCTGGGGTCAGACTCCCTACAGAAGTGGCTGGCCGCTGAGTTCCCCGAGTTGGAGGTAGGCCGTTACGCTACCTCAAAGGGTTTCCGCATTCTTGAGGTGCACCGCCCGGCGTAAAGCCAAAGGGGCGTCCTTCCACACGAAGGACGCCCCCTACTTCTTTATCCAGCTCAGCAGTACCTCGCCGGTCATGGCGGCCGAATTCCAGAATTCTGCATAATTTTCTTACGGGAACTCAAATTCAAAAGCTAGGAAAAAACTATCATATCTAAATCAGAATTCCTTAACTCGATATAGGATCTAACGATATCCCGATCGGAAAAAATCCCCAGAACAAGACTATCACCACATAATGTTTCATTAATATAATTAACATAGCAGTCCTCGGAAAAATTTACATTCTTCAGAATCTTAAAGTCAGAATTTAAAGCAACTATATCTGAATCAAAAAGCTTATGATGATTACGACACAACCATATCCCATTATTTGCATCGTTAGCAGCAAAAAACTTTTCTTCTAGTGTAATGCTGTCATCTCTGCGAATACTACCAACAGGCCAGATATGCGCTGCTTCGATTAGCTGCGGGATGGCACAGCTACACCACGAACACTTCTTTGCCCCATGGATATCCAGCATATCGGAAATAAAACTCGGTGACCGAAGATTTGGAACAGAATTTCTATCCTGCTGTAAAATATCTCGTCGAAGCTCTACATCAGATTTATCGTACGGAATCTGCTGCCAATCAAAAATTTCATGGACCGATTCAGGCAATTCAGTAAGTGAATTATCAGATATTTCGTAAACAATTATCCCTCTGCCTGCTTCAATGAGCGACCTGCAAGACAAAGCCAGAAGCATCGATTCGTATTTATTAGCACCGAATGTTTTTGCATAAATTTCGATTTTTGAGCCAGCGCCTAAGATGATGTTCGTAGACCTGTTCTTCTTATTCTTCTCTCTTATCAGGTTTTTAGCAGTGATTAGCTCAAGAACATTAACAAAGGCATCAGTAGAAACATAACTCGGGGGATTTAAAACCTTTATACCAATCGTAGAAATTACTCTAAACATAAATTTAGCATAATCTGTATCAAAGGTGCCCTTTTCATGAACAAAGTAGTATGCAAGTTTCTTTTTATATGAAGAAAATTCTGATCTATTTTCCAATTGGAACATAGCATAAACAGCACTCCCCAATGTCTGAAATGGAGAATTTCTTGAAGTAACTGAACGCGGAGTAAATGTCACGATAGTAATTGTATCTTTATATATTAGATACAGGAGACGTCCTTGATTATAAGAGAAAGAATCAAAAGGATGGTCACCACCGGAGTCAATGAAGCTCACCTCGTATTTTTCTGCACCAGTCAATCTACGAGTTAAATCTTTCAGGACTTCTTCAGTAAATATATCTTCTGCCAGTTCTTTAGTCCGTGCAGTTTGCTGAAAATTATTTCGTACATAAATTTTTGCGTTCTCACTCATGGTAGTTCATCACCAACAATTCATTACGCCTGGACCCAGCATGACCCCTAATACCATCCAATTTATAGATTTTAAATGAATGGTTATTAAGCCAATTAATAAAATAGTCATTTTTAATACCTTTATGGCTATCCACATAAGATAGCATCCACCTGCTGTGTCCTAGTTTTCCGGTTAAAACATCAAAAAATTCAACTTCTAATTTTTTATTCCATCCTTTAAAACCTCGACTTCCATCGTTATAACTTCCAGTTGTTAGTAGATATGGTGGATCAAAATAGTAAAACGGATTCCCGGAAAACGGGTACTTGATCAAATTAGAGTAATCATTTGAAAAAAATTTTACTTCAGATTGTTTGATTCTTCTTGAAAAACTAATAAATTTTTCAAGCATACGATCATTGAACCAACGCATGCCTATAGGATTATTAAACTCCATCGCTGAATTAAATCTAATTTGCTGATTAAAACCATACATAATTAGAACAAAGAGCATCCTCGGATCACGTTGAGGAATTGGTGTAGAGTTATACTTTTCACGAAGGAAAGCGTAGCCTCCAGAGTCTATATCTAAAAGGTTATACTGCTTCTCCAGCTTCCTAATATACTTTATATACTCGTAGGTATCATATTTTTTGAAAGATTCAATAAGACTAACAACAAAAGGATTAATGTCATTATATATAAGGGAAGACGCTTCAATATTAATGCCTACATTAAATCCGCCTCCAAAAACATCTACAAAAGTGTCCATCTTTCCAGCAGGGAGTGATTCTATAATTTCATCAATTATATTAAACTTATTTCCAGTATAATTCAGAGGCGACTGGTAGCGAATATTTTCGGATTTCTTGAGCTCGCCATAGAAAATATACTCTTCATGATTTTTTCTTGGTTTGTTTTTCCAGTTTGAGTAATTTTTGTATGGAATAACCTTAAGATCGATAGTTCCGTCTACGCAGTGTCGTTTAAGGCACGACATAATATAGTCTTTCGACATTAAACCATCTGAGCTATAGCTCAGAAAAACATGATTTGCTTTTGTCTGGGACAATATATATTCAAATAGAATATGTGCTTTTATGTCCTTCGACCAATCTGAACGCATCGGCCCAGTAGGACGCGACCCAGTGATTCTACTGATTTCAGGAGAATCATATTTTGAAATTGTTTCAAGTAGATGATACTGAGTACCGTATTGATTCTGAGTGTAGGGTGGATCCAGGTACAATATATCACATTCAACAGAACTGATGATTGTTTCCAGAAAACTATTTTTTACCTCAACGTCCACAGATTCTGTGTTCGGTGGAAAATGCGATAGATGTAATTTTTTATGGGCTCGTGAATCCCATCTCTTTAGATATGCTCCATAAACACCTGCAACATTTGATACCTTAGATACTGCTTCTACTAAACATGAAATAAGGTAATGTCTTTGTTGAACATCTATCAGATTATCTTCATACCAGGTATCAATTGTCCCGCGAACATAATCGATTCGTTTAGCATTATAATTTGTGAAATACATCCGCCCGGATTCTAAAGGAGCATAATTTTTATAGATAAATCCCTCAGAAACTGCATCACTATTATTTAGATAGTCGATCGGGTCGAAGCCCAATGACTCCCAGTTGTAAACGTTTCCTTCGATATTAGATTTAGCATACCAGGCCGAGCACTCCAAGCTATCATTAACGATGATCTTACCAACACTTCCCGCAATAACTTTGGCCACCGCTCCTGTGCCTGAAAATGCATCAAAAAAAGTATATTCTTTCCTCATGGGAATTTTTTTAGCCATAAAATATTTTATTTCATCAGCTAAGCTTTCCTTGTTTCCAAGATATCTCACTCGTATGTCTCTCTCATCTATTTAAAGGCTTTCTCCGTTGAGGCTTATTCATAAGAGTAGGTGAAGCAGGCTCACAGCGAAGCTGCTGGCTCGGTGGCTGGCGCGAATCGCTCAGTGAGCGAAGCGAACCGGACGAGAGGGTCGCAGCGAGCGTGAGCCTGCGAAACCCATTATGAATAAGCCTCGTTATAGCAGCACCTTGCCGGTCATGGCGGCAGGGCCTGCCAGGACAACGTGTTCGAGGTTGTCGGGGCCCAGCACAAAGGTGACGGCGAGGGTTCCACCGGGTACGCGGACCAGCCACTCGTCGGGGGCGTCCTCACCACCCCAGAAACGGGTAGCGGCAGCGGCGGCGCAAGCACCGGTACCGCAGGAAAGGGTCTCACCAACTCCGCGTTCGTGTACGCGCATGCGGATGGAACCGATGTTTTCGGTGGCGGGGTCACCGTCCTCTGCTGAGATTTCTTCGGGGACGACGAACTCTACGTTGGTGCCTTCAGGCGGGTTGGGTGAAACCTTGGGGGCCTCGTGCAGGTTCAGCCCGTCAAGCTTGCCGTCGGTGCCCAGCATGACGACGGTATGGGGGTTGCCCATAGTAATGGAGAGGGCACCGCGGGGAGTGCGTAGGCCCTTGGCGGTCACCTGGGCGTCGGTGCCGTTATCGCGGGCCATGTCACCGTTGATGAAGCCCCAGGGGCCCATGTCGATGGCGTAGCCGTCCTCGGTGCGTCCCACAGCCTTAATACCGGCGCGGGTGGCAATCAGCAGGCGTCCGCCCTCTTCAAGCTCAACCAGTTTTTCGGCCAGCAGGTAGTCAACGAAGGCGCGCACGCCGTTGCCGCACATCTCGGCAATGGAGCCATCGCCGTTGCGGTAGTCCATGAACCAGATAGCTTCGGGGGCCTCTTCCAGCAGGTGGGAGGCAAAGTCCAGGTGTTCGGTCTTGACCGCGCGAATAAAGCCGTCGGCCCCGATGCCGAAGTGGCGGTCGGTCACCTTGGCAATGAGCTCAGCCGACAGGTCGAGCTTAGCTTCGGGGTCGGTGACGAAGATGAAGTCGTTACCGGTTGCCTGCCCCTTGGTGAGAGTCTTGCCGGTCAAATCGCCCCAGACGGGGGTTTCTACGGTGTGGGTTGCCACGGGTTTTGCCTTTCCGTTGTGGGGCGCTTTTTCTTCTTAGTCTAGTGCCTGGTGGCCCTTGATGATCGCCAGGGCCTCGGTGAGCAGATCGGGGCTGGACCAGTCAAGCCAGTGCACCCGCTCATCTGCCCTGAACCAGGTGAGCTGGCGGCGGGCGAACTGGCGGGTGGCGGTGACGGTATCTTCAACTGCCTGGGCGACAGAATATTCCTCACCGGCAGGCAGCAAGCCGCGGGAGGCGTCCAGAACCTTGAGAAATTCCCGGTAGCCGATGGCGGCCGGGGCCGTTTTGCCCCGGCGCAGTCCCCTGGCTTCGAGGGCTTCTACCTCGGCCAGCAGCCCGGCTTCTTCCATGGCAACGACCCTCTGGTGCAGCCGCTGGTGCAGCCGGGCACGGTCACCGTTGAGACCAATTTGCAGGGCAGGCTGGTGGTAGGTGCGGGTGGGCATGAAGGACGAGAAGGGGCGACCGGTCACCTCAAAGACCTCAAGGGCGCGCACCAGGCGGCGGTCATCCTTGACCCGCTCGGCAGATTCTGGGTCGACCGTGCGCAGGCGCTCCAGTAGGGGGCCGGGGCCGGACGCCGCCAGCTCAGCTTCCAGCCGAGCCCGCACCGCCGGGTCGGTTTCGGGAAATTCCAAAACGTCTAGGGCAGCGCGCACATACAGACCGGATCCACCGACCAGAATCGGGTAGTTCCCGCGAGCGCGAATCTCATCAAAAATCTGCCGGGCCTGGGACTGGAAGGTAGCGACCGAGGCTTCCTCCGTGACATCGAGGGTGTCAAGCAGGTGGTGGGGAACCCCCCGCATTTCTTCGGCAGTGACCTTGGCGGTGCCGATATCCATACCCCGGTAGAACTGCATGGAATCGGCGTTGACGCACTCCCCTCCCAAAGCCCGTGCCAGCTCGATAGCGAGGGCGCTTTTACCTGAGCCGGTGGGGCCCACCACGGCGATGATGGGCAGGGAGCTGCTGGCGGCGTCCTTCTCTGTCATGGGTTAGAGGGCGGGCTTGAAGGTGGGGAAGCCCAGGGAAACCGGGGTGCCGGGAACCTGGGTGGTACCGGTACCGCAGGAGTCGGCCTGGGCACGGTCCCAGGCGTCACCGGCGCGGGAGCGGCGTACCGAGTACTGGTCAGCGGTGGGGTCAGAAATCAGGTGGAAGGAACCAGCCTCGGTGATGGGCAGGGTGACCAGGTCGCCGGGGCGGGGCACCTCGCAGCCTTCGGGCACAGTAAAGTGCACCAGGCGCTGGTCGCGGGCGCGGCCCGACAGGCGGCCGGTTTCTTCGGCCTTACGCCCTGACTCTGCGGTAACCATCAGCTCAACGGTCTTACCCAGCTGCTTACGGTTTTCTTCACCGGCAATGCGGTCCTGTAGGGCGATCAGACGCTCGTAGCGTTCCTGCACCACGGCCTTGGGCACCTGGTTGGGCATGGTCGCTGCCGGAGTGCCGGGGCGAATCGAGTACTGGAAAGTAAAAGCGGACGAGAAACGGGACTCCTCCACCACGCGCAGGGTCTCCTGGAAGTCCTCTTCGGTTTCGCCGGGGAAGCCGACAATAATATCGGTGGTGATGACGGCATCGGGGATGCGCTCGCGCACCTTCTCCAGGATGCCCAGGAACTTCTTGGAGCGGTAGGAGCGCTTCATGTCTTTGAGCACCTTGTCAGAGCCGGACTGCAGGGGCATGTGCAGTACGGGCATAACGTTGGGGGTTTCAGCCATTGCGTCGATGACGTCGTCGGTGAACATGGCCGGGTGGGGGGAGGTAAAACGGACGCGCTCCAGCCCCTCAATCTCGCCGCAGGCTCGCAGCAGCTTCGAAAAGGCCTGACGGTCGCCAAAGCCCACACCGTAGGAGTTGACGTTCTGGCCCAGCAGGGTCACTTCGATAGCGCCGTCGTCGACTAGGGCCTGTACTTCTGCCAGGATTTCGCCGGGGCGGCGGTCTTCTTCCTTACCGCGCAGAGAGGGCACGATGCAGAAGGTACAGGTGTTGTTGCAGCCCACCGAGATAGAGACCCAGCCGGAGTACACGTGGTCGCGCTTGGTCGGCAGGGTGGAGGGGAAAACCTCCAGGGCCTCCAGCAGCTCAGCCTGGGCCTCGTTGTTATGACGGGCGCGCTCAAGCAGGGTGGGCAGGGATCCGATGTTGTGGGTACCGAAGACCACGTCGACCCAGGGGGCCTTCTTCAGAATGACGTCCTGGTCTTTCTGCGCCAGGCAGCCACCTACGGCAATCTGCATGCCCTCGTTCTCACGCTTGACCGGGGCGAGCTGGCCCAGGTTACCGTAGAGCTTATTATCGGCCTTTTCGCGCACGGCACAGGTGTTGAAAACGACCAGGTCGGGGGTGGTTCCCTCTTCTGCGGGCACATAGCCTGATGCTTCAAGCAGGCCGCTCATGCGCTCTGAATCGTGTACGTTCATCTGGCAGCCGAAGGTACGCACCTCGTAGGTGCGGGTTTTGGGTGCTGCCACGGGCTTGTCGGTGTTCACGTCAATACTCACCCGTACAGTCTACTAGGTTGCTATTCTGGGCTCTATGCCGGTTCGCCCTTCTCCCTCATTCTTTGCATCACGTGCCGCCCAGGCTGCGAGCGCCTACTCCCCTAGTGCGGTGGAGCAGCCCGTAGATTCCCCCGCTTTTTTGCGTCTGCTGGCCGGGCTTTTAGAGCGTTCTGTGGAGCTGACCGGCGTTCAGGTTGCTAGTGCCCAGATTTTGTCGAGCGGGATGCGGTCGGTGGTTGTTCGGGTGCGGGATCATCGCGGGGCGAGCTGTGTGCTCAAGTATTTTCGCCGCAAGGATTCAGCCCGCAACTCTGGCGGTTTTGGCTACCTGCGCGAAAAACACGGCCTTGCTGCCCTGGAGCAGGTCGCACCGGGGCTCTACCCCCGCCTGTTGGCCGCTGACGACGCTAATCGCCTACTGATTCTTGAGGACGTCACCGGCGGCGCCTCATCCGCTATCAGCTTAGGTGAACTGCTGCTGTCGTCCGGGGCGGACGCCGCACCCCGGCAGGCCCTGGACGCTTGGGTAGATACCTGGGCTAGCATTCTGGGCTCTCCCGCCCAGGCTGCCGCCCAGGCATCTTTTGCCGCTGAGCTTGCGAGCGCTGACACGCGGGCGTCCGCACCAGGGTCCCTGCCCTCACCCCAGCTTGCCTTCAAGGGCCTGCACCTGTTGGTCGAGAGGGAAGGTGTGCCCGTGGGGTCGGTTGAGTTCACGCAGATGGAGCAGGCCGTGGAGGGCATTATCTACCCGGCGCCGAGTGAGAGGGTGCTGTCGTCCGGCGATTTTTCTCCGGCCAATCTGCTGCAGCAGGCGGCCCCTGGGTCGGGGGTTCGCGGTATCGACGCTGAGGGCACCTGCTGGCACCACTGGGCGTTACCGGTGGCTGAGCTCCTGCTGGGCTTCCCGTCCTGGCCTGAGGGGCCACTACCGCAAGCAGTATTAAGCAGCCTGACCTGGCACACAAAAACCCAAGAATTCTACGAGCGAGTCTCACCCCAGCCCCAGGCAGCTTTTGATCACGATCAGCACGTGGCTTCGGCGGTTCTCACCCTCCAAGCAATCTTAACGGAACAAACTGTCGGGCATAAGCAGTCACAATAGCTCTTATTTTGCCCCGCCGGGAGTACTATCTACTTCAGTACCTCACACTGTACGCACCCTTCTTATGTTCCCCTACCCTAAGGATTTCCATGTCCTCGTCCGCTCCGTCAGGGTCAGTCGCTTATCAGCGCCCTGCCCCAACCCTCAGTGTCCTCCAAGGCATCGCCCTCATCTTCGGCACCAATATTGGCGCGGGCATCCTCAGCCTGCCCTACGCCGCCCGCAACGGTGGTTTCCTGGCGCTCGCCATTGCCCTCACCATTGCTGGTTTGCTGACTACCTTCTCTATGATGTACATCGCCGAGGTTTCTCAGCGCACCAAAGAACCACTACAGCTCTCAGGCCTAGCAGAAAAGTACCTGGGTCAGGCCGGCCGCTGGGTCATCTTCGCTGCTATCATGGTCAACTCCATCGGTGCACTCATAGCCTACGCCGCAGGCTCAGGCTCTCTGCTCAACAATCTCACCGGTTTACCACAGCTCGCTGGAACCCTACTTTTCTTCGCGCTTGGCTCCTTCATCATGTTTAAGGGTCTACACGCCACCGGTCTTGTCGAAGGGCTCATTACCACGGGCATGGCAGCGATCATTCTTGCCCTCTCACTCTGGACTATTCTTGGCCCCGGCATTACTCTCTCCAACCTGGTAGAGTTGCACCCCTTCTTCATCGTGCCAATTATGAACCTAGCGGTCTTCACCTTTATGGCTCAGTACGTTGTCCCTGAGCTGGTACGCGGACTTGGCGACGCCAACCCCAAGGCTATCCCCACCGCTCTCGTTGGCGGCATGTCAGCCACCGGTTTCACCCTCGCTCTGGTTCCCTTTGTCGCGCTGGGCCTGCTCGGTGATAACGTCTCTGAGGTTGTCACGCTCTCCTGGGGTGAAGCCCTGGGCCCTCTTGCCTACTACCTGGCTAACATCTTTGCCCTGCTGGCAATGTTTACCTCTTTTGTAGCTATCGGCTACACCGCTATGCGTAATATCCTCGATATCACTCGCTGGGAAGAACACGGACCGCTTCGTATCGCCGCTGTTGGCCTGACCGTTTTGCCCCCGCTGGCTATCTCAATTGCCGGTCTAGGCGGTTTCGTTTCTGCCCTATCATACGCCGGCGGCTTTGCCGGTGCTGCTATGTCTATCCTCCCGGTGCTCATGCTTCGAGCCGCCCGTAAAAAGGGCGAGCTAGAACCTGTCTGGACAGTGACCTGGCAAGCTCACCCCATTGCCCAGGGGATTCTCATTGTGACCTATACGGTTGCCTTTATCTACTCGGTTGCCGCTATTTTTGGTCTACTGCCCAACGGCTGGTCGTAAACCTGCCGCAGGCCATATCAGACTGGGGCGCACGGTACATACCTCTGTACCGTACGCCCCTGTTTTTAGTCATAGTAGGAATAGCTATCCTGTGCGGTCATGCCCATCTCTTGAGCGTAACTCTCGACCTCTTCGCGCACCACGCTAAAAGCTAGGCCCGCCGGGTAGCCCTTGCGACCCAGCATAGCCACCAGGCGGCGCATGACCTTCTCTTTCTCAGCCCTGTCCCCCAGGTCCATTGAGGGACGCAGTTTTTTGCGCACCAGCTCGTGGGCGTCGGCGCGCTCATCCTCCTCGGTGCGCTGCTCCAGAGCTATTTCGGCAAGCTCACCCTCAACCCCCTTGGTTTTCAGCTCCCGCCGGATAGCCGACCGCGACAGCTTCTTCACGTTCATTCGAGTTCGCACATACATGTCAGCGAACTCAGCGTCGTTAATCAGGTTGACCGCCTCAAAACGGTTCAGGATATCCTCAATAACCTCCGCCGAGATTTCTTTCTCAACCAGCTTTTTCTCCAGCATGGCCCGGGACTTAGGCGACGCAGCAAGCTGATTCAGCACAATATTTTTAGCCCGCGTAAATTCACTCTCCGGCTCCTTACCGGCGCGGCCTCTCTTCTCAGGCATAGGAGTGATCCCCTGCACCAACATCTCTTCGTCGGTGACCGGCTCGTTCAGGGCTGAGCCTTCACAGAAGAGGGGCTGCGAGCGCTTGCGCTGGGGAGTTTCGTTCTCTGGGGCGGACGCCGCCCCGATAGCGGGTGCGAAGGGCGAGCGGGCAGCGTATTTGGCGGGCGGCTTGCGGAACCCTTTTTTGAGGTTGGGGTTACGACGGCGGGTGTATTTGCCCTGACGGGCTGGTTCCGCAGCCTCGGCTACTTCCCCACCGTCACGGTTACTACCCGCTGCGGCTGAGGCTTTGCCGGTATAGGGGGTAGCGGTTTGCGTGCTGGCGTAGGCGCCAGACTCCCCCGGCAGGTCCTGGGTCAGACCCTGTGCCGCCGGGTGCCAGGCCGGGTACTCCTCAGGGGCAAGAAAATCTTCGGCTCGTGAGTTTTCTGCGCTCATATTCCCCTCCTACTACCTACATCGTGTCATGTCGAAAGCCGCCACTACCGGGGGCTTTTCCCGGTGGTGGCGGCTACTAGCTCGCTGTTATGAGTTTAGAAGTTCTCAGAGATGTCATCGAGCGGGTCGACAGAGGTGCTGGGCTCTACCTCGTCCAGTTCTTCCTCTTCACCCTCAATGATGCCGAGCTTGACCATGGTCTTGTACTTGATCTCTTCGGTCAGTTCGGGGTTGTCCTTGAGGAAACGGCGCACGTTTTCCTTACCCTGGCCCAGCTGATCGCCCTCATAGGTGAACCAGGCGCCGGACTTCTTGACCACGTTGTGCTCAACGGCGAGGTCAAGAATACCGCCTTCAACGGAGATACCCTCACCGTAGAGAATATCGAATTCAGCCTGCTTGAAGGGCGGAGCCATCTTGTTCTTGACGACCTTGGCGCGGGTACGGTTACCGATGGGGTTAGCGCCGTCCTTGAGGGTCTCAATACGGCGAATATCGATACGTACCGAGGCGTAGAACTTCAGGGCCTTACCACCGGTGGTGGTTTCGGGTGAGCCGAAGAAAACGCCGATCTTTTCGCGCAGCTGGTTGATGAAGATAGCGGTGGTGTTGGTTGCTGACAGGCGGCCGGTAATCTTACGCAGGGCCTGGGACATCAGACGAGCCTGCAGACCCACGTGGGAGTCACCCATCTCACCCTCAATTTCAGCGCGGGGCACCAGAGCGGCAACGGAGTCGACCACGATGATGTCGATGGAGCCAGAGCCCACCAGCATATCCATGATTTCCAGGGCCTGTTCACCGGTATCGGGCTGGGAGACCAGCAGGGCGTCGGTGTCTACACCCAGCTTGGCTGCGTAGACCGGGTCAAGAGCGTGTTCAGCATCGATAAAGGCTGCGATACCGCCGGCTTTCTGCACGTTAGCCACAGCGTGGAGGGCAACGGTGGTCTTACCAGAAGATTCAGGGCCGTAGATTTCTACCACGCGACCGCGGGGCAGACCACCAATGCCGAGGGCGGCGTCCAGGGCCAGAGCGCCGGTTGAAATAGTCTCGACCTTGCTGGCCTCGCGGTCTCCCAGGCGCATGACGGAGCCCTTGCCGTAGTTCTTATCGATCTGGGCAAGGACGGCCTCAAGTGCCTTTTCGCGCCCTTCGGCGGGCACCTGACCTACTGACTGCATGCGAGTTTTCGCTGCCATGTATGTTCCTCATTTCTTATCGCGGTACGAGAGTTCTTCTCTGGCTACCACGGTAATACCTAGGGCTGACACTTTAAGGGTTCAGCGCGAAGATTTTGAAAATCTGTGGATAACCCGGTTATGTGTCGCGGGCTGCCGGTCGTTTGTTCACAATCCTACAGGAATTCGAACACATTTTCTATTAAGTACGAACGATTTTCTAGCCTAGGGGCGCGGTTCAATATCGGGCCCCAGCTGCCGTTCCACAGGAACGTCCTGCACCCGGCAAATAGCCAGCCACACCTCGCGCACGTTGGCGCCGGCGTCCAGGGCTTGCTGGGCCGTCAAATCACCGAAGTCCCCGGGCACCAGATCACGGGCTAGATGGCGGGCATAGACCGGACCAAACTCATGGTCCATCGCCGCCCAAAATTCGCTGAGCTTCATCTTCTTCCTTCCCCCACAGTACACAGACACCACAGAACACAAAGAGAGCCGAGCCCTTGCGGGGCCCGGCTCCATCTCTTAGTTACCTAGAGAGCGAATCGTCTAGCGAGCTGCCAGGGGGCGCTCAACGGCGGGAATATCGCGGCTTGAGGTAGCGGCGATACCGTATTCGCGCTTGAACTGTTCTGAGAATTCAGCGGGCACGGTATCGGGTACCGAGAAGCCTTCTTCAACAGCCATACGGGCTGAGACTTCGGCCAGCATAGCTGAGAGGGAGATGTTCAGTGCCTGGCAGATGGAAGCCAACAGCTCTGATGAGGCTTCCTTCTGGCCGCGCTCGACCTCGCTGAGGTAGCCCAGTGACACTCGGGCTGAGTGGGAAACTTCGCGGAGGGTGCGGCCCTGGCGCTGGCGAACATCGCGCAGAACTTCGCCGATAGCGTGGCGGAGCAGGATTACTTTACCGGTGTCTTGGGCGGGGGCAGCGTTCTCAGTCTGACCCACATCCTTCCAACGGACGACACCGTTCACGGATACGGGCTGCTTAGTCATTTTTATACCAATCTCCTGGTTGTCATGCTCCCGTTATATCAGGAGCGGGTGTTATCAGCCTATCGCATGTTCGCGCTTTCGTCAGCTGACCTCAAGAATATTTCGTTTACTTACGACTTTTTCTTGTTACATCTATCTAAACCCACAGGGCTGTGTTTTCATTCCCTGTTAGCTGAAAAATTCATCTGAAAATTTTCTGGGAGCTTACTTAGCGGTTTCAGCAAGAAACTCTGCAAGCAGGTTCAAGGCATCGTGGGCGGCTTGGGCGCGAATTTCTGCCCGGTTGCCCGCATAGTTTTTTTCAAGCACGCGGACGCCCCCGCTCGCCGGGTGCGCTACGGCCAGGTAGACGCGCCCTACCGGTTTGCCATCGCAGGGCTCCGGCCCGGCAGCCCCGGTGGTGGCTACGCCGAAATCAGCTTCGCAGACCCGGGCGGCTCCCTGAGCCATGGCGATTGCGACGTCCGGATCTACCGCTCCCCGCTCAGCCAGCAAACCGGCAGGTACCCCCAGCACTGAGGCTTTGACCTCGGTAGCGTAGGAGATAACGCCACCCCGGTACACCGCAGATGCCCCGGGAACGGTGCAGATGAGCTGGCCCACCATACCCCCGGTCAGGGACTCTGCCGTTGCCAGCTGAGCACCGGCGTCCGCCCCCTTCTGCGCCGCATCGGCTGAGCGAGCTACCGCAGCGGCAACCAGGCGGGCAGCTGCGCGCTCAAGGTCCTGGGCACTTGTCTCTACCATGCCGGGCTACTTCCCCTGAGCCGCGAAGTAGTCGCGGCGCAGCTGCATGGCCTTGATGACGTAGTCGATACCGGTCACCACGGTCACAACCACCACAGCGGCCATCACCAGGTAGCCGGGCCACAGAGCCCAGGAGCCCAGCTGCCCCAGCGGGAGAATCATCAGCACCAGTGCCACCGTCTGCAGCACGGTCTTGAGCTTACCGCCCTTAGAGGCCGCCATGACCCCGTACTTGATGATGAACAGGCGCATCACCGTGATACCCCACTCGCGCACCAGAATGACGATGGTGACCCACCACCACAGCTCCCCCAACATAGACAGCACCACGAAGGCGGCACCGGTCAGCAGCTTATCGGCAATGGGGTCGGCAATCTTTCCGAAGCTGGTAATCAGGTTGTTCTTGCGGGCCAGGTAGCCATCGAGCCAGTCGGTGATCATTGCCAGTACGAACACAGCAGCTGCCCACCAGCGCAGGCTCAGGCTGGCCTCGCCATGGGGGCCGCCCGCCCAGAGGGCCCACACGAACAGGGGCACCATCAGTATGCGCAGGGCGGTCAGCGCATTGGGTATGTTCCAGTTTGAGGCGGTTGCGGTCTGGTCGGCCATGGTCTTCTCCTTAGGGTGGCATTGCCCCGCCGATGTGTGCGGGGCGGACGCCGTCGGTTGGGTCTGGCAGGGGAAGGCCGGCTAGCGGCCGGTGAGGTTCCAGGCGTCCTCGCTGTCGGGGGCATCCGCCTCGTCGTAGTAGTCAACGGTCTGCGGAACCCCGTCGTTCATGTGGGCTACGGGATCCCCGCCGTAGGGGTCGCTGTCTACAGGGGCCGGGGGCTCTTCACCCCGAATCTTAGCGAGGACGGCGGGCAGGTCATCGGGCTGGACCAGCACGTCGCGGGCCTTCGATCCCTCAGAGGGGCCAACGACTTCGCGCGATTCGAGCAGGTCCATCAGGCGCCCTGCCTTAGCAAAGCCCACGCGCAGCTTGCGCTGCAGCATGGAGGTCGAACCGAACTGGGTGTTGACCACCAGCTCGGCTGCCCGCAGCAGGTCATCCAGGTCGTCCCCGATGTCGTCGTCAATCTTCTTGGAGGGGGCAGCGGCGATCACGTCGTCGCGGTAGACCGCAGGGGCCTGCTTCTTTACGTGCTCTACGACCTCGTGAATCTCAGATTCGCCCACCCAGGCGCCCTGCACACGCATGGGCTTCGACGCGCCCATGGGCAGGAAGAGGGCATCACCCTGGCCGATCAGTTTCTCGGCGCCAGGCTGGTCGAGCACCACGCGTGAGTCGGTCACTGACGAGGTCGCAAAGGCCATGCGGGAGGGCACGTTGGCCTTAATCAGGCCGGTGACCACGTCAACGGACGGACGCTGGGTCGCCAGCACCAGGTGAATACCGGCGGCGCGGGCCAGCTGAGTGATACGGACGATGGACTCTTCCACATCACGCGGGGCAACCATCATCAGGTCGGCAAGCTCGTCCACGATCACCAGCAGATAGGGGTAGGCCTTAATCTGGCGCTTGGAACCTGGCTCAGGCTGAATCTTGCCAGCCTTGACGGCCTTGTTGAAGTCGTCCACGTGCTTGTAGCCGTAGTGGGCAAGGTCGTCGTAGCGGGCGTCCATCTCTCGCACCACCCACTGCAGGGCCTCGGCGGCCTTCTTGGGGTTGGTGATGATGGGGGTAATCAGGTGGGGAATCCCCTCGTAGGCGGTGAGCTCCACGCGCTTGGGGTCAACCATAATCAGGCGCACCTGATCGGGGGTTGAGCGCATCAGGATCGAGGTAATCATGGAGTTCACGAACGAGGATTTACCGGCGCCGGTAGCACCTGCCACCAGCATGTGGGGCATCTTAGCCAGGTTAGCAATGACGAAGCCGCCCTCGACATCCTTACCCACGCCCATGACCATGGGGTGGTCGGTAGCGTGGGCCTTAGCCGAGCGCAGCACATCGCCCAGCACCACGATTTCGCGGTCGGTATTGGGAATTTCGATACCGATAGCGCTCTTACCCGGAATGGGCGAGAGAATGCGAACGTCGGCAGACGCCACGGCGTAGGCAATGTTCTTGGACAGGGCGGTGACGCGTTCCACCTTGGTGCCGGGGCCCAGCTCAATCTCGTAGCGGGTGACGGTGGGGCCGCGGGAGAAGCCGGTGACCTCGGCGTCAACGTTGAACTGCTGGAGCACGTTGGTCAGGGCATCGACCACCTGCTCGTTGGCTTCGGAGCTTTCCTTGGCGGGTGGGCCGGCCTCAAGCATGGATTCGGTGGGCAGGGTGTAGGAGCCTGTGGAGGATTCCACGACCAGCTCGCCGCGGGGCTGCTCGGTTCGTTCTGCCACGGTGTTGTTTTGCAGTCGGGCGGACGGGCGCTCTGCAACAGGGCGGTCAGCAGCAGGACGAGTCGCCGCGGGTACCTGCCCGGAACCTGCGGTAGCAGGCTGGGGGGCAGATGCCTTGGCTGACGAAGTGGCACCAGCAGCGGCTGACCCAGCAGCAGCTCCGGTCAGGGCAGCGCCCAGCGAGGTGGCAGAAGAGCTGCCCTGACCGGGGCGGGGCACAGCAGGAGCAGGGGCCGAAGAAGGAGTAGCGGTCTGGCGAGCGGCAGGCTGAGCTGAAGCAGTCTCGGTCGCAAAGTCGTCGTTAGACCTATCGGCGGGTTCGGGGCGGTAGCCGTGCTCGGCGGCAGCCTGGCGGGCCTGGTCGAGGCGCTGGGCCGGGGCGTCCGAACGGTCTTCGCCGGCGTAGCTGGCCGAAAGCTCGTCCTCGCTCTCCCACAGGCCCTGGTCAAAGAGCTGGGCCTGCTTCTTGGCAGCCTTAGCCGCCGCTTTCTTCTCGCGGCGGGTCTGCTTGCGGGGTGCTTCTACGTCAAAGGCCTCAACAGGTCGGCTTGATGTCTGGGTGGCACGGCGGGGTGCCGGGGGCACCTGCTCAACGCGGGCGGTCTCGGGGTCAGCCTCGGAGCCGTCATCAATCACAGCGGTTTGGTAGGCCTCGTCCGCCTCGTAGCGGTCTAACCTGCGGTCGCTCACGGGACGGGGGCCAAAGCCCAACCAGCCCAGTAAGCCACCGCGACGGCGGGGAGCCGGGGCGGGGGCGTCCTCGTAGAGATAGGAGCGGTCGTGTTCGCCCTCTAGCACGCGAGTTTCAGCCTTGTCCTGAGAACGGGAGGCACGGGAAGGACGCCCGGCATCAGCGACCGAACCGTGGGGCTTCTCCCCCAGCATCAGACCGAAAATATGCACGATCTTGGGCCAAATCTGGCGCAGGGGCGTATCGGTGGCCACCAGCAGACCGGCCAGGAAAACCAGGGCAATCAAGAGCCATTCCAGCACATTCACGCCGCCTACGATACGGCTGGCGGGGGTGCCAATCAGCACGCCAACGGTACCGCCGCCGCCCCAGAATTCATCAAAACTCGATGAGAAAGAGGGGTAGCCTGCAACTTTGGCCCCCATCATCGAGGCAGAGACCGTCATGATAGTAAAGCCAATCGCAATGCGGTTGTTAGCCCGCACCTCCAGCGGGTGACGGAAGATACGGATAGCGAAAATCAGGCAGAGGATAGGAATGAGCAGGGAGCCTTGGCCGAAGAGACCGCCCACAGCGATGTGCCACAGGTGCAGGGGCCACTCGTACCAGGCCAGGTTCGCGGGGTCAGCCCGCCAGCCCCACCATTCCACCCCGGCTGTCAGCAGGCCGATAGCCAGCACCAGCAGGGCACCGCCGTCGCGGCGTTCGTGGAGTTCAATATCGGTGCGGAGCTCACCCATTCGGCGTACGGCACCGCCCACGGTGAAGGCCAGGGCCTGCCAGGCTCCGACCAGGGCACGCACAAAGGCGTTACTTTCCTGTGGGGGTGCTGACGAGGCCTTCCGGCTTCTACCTTGAGCTGAGGTTGAGCGACGTGAGGACGTCTTGGAGCGACTCCCCGCGGCGCGGGGGGCTGATTTACTCGATGCAGACTTTCGCGGAGCCATTCTTCCCAATACTGCTTGATGATCGGTTGCGTTTAAATAGCTTACCCGGCGGCAGGTAAAACTGCCGCCGGGTATGCTCAGAGGTTGCTAGTTGCCGTCAGCCTCGGGGGTGTGGGTCTCGATGACCACGGGCACAATCATGGGCTTGCGGCGCAAGCGGCGGGCTACCCAAGCCCCCATGGTGCGGCGGACGATCTGCTGCAGCTGATGCGTGGTGTGCACGCGCTCAGGAGCCCGGTGCAGGGCGTCCTCAAGAGCTGCGGTGATCTTGGGGGTAATGTCGTCGAAGACGGAATCATTTTCGGCGATACCGCGGGCATGGATGTCGGGCCCGGTGACCACGCGCTTGGTGGCGCGGTCAACTACGGTGACGATAGAGACGAAGCCTTCTTCGCCCAGGACGCGGCGGTCCTTGAGGTCATCTTCGGTAACGTGACCTACAGACTTACCGTCAACGTAGACATATTCGCAGGGTACCTGACCGACAATGTCAGCGCGGCCGTCGCGCAAATCGACGACGGTTCCGGAGTCACCGATGATCACCCGATCGCTCTTGATTCCGGTTTCGATAGCCAGCTTGCCTGAGGCCAGCAGGTGGCGTACTTCGCCGTGCACAGGCATGACGTTCTTGGGCTGCAGGATGTTGTAGCAGTAAAGCAGCTCACCGGCAGCGGCGTGGCCTGAGACGTGTACCTTAGCGTTGCCCTTGTGAACCACGTTGGCGCCCAGCTTCATCAGGCCGTTGATCACGCGGTAGACAGAAGTTTCGTTACCGGGAATCAGGGATGAGGCCAGGATAATGGTGTCGCCCTTTTCGACCTGAATCTTGTGGTCGCCGTTAGCCATACGGGAGAGAGCCGCCATGGGCTCACCCTGGGAGCCGGTGCACATCATGACAATCTGCTCGGGGCGGTAGTCATCGACCTTCTTGAGGTCAACCAGAATACCTTCGGGTACATTCAGGTAGCCCAGCTTCTCTGCAATGGTCATGTTGCGTACCATGGAGCGGCCGACCAGGACCACCTTGCGGCCGCGTTCAGCAGCTGCATCGAGCACCTGCTGGACGCGGTGCACGTGTGAGGAGAATGAAGCAACGATGACGCGGCGCTTAGCATCGCGCATAACGTTGGAGATGACCGGGCCGATGTTCTTTTCGGTCGGGGTAAAGCCGGGAACCTCAGCGTTGGTGGAGTCGGGCAGGAAGAGGTCGATTCCCTCTTCACCCAGGCGGGCGAAGTGACGCAGGTCGGTGATGCGGCCGTCCAGGGGCAGCTGGTCCATCTTGAAGTCGCCGGTGTGCAGGACCTTGCCCGCCTTGGTGCGGATGAAGACTGCCAGGGCATCGGGGATGGAGTGGTTAACGGCTACGAATTCACATTCGAAGGGGCCGAAGCGCTCAACCTGGCCTTCAACAACGTCCATGGTGTAGGGCTTGATGCGGTGTTCCTGGAGCTTAGCTTCGACCAGGGCCAGGGTCAGCTGGGAGCCCACCAGGGGAATATCGGGGCGCATACGCAGCAGGTAGGGTACAGCGCCGATGTGGTCCTCATGGCCGTGGGTCAGCACGATCGCCACGATGTCCTGCAGGCGGTCCTTGATGTAGTTGAGGTCGGGCAGGATCAGGTCTACGCCGGGCTGGGACTCTTCGGGGAAGAGCACGCCGCAGTCGACCACGAGCAGTTTGCCGTTGATTTCGTAGACGGTCATGTTACGGCCAACTTCGCCGAGACCGCCCAGCGGCACAACGCGCAGGGTGTCTTTTTTGAGTTTGGGGGGAAGGTGCGGGCTTTCAACTGTTTGCATAGTTTCTCTTTCTTCTATCTTTTCTTTTCTGAATACGGGCAAAGCGGGCCACCCAAAATCTTCCTGATTTTGGGTGGGCCCGCCGGGTACCCGCAGTACGTTTTTACTTGACCAGGGTTGAGGCGATGACGGAGCCTTCGAGGTCGGAGCGCATCTGTGCGGCTTCTTCGTCGGTGGCCAGCACGTGCGGCAGGCGCACGGTGGCTGAGTCGAGGATGCCCTGCCAGGTGAGAATCTGCTTGGCGGCAACACAGCCGGGTACGCGGCTCATAGCGGCGCGGACGACCGGGGCCAGGTCGAGGTGCAGTTTCTGGGCGGTTGCCAGGTCGCCGGCGATGGTTGCGTCGATGAGCTGGCGGAAGTGTTCGGGGGCTACGTGGGAGGTGACGCCGACCAGGCCGACGGCTCCCATAGCCAGCCAGGGCAGGGTCAGGCCATCGTCGCCTGAGTAGTAGTCCAGGTCGGTGGTTTCCATGACCTCGGTGGCAGCGGTGAAGTCGGCCTTGGCGTCCTTGACTGCCACGATGTTTTCGTGGTCTGCCAGGGCACGGTAGACGGCCGGGGTAATGGGGGTACCGGTGCGGCCGGGGATGTCGTAGAGCATGACGGGGGTCTTAACCGCGTCAGCGACAGTGCGGAAGTGGGCTTCAAGACCGGTCTGGGTGGGCTTGTTGTAGTAGGGGGTGACCACGAGCAGACCGTCGACACCCACAGCTTCGGCGCGGGAGGCCAGGTGGAGGGTGTGGGCGGTGTCATTGGAGCCTACACCCGCTACAATCTTGGCGCGGTCGCCCACGGCTTCCTTGACGATGCGGAAGACGTTTTCGTTTTCCTCATCGGTCATGGTGGAGTATTCGCCGGTGGTGCCGCAGACGATGAGACCGTCGTGGCCGCGGTCAACCAGGTTGGTGGCGAGCGCGGCGGTTGCCTGCTCGTCGACCTCTCCCTGTGCGGTGAAGGGGGTGACCATGGCGGTGAGCAGGCGCCCGAAGATGGGTTCTGCTATGGCTGGGGTGTGCTGTGCGGTCTCAGACATATCTACTACGTTACCTTATCTGGCTGGGCGGGGTGGGGTGAGTTTGATTAAAGGCTGGCGCTACTCCGGGGCGGACGCCGGTGGGCAGCCTGGCTTTAGATGGTGACCTGGGTGGGGTTTTTGCCTCGGTGCAGGGCTATGGCGGTGCGCATGGCTTTGCGGGCGCGTTTTCGGTCGCCGGAGGCGTCGTAGGCCAGGGAGAGACGGAACCAATTTTTCCAGCTGGTGGGGTCTTTCTCGGTGGCTGTGGCGTAGTGGGTGAACTGTGCGTCGGCTACTGCGCGGTCGATGCGGCCTGCTTCGGTGCGGGGCAGGGTATCTTCGGGTAGCTCCCCCGCTGCGGCGAGTTCCTGTCCCAGGGCTTGGGTGCGGGAGCCGAAGATGATTTCGCGGATCATGGCCCAGGCACCCAGGACGGGTAGGACGATGAGGGCCCCACCCAGCAGGGCACCTAGTGCCCCCGCGTTCTGCAGGAAGATAAAGCCTCTTTGGGCTGTGAGCACCAGGTAGAGGCTAAGGGCTACCGTCACCAGGGCGGCGAAGGCTTTTCCTCGCCCACCGGCGTCCACCGCGATGAAGACCGCGCAGAACACGCCTACTGCCAGCAGGAAGAGGCGGGTGCCCAGGGGTAGGGGCAAAATCAGTACGGTGAGGACGGCCAGGGTAATAGCTCCGGCGGTGAAGGCCCGCAGCAAGGTCATGGGTTAGTCCAGGTTGAGATAGCGATCAAGGCCCACGGTCAGGCCGGGGTGCTGTTCGACCTGGCGGACGCCCAGCAGGACGCCGGGCATGAAGCTGGTGCGATCGAAGGAGTCGTGGCGGATGACCAGCTGCTGGCCGGCGTCACCGAGCAGGATTTCTTGGTGGGCGGTGAGGCCGCGCAGGCGGACGGCGTGTACGTTGACGCCGGCAACCTTAGCGCCGCGGGAGCCGCCCTCATCGGTTTCGGTGGCATCAGGTGAGGCAGGCACCCCGGCTTCGGCCCGGGCAGCAGCAATTTTCTGGGCGGTGTGGACGGCGGTGCCCGAGGGCGCATCGACCTTGTTGGGGTGGTGCATTTCGATGACTTCTACTGACTCGAAGAATTTTGCTGCCTTAGCGGCAAATTCGGTAGCCAGGATGGAGCCGATGGCGAAGTTGGGGGCGATGAGTACGCCCACCTGAGGATGCTCGGCAAGCAGGGCTTCGAGGGAGGCTAGGCGCTCTTCGTTCCAGCCGGTGGTGCCAACCACCGCGTGAATACCGTGTTCAACGGCAAAGCGTACGTTGGCTTCGGTGGCGGAGGGGACGGTCAGGTCAATCATGACGTCCGCGCCGTACTCGACTAAGAGATCTAGGGAGTCTCCGTTGCCCAGGGCAGCTACCAGGTCCATGTCTTCTGCGGTGTTGACGGCCTTGACCGCTTCTGAGCCCATACGTCCTGCGGCGCCGACAACAGCTACCTTCCAAATCTTGCTCATACCTTCTTTACCCCTTTAGTACGTTGATGTTACGGGTGCCGGGTGACACCTGGCAGTACTCGCTCACACGCATAGCACCGGCTGGCACCTGTATCGCATCAACAAGCCACATCACACTACTCTAGCGAACGGGATAGCCTCACCGCACGCCTTACCGCATCCAAAGGCTATGTCACCTGCGAGAACATCCACGGCCAGACCGGGATATTTCAGCATCCGGAACCGCCCTTGGCTTGCCTGTTGCAAAAACTACCCGGCGGGTGCGACGCAAGAAAACCCGACCAACTCTTACACTAGAAAGGTGCGCCTGCACCCCAGCTCACCAACCCAAGGGAACTATGAAAGACGACCACGTTTTTTACTCCGCCGTGCACCCCCATGAGGGGCAGCGACGCTTCGTCTTGCGCGGTCTTGATGGCATCCGCGCTATCGCGGTCTTGCTGGTGCTGGTCTACCATCTGTGGCCCCAGTATCTACCCGGGGGCATGATTGGCGTTGATATCTTCTTCGTCATCTCGGGCTACCTGATTACCGCTCTGCTACTGCGTGAGGGCGCCTATACCGGCAAGATGGATATTGTCTCTTTCTGGGTTCGGCGTCTGCGCCGCCTGGTACCGGCTTTTGCCCTGCTGACGCTGGTGGTGGGGTCCTTGGCCCTGCTGGTGGGTGGGGACGCCCAGGTGGGGTTGGGCCGTCAGATTCTTGGTGCCTTTACCTACTCGTCAAACTGGCTGCTGATCTGGGCCGGCAACGACTATTTCACTCAGACCTCCCCTGAGCTCATGACCAATTTCTGGTCGCTGGCGGTTGAAGAGCAGTTCTACCTCTTCTGGCCTGTGGCCATGGTCTTTGTCTTTATGTTTACTGCCAAATGGTGGCAGCGGGCCCTGGTACCGGGCGTCCTGGGGCTTCTTTCCGTGCTGGCAGCGCTTACGTTAGGCCTACTGGGTGCCTCTAGCACCCGCCTCTACTACGGCACCGATACCCACCTCTACGGGCTCATGCTGGGCGTGCTACTGGCCATGATGATTCCCTGGTCCATGTACCCGCCCGTTGACGACCGGCTTTACCCCCTTGTAGGTTATGGCAACGGTATCTGGGGCTGGCTCCGCCAGCTGGTGGGCTGGGCCTGTTTAGCTGCGGTGGTTCCCTATGCTTTGACCCTGTCAGACCACAGCTCCTGGCTGATGCCCTGGGGGCTGCTGGTGGGTTCCCTTTTGGGTATGGGCATGATTCAGGCTCTGCTTCCGGACGTCCGTGGCGGCACCTCCGGGCTATTTCGGGGGATCTTGTCACTGGCTCCCCTGCGCTGGATCGGTCAGCGTTCCTACGGCATCTACCTATGGCACTGGCCCCTGATGGTGCTGGCCCACTACACCTTTGGGGCAGCACGCTCCCCCTGGGTGAACTTTGGCGTGCTACTTCTGACTCTAATCGTTGCAGGGCTCTCCTACATGTATGTGGAGCAGCCCGTGCGCACGCTGGGCTTCCGTGGGGCGCTCTCTACCTGGTTCTCTGCCATGCTTGCACCCGCTGGCCGGGCTCTGCCCCTTGGCGCAGCCGTCCTGGCCGGAGCCACCCTCATTGCCACCGTTTTTGCTGTACGCACCGCACCGGCTATGACCGAAGCCGAAGCTGTGGTGGCTGCCGGTGCCAACTATGCGCAGGCATCCGCACCGGCTCCCCAACCCAGCAGCGCTTCTGCCGCCCCTACCGCTTCAGCCGACCCCAGCGCCTCAGCAGAACCCAGCACATCCGGCCAACCGTCAGAAAGCGCCACCCCCTCCCCCACCGGTTCCGCTCCATCGGCAGCCGCCGTGGACGGTTCCCAGGAGGTAACGATTGTGGGCGACTCCGTCACCCTGGCTTCTTCCATTGCCCTGGGGGAAGCCCTGCCCCAGGCCCTGGTCAACGCCGAAGTCTCCCGCACTAGCTCTGCGGCCCTCCCCGTTGTTGAGCAGCTCCTAGATTCGGGGCAGATGCGCGAGGTGCTAGTGCTCTCGGTGACCGCTAACTCCACTTTTACGTTCGACCAGCTTGAACAGCTCAAGGCTTCAGTGTCACCGAATGGTGAGCGCAAGATTGTGCTGGTAACCGGTATGGGCCCGGCGAACCTGACCTGGATCGAACCGTCCAACCAGGTCATCCGCGAGTTTGCGGCACAGAATCCAGATACCGTCTTTGTAGCCGACTGGCAGGCCGCCGCCAAGGGCCACCCCGAATACCTGGTCTCCGACGGCGTGCACCCTCAGAATGAGGGTCTAACCGTCTACGCTCAAACCGTGAAGGATGCGGTGGCGAAGGCCCTCGACTAATAAGGCGCGATCAACATACAGCAGGGGCACCCGCTATGTCGGCGGGTGCCCCTGCTGTTTTTTACTTGACGATGGTGGTGACCCACTCCTGGCTGGCCAGATAGCGGGCCAGGTCGTTGACCTGATCTAGCGTCACTGACCGCACACCGTCGAGGAGTTCGTCGATGGAGAGGAACTTCCCCGAGTCCAGCTCTGCCCGGCCCAGGCGGCTCATGCGGGAACCGGCGTCCTCGCTTCCCAGCACGGTGGAACCTCCCAACTGCCCAACGACCTTCTCAAGTTCTTCTTGCGTGATACCGTCGCGCACAAAATCGTCGAAGGTAGAGCGCATGAGCGCGGTCACCTGCCCGGCCTTGGCAGGAAGGCAACCCGCGTACATGCCAAAGTAGCCGGCGTCTGAGTAAGAGCCGGTGAAGGAGAACGTGGAGTAGGCCAAGCCGCGCTTCTCACGGATTTCCTGGAAGAGACGGGAGGACATTCCCCCGCCCAGAGCAGAGTTGAGCACGCTCATGGCGTAGCGGCGCTCGTCCCCTGCGATGAGACCGGGGCAGCCCATGACGATGTTGGTCTGTTCAAAGCCCTTGTCGAGGGTTTTTTCGCGGGCCCCGGGAACAATCTGGCTTTGCTGACGGACGCGGCGCGGGGCAGGTAGGGCACCTTCGGTCAGATCCCAGCCGCGGTTAGCCAGAGAGTCAAGGACCAGGTTGACGATCTCTGAGTGGTTGAGGCTACCGGCTGCGGAGATGACCAAGCGGTCGGGGGTGTAAAACTTCTTGTAGTGTTCCCAGACCTTATCGCGGGCAACATCGGTAATTTCCTGCGGGGTACCACCGATAGGGCGCCCCAGGGGGTTGCTGCCCATGAGCTGTTCAATGAAGGACTCGAAGGCTACATCGGTGGGATCATCCTGGTCCATGGCGATTTCTTCGAGGATGACGCCGCGTTCCTGTTCAAGCAGGGCGGGGTCGAGCTTGGCTCCAGTGACCATATCGGCGATAACGTCGATGGCCATGGGGGTGTCTTCATCGAGCACGCGGGCGTAGTAGCAGGTGTGTTCTTTGGCGGTGAGGGCGTTGGATTCGCCGCCTACCCGGTCAAAAGCGTGGGCGATATCGAGGGCGCTGCGGCTTTCTGTGCCTTTGAAGAGCAGGTGTTCGAGGAAGTGGGTGGAACCCAGCATGCCGGGCTGCTCGTCACGTGAGCCCACCCCTACCCAGAAGCCGATGGAGACGCTGCGTTGGGAGGGCATGCGTTCGGTGATGACGCGGACGCCGCCCGGCAGCACGGAGCGGCGCACTTCATTGCCTCCACCACCGGCGTAGATGAGACGGCCAGTGCGGTAGTTGAGCTCGTCGGTGAGGTCAGCGGTTTCAAGGGGTAGAAGGACGGGCATGGGCCTGCTTTCTGCTGTTCTGGAATACCTGTTTAGTATGCCAGATATTGACGTGCAAATCCCAGAGAAGCACTGCCCAAAGCAAACATCTGATCGAATTTTATAGATATAAATAATTAATACCTGCGTACACTGAATTTATGATTGTGAATATTTTTTGATTAGATAAGAAGGAAAACACTTTTCTATTAGAAGGCTACATAGGTTTTATGATGCACCACTCCTGCATTGCAACCGCGGTACTATCCTGCGGGGTTGCAGTATTTCCTCTCTGGGCTCTTCCCCGGGCTGCCGCTGACACCGCTGAGCAGGAAATTACAGCACAATTCCAGACCCAAGCATCACTATACTCACCCCTTTATAGTGCGGAAGAATCCTATACTATTGCGGTCCCAGATGAGCGAACCTATGCTGCTCCCACGGATTCTTCAGGCCTCCCTCTGCCTTTTGGAACCTCTTTCGCTGCAACTCCTGGGACACCTAGCTGGATTTTTATTGGCCCTGCTGGTGATATTTCGGTTTCCCCCACATACGATGTAGACCCGGGCACCTACACAGTAGATGTCCTGGTTACTTACCCTGACGGATCGGCTGATACCGTATCGCAGGCTATTGTGGTCATTAATGACTTCTATAGTTCGCATATTACAGGTAACTATTTCCCCCTCACCGCACTTGTATGGGGACAAGAGCTCCCTTCCTTTGATTTACAGATGCCCTGGGAGCCCGGAGTGGCCTTCTACTTAGGAGAGCATTCAAACCCCGAATGGATTTCTGTTTCTAGCTCAGGGTGGATTTCTGGCTCAGTCCCGGCAGGAACTCGTCCTGGTCGCTATGACTATCGAGTGACTGGCTACGGTAACTACAATGTTCAGTTGCAGTACGACGGGTCTATTATTGTTACCGAGCCTGCCGGACAAGAAGGTCTGTGGTATCCAGAGAATCTTTCTGTTGAACCAAATGGCCGCTTAGAGCTGGCTCCTCCTACTTTTGCTAACGGGTCTAAGGCACAGGGAGTTTTCTCTGCGACCGCCGAAACCCCGTCGTGGGTAGCTATTGCCAGCGATGGCTCTGTGGTACTTACCCCCGGTGGTGGAGTGCCGAGCGGCAACCACAAGATTCCCCTGAACTTCGTTGGAGAGGACGGGGGTGCAGCGCGAAGTCCATCTGACCGTGGAAGTAGCGGAGTATAGCAACGTTATCTCTGTATCTACAGAGAAAATCTCGGCGACAAAAATTGTTCCGGGTGGATCGTTCAGCAATAACTTAGTAGTCATAGGCAACGGCGGCGATTTACCCACTGGCACCACTCTTTCTCTGAGATACTCAGACACTGATATTGCAGCAGTTAGTCTGAGTGACGACGGGCGGCAGATTCAGATTCTGATATCCCCTGATGCTCATGTGTCGACCAACCCTTGGTCGGATACAGCCTATCTGCAACTCACCTACCCTGATGGGTCACATGATAATCTCGAAGCACACTATAAGGTTGTTTCCCCGCCTGAATCAGAAGCAACTCCGGCACCTTCCGCAGAGCCTTCAGCTCCTTCTTCTGATGAAACTCCAGAAGTTGCGGTTCCCGATACTGCGGCTGACCATACTGATACCCTTGCTCCTTCTGAGGAGCCTAATCTAGGCCTTGCACCGGCTGAGTCCCCTGTAGCTCCCGTACCCGCAGAGGAGCCCACAGTCGGGTTACCGGTTGAATCAGCAACTCCTGAAGAACCTATAGCTACGCCCAGCACTATAGCTACAGCTGAGCCTACCCTTGTAGTAGCCCATGAGCTATCTGTCGTTTCTCCTGCTCCGCACAGTCAGTTTGAGCAGAGCCCTCAGGTAAAACAGGCCACCACAGCGTCGAACCCTACCCAGGTGAACCAAGCAGGCGCGTCGTTAGGCCAAGCGAGTTCATCACAGATTACGTTAGCTTCATCAGGTGCTACTTCTACTCAGCAGCCAGCGTATCCTGCTTTAGCTCGTACCGGAGCAGGTGAAGAAAGTTTAGCTATTCTGTCATTGATTGGGGCAAGTTCAGTCTTAGTAGATGGACTGGCGCTGGTTGCAGCACGCCGTCAGACCAAATCCCACTAAAAGCGGATAAGTAAAAGGGGCAGGGACCTTAGTCCCTGCCCCCTTCTCTTTACGGCTGAAGCACCGGTTTGATAAGTGGTGCCAGGCTTTCAGCAAATGCCTGAGTGATATGAGTGGGGTCTGTATGAGTCAGATATTCCCCAATAACCACAGGGCACATCCCGTTGACGCAGGTTGCTGCAAGTGCATCAAAGCGAGTCACCGAGGTCGTTCCCAACTCGGCAGCATCTACAGCACGCTGTTCTGCTGCTTCCTTTTCCTGTTGGTAGCTTTGTAGCTCAGCAGAGCAATCTGCTGTTGTCCCGGTCTTAGTCATACAGCTTCGTGGATCACCGGTAAGCGCAGGGGAACCAAGCACGCTGATATGGCTGGTGTAGTTTGCAAGTTGCTTGAGTGTCTGAGTCGTTGCTTGCTCCCAGTTCTCTGACTTTTGAGTTGCATCGGTAATAATCTGGCCAGCTTCATTGAGCTGATACTCATAGCCACCTGTTGCGCTCGCAATCACGATGAGGTCTGGCTGCACCTTTTCAGCGAGACCAAACATGGCTTCACGTGTGGTTGCACATTTTTCAGCGAATCCGCTTGCTTCAAAATCAGCCTCCTGCCGAATAGACATGATAGAACACGAACCCACACCAGCCGCAATGACACGTTCTGTGGCTTCACTGGCGGCAACGACGGCCGGAGTCCAAGCCATTGCCACTGAGTCTCCGATGACAAGTATTGTGCGCTCAGCCGATGCTTCGCTTGCACCCCATTCGCAGAGCTTCAGCTCGGTATCTCCGAATCCTACGGCACAGGATGTTGATGGAGCCATTGCTTCGCCCATCTGTTCCTGGGTGAGCTGGTTGGGCGAAGGAATGAGCTGGTTGCTCCATTCTGCTTGCGCTGAATCGGTAATTGCCTTCTGTGCCTCTTCTATGGTGCTGTAAGTAGTTGTTGCCGAGGCCCTTTCAACGGCCATAGTTTGAGGCGCAAGTACAGCATATTTTGAGGGCATAAACTGCCATACTGTCATAGCTGCAATCGCAACGAGGATGGCTGCCGATACTAGGTTCCCACCTTTGATCCATGCTGAGGGTAGCTGGTTTCGCTCTTGTTTCTCCCAGCTTCGAAGCAGGTTTGAATGGCGGACGGGGTTTTCCACGAAATAGTAAGATAGGGCGGAAAGTGCAAAGGTTAGTGCCAGGCAGCCTAGGAGTACCAGGTTAGAGTTACTGAACCAGGTAGTCATGAAAATAAGGACGGGGAAGTGCCACAGATAGAGCGAGTATGAGATATCGCCGATCCAGCGCATGACAGGATTTTCAAGGCCGATAACTACGGGAACGGTCTGCTGTTGGGGCAGAAGCACGAAGGCTGTTGCAATCGCAGGTACAAGAGCGAAAGGGCCGGGGAAGGGAGTCTCTGCGGTGATAGTGAATGCTGAGATAACGAGCAAGGCGAGCCCAACAGCACCAAGGTATGGGCTGTATTTTCTTCTCATACCAAGTCTTGCGGCTAGGGCACCAATCGCGAACTCGCAGGCTCTTGAAATGGTGTCGAAGTAGGCCCACTGTGCTCGGTAGTCTGTGAAGAGTACTGCCCATAGAGCTGAAAGAACAATTGTTGCGATAATTGCAATGTCAATTGCTCGTTCTGGTTTTTTGAACTTGTTACCTAGTGCCCAGGCCAGGGTTAGCGCTAGCGGCCAGGCTACATAAAACTGTTCTTCTACTGATAGCGACCAGTAATGCTGGAAGGGGGAGGGGTTCGCTGAGTGGGCCAGGTAGTCTGTCCCTGCCCCGGCAAAATGCCAGTTGGCGACCCAGAGGTTAGACCAGATAGCGTCGAGCGTGTATTGCAGAGCTTGGGGTGTGAACCAGGTAAACCAGGCAAGAGCTACTGTAATTAACGAGACGAAGAGTGCCACGGGCATGATGCGGCGTAGACGGCGCGCATAAAAACGAGGTAGGCGTACTCGCCCGTGCTGCTGGATATCTCGCAGGATAATTCCTGAAATGAGGAAGCCCGAGAGCACGAAGAAGATATCGACGCCGATGAACCCGCCTTGGGGAAGGTTCCAAAAGTGCTGAGCGATAACGAGGATAACGGCGACAGCGCGTAGGCCCTGGATGTCAGCTCGTTGCGTTCCGGCTGCTCGGTGCCGATAAGCGTGTGATGTGGTAGCTGTATTCATGGTTCCCTTGCCATGTAAACCTTGAGAGGGGTGCTACCCCCCCCCCCAGGAAAAATTGTTAAATCGATAAAGAAGAGGGTTTACCAGCCGCGTTTCTTGATTTCTTGATAAACGGCATGCGCCCATGCCCGAGCGCCTGCTTCATTAAAATGCCCCATATCGTCAATTCTAAATGACTCCGGAATTACTCCATTATCAATATCAGTTTGATCTCTTTCAGTCATACCAATCTTAGCTGCGTTAAACGCTTCAACCGGGTTTTCAATAATCCATCTCACAGGTTTAATAAAAATTTCACCAAAAGATTCTTCAAGTAGAGAGTTAATCTCATCCACTGGCTGGCGAGCCTCTGAGCCTATAGGTTCTGAAACCCACGGTGGAACATCCCATACCAGGTGTCGCGCACCGGTATCTGTATTTGTTTCTAGAATATCGCGAATATACTGGACAGTTTGCTCACTAGTAACTCTTGTATCAATATCGTTACGACCAAAACCTACAATAAGTGAATATTTCCCGCGGGTTCCCTCGGTCAAAGTGTTAGTAGGCGTAGCCGGGTCTAGGTATACAGCGTTCATAGGATCTGCGTGAATTTCATTGCCGGGAGAATCACGGTAAAAATATGTTTCTAGTACACCATACTCACGCATAAGGTACCCATTAACTCCCAGAACCTCACAAGGATAATGCCAGTAGTTGGCTGCAATTGGGTTAGGCTCTATACTCATAGCAGTAACTAAGGCTGGTTCCTCAGCAGGAATCAGATTATTCTCAAATCCTACTTCAAGTTCTAAAGCGCCAGCTCTAAATGCACCAGCCATAGAGGTATCGCCAGCTACTCCAGCAGATATATGAGTGTATCCCGTAAGTGCTTCAAGCTCCTGTGCAAGTAGGCCAGAAGCAGTAAATGAGTCGCCATAATGTGACCATTTCCGCGGGTCCGAGCCTGATGCAGCTGCACTTGAAGTAGCCGCTGTAGCGGTTTCAGTAGGCACAATTCGTTCGATTTTCTCCTGGCCACAGGCAGAGAAGCCAGCGACAGTACCGGCAGAAAGACCCGATAGGAAAAGACGACGTGAAAATTTTGTAGTCATGCTGAGGTCCCCCTTCTAGTTTTCTGAGACGCGCGGTGCGTCCTGTGCAATCAGATCAATTTCATGCTGAGTGATGCTTGCAGCCAGCTGCTTATCATTCAGATTTTCAGCAACGTTCTGGTGGTGCAGAGCATTCTTCTGGGTACGAGGAATAGAAATAAAGGTCATTCCCCTGTGGTCAATTTTGCGTGCCTTCAAGCCATTACGCAGGGCAATAACGTTGACCCAGATATCGTCTGCCTTCGGACTCTTTTCAAGGAAGTCTTCGCCAGCCTCTTTAAGAGCTTTCTGCAGGGCTGCAGGGAAGATAGTGCCTGCACCTGTTGTGATGAAGTTTGAGTACAGTGCATCGTTCACCGAACCGTATACCCACTGTTTGTAGGGCGCAACCTTACCCTGGGCATCCAAAGTGAAACGGTGCGTACGGTAGCCCAGAAATTCACCCGGGTACTGGGCGGCAGCTTCATTCAGGTAGCGTAGCCAGTTCTTAGGGTAAAGAATATCGTCATCTGCGGTGACCAGAAGGTTTTCTTCTCCCCCGGTCTCAAGGCAGTAGGGGTAGGCTTTCTTGTGCGGGCCGTAGTTCTTCGTAAACCGAATCTCAAGGCCGCGGTTCTGCAGTCGTTTTAGCTCGGGGTAGTTGTCGACAGAAAAGTCTTCTTCATCAACCCAAAGAATAAACCGCGCGGGCAAGACCGACCCCTGAGCCAATGATTCGATGGTGTACCACACTGTTTTCAGGCGGTCTGCGTACGAAGTGAGCGACAGAGTAATCGGGGCTTTGCCCACAATACTCTTCTTGCTCACAGCGTTGAGAGCGCGAAGCCGCCCCATCGCTGCTGATTTGAGAATAATTTTTACCGGTCGGCTGTAGGTTAGATCCATCGAAACCATGTGTATTTCTTTCTACTTCATAATCTTTGCTTTGCGCAGCACTGCTCGAGCTGCTCGTCCGAGAAGAGCAAGGTCTGCTCCTCGTGCGACATAAAATTCATGAATCTTGAACCCAAACTTGAGTTTCAAGAAAACAATGTTGCTGAAACCAGCTAGACCGCTACCTACCAAGGTCGATAGCGCTGCACCCATACCTCCAATATGCGGGGTGAGGGTTATAAGCACAAGCAGGTTAAACACTGCGCCGATAGCCATAGACCAGCTACGCAGATCGGGGTGGCCGCGCCCTGAGAGGCCAGCGCCCGCTACGGACCCTGCCGACCCAATGACCGCGGCTCCTAGCAGAACCCAGGTCATAGGTACTGCTGCTTCAAATTCTTGGCCGAAGATAGGGCCAATCCACCACTGAGCTGTCAAAGCAATCGGGAGTGAGATAAGGAGTGTAATGAGGGTGGTAACCCGGGCAGTCATGGTCAAACGTTGATCGGCTGCCGCTGCGCTATCTTCATCGCCGCTATCACGTGAGTCTAAGGCAAAAACTACGTTACGAATAGCGTTTGAGATAACCGAAGGTACTTCGCCGATAGTCACCGCTACAGCGTAGAGGCCCTGCTCTTGAAGAGTGGTCAGCTTAATCATGAGGGTCTGGTCAATACGTGAAAGCACAATCCCAGAAAGGGAGCCAAACCAGACCTTGCCGCCGTACCCCAGGGCCTCCCCTACTGGCTGTTTTTCGCCCGAGTAGCGGTACTTCTGCTGGTGAATCTTCACTAGCATGGGCATGTATACAAGAGCGCCAAGTACTGGGGTCACTAGAGTAACAATAACGGCGCTAAGAACGGTGAGGTTACCCGTCCACAGCAGCACAAGAATAGCGCCAAGGCGGAGCAGCGAGAATAGCCCCTGTTCAAGTGCTTGGAGGTGCCACTGATGAGTAGCTGCTACGAGAGCACGCGGAATAAGGATCAGCATGTTGGGCACAACAGCTAGTGCGGTGAGAACAACAAGTTGCGCATACCAGGGGCCATGATCTGCGGCCAGGTAAGGCGCAAGCACATAAATAATGCCTGCGCATACAGCGCCCAAAAGCACCAGTACGCCTACAACGAGTCTCAGAACCGACCCGGTACGTCTCACGAACCGTGCAGCGTGAAAGGTCAGTGCTTCTGGCATACCAAATGCACCAACTGCAGTCGCTACAAGCACTAAGGATGTGATGCCGCCCAGTGCACCGCGCCCTGCATCGCCTAAAGAGTTAGAAAGAATAGGTGCAATGGCAAGACCAGCTATAGGCGCGATGAGGTTACCCAGCAGCGAGTAAAACATGCTTTTACGCACACTCGGCTGGGGGGTGCCCTGAGTTGGCTCTTCAACGGTGTGGCTCTCATATTTTTCCGTGAAGTCGGTTGCCAAATGCCTCGGTTGGTATTTTTTAGCCATAGGTCTTTCTTCGTACCCGATCGGTATAGCACAGGGGTGGGAGGTACGTCCTCCCACCCTCATTACTCAATGAACGATGCAGTGCTACTACTTCTCTTTACGCTTAGCTTTCTTGTCCTTGCGTGATTTTTTCTCACCCTTCTGACCAGTGCGCTTACCTTCGATGTCGTAGTAATATTCACGACCGTAGTACTGGTAGTACCCTGCTTCAGAACCTGTTGCAGGAACCTTGTTAAGCACGGTACCAAGAATGTCCGCATTGACCCGCTTCAGATTGCTGATGGACTTTGCGAGTTCTTCACGCTTAGTGCCATTTGCTTCCACAACAACCAGGGCACCATCGAACTTAGTTGCCAAGATAGCTGAATCGGTTACGGGCAGCAGCGGGGGTGCGTCCAGAATAACCATGCCTTCTTCTGCGAGGCGGTCAATCATCTGAGTAAAGGCATCTGAGCTGAGGATTTCAGAGGGGTTCGGAGGAATACGGCCAGCAGCCAGAATGTAGAGGTTGGGGTAGCCTTCTACGGTCTGAAGCACATCTTCTACGTCAGCACGGCCGATGACGACGTCGGTGACGCCTACTTCTTCGATCAGGCCGAAGCTCTTAGCAACAGTAGGACGGCGGAGGTCTGCGTCGACGAGGAATACGGGTTTGCCAGACTGCCCCAGAATAATCGCCAGGTTATCTGCAACGGTTGACTTACCGTCTGAAGGAAGTGAGGAGGTAATAACGATACGGCGAGGGGGGTTGTCGGGGTTCTTGAACTGCAGGTTGGTGCGAAGTTCTTTGAGGGACTCGATGAGTCGGAAATCAGCACGTCGGGTATTCTCTGCTGCATCGTTCGGAGTGATTAGACGTGAATCGGCAAATGATGAGGAGAAAGGAACGGTGCCCAGAACGGGAATTTCTGAGCCGGTTACTTCCACCAGCGCATCCATTGAGCGGATTGATCGGTCGCGAACTGAACGGATGAAGAGGTAGACCACGCCAACAATCAGAGCTAGAGCAATGCCGAGCAGGGTGTTGAGCTTAACGTTGGGTGAGACCGGTGACTGGGGAAGATTGGCCGGCACGTAAGCGGAGAACTGCATGACAGACTGAACCGCGAAGTTGCCTTCCCCGGTAGTGGCATTGTTGCCGGAGTTTTCAACGGTTTGTACGTTCTCGCCCAGGGCCTGAATCCAGGCGTCTGCAAGGTTCTTAGCTAGTTCGGGATCCTGTGAACGGACGGTTACCTTAATCTGTGCGGTATCAAGAGGAACAGATGCAGACACCATGCCGATAGCGCGTTCAGGAGTCATCTGGTAGCCAGAAATCTCAAGGGCACGCTCTGCAACGGTACGAGATGATGCTAGGGCCTGATACTGGGTAGCCTTTGACTTTGTCAAAGTATCTGCGGCTGACGCTAGGGCAACACTACCGGTATCACCGGTGGTGACGACGCCGGTTGCGTCGGAAGCGTAGACCTTGGGTTGCATCAGTGAGAAACTGAAGCCCAGTAGGCCACCGATAACAGCGGCGATGACAAGGATGTACCACTGGCGGCGAAGAGTACGAAGGAAACCTTCGATGGCGCCTTTCGATTTTTCAGAAGCCGAGTCGGCTACTGCTTGCGATTCGTTCATTGAGATTGTTCCGTTCAGTTGTGCTGTGTGATTAGGCCCGTGAGGCTCTCATATGTTCGACGTTTGCGATAACATCGAGCGCATCCATGATTTCCTGGGTGCTTGCGATGTAGACGTCCATATCTTTTTTGAAGGGGTCAACGATATCTAAATCGTTGCCAGGAGCGTTGACCCGTGATCTGAGCTGGGAGGCCTTACGGGCTGCAGCTCTCCACCATTTGCTGGGGTCTGCCTGCTGAATTTCTTCTACGTCGATTTGGGGCAGAAGCTGGGCAAACTCTTTGATGGTAAAGACCCTATTGAGCAGGGTTGGTGCCTCTACTAGCACCTGAGCCCGGTGAGCCACAGTTGCGGTCAGCACGATATCGTGCGCTTTGAGGTCCTCTCCCTCGATAAATTTGGGGGTGTGTTCATCGAGGGAGAGGCCCTGCCGGGCTGCAAGTATTTTGATTTCTTCGGTAGGAGCCAGAGCCTGGTTGACCCCGGTCCCCCCGCTGTGTACAGTTGCTGCTCCGTTGAAGAGACGTTGCAGGTAGGCTTCTGCGAATGCTGACCGGCAGATATTACCGGTGCATACGAAGTACCAGGAGTGTTGTGCTTGCTGTACCATTGGGGAGCCTTCCGAAGGAGTAGCGGGTTAGAGACGAACTGCCTTGTCTGAGGTAGTAACGCCGCGAGTATCGAAGAAGACCTTGGACTTGCCAGCAAGAGTGTCTACATCGTAGTCACGGTGCTTCTGGAGCAGGATAACGATGTCGGCTTCTGCAAGGCCCTTGTCGAGGTCGGTAACCTTTTCGATGCCGTCGATGCCCGGGGTCCAGTTTTCTACGTAAGGGTCATTGTAAGAGAGCACTGCACCGCGCTTAGCGAGTTCAGCTGCTACAGGTACTGCAGGTGATTCGCGCTGGTCAGAGATATTGGCCTTGTAGGTTACACCCAGTAGAAGCACCTTGGCACCGTTCAGGGATTTCTTCTCTTCATTCAGCATCTCCATAACACGCTCCGAGATGTACTTGGGCATGGAAAGGTTGATTTCCTGGGCAAGTTCAACAAAGCGGAAGGGGTAGCCCAGTGAGCGCTTAACTTCATAGGAGAGGTAGTTGGGGTCAATCGGGATGCAGTGGCCGCCTACGCCGGGGCCGGGGTAGAAGGCCTGGAATCCGAAGGGCTTGGTTGCTGCTGCGTCGATAACATCCCAGAGGTCGATATCGAGGTCATGGCAGAACTTAGCCATTTCGTTGACCAGCGCAATGTTGATGTGGCGGTAGGTGTTTTCAAGCAGCTTTGCGGTTTCTGCTTCGCGTGCACCGCGTACGGGTACCACAGTGTCAATGAACTGTGAGTAGAGCGCTACGGCCTTTTCGGTTGATTCAGGGGTTACACCGCCAACGACCTTGGGGGTGTTCTTGAGGCCGTAGACGGGGTTGCCGGGGTCGATACGTTCAGGGGAGAACGCGAGGTAGTAATCTTCGCCCAGGGTGTGGCCCGCTTCGTTGATAATGCCGGCGACAAGGGTATCGGTGGTACCGGGGTAGGTGGTTGATTCGAGAATTACAGTGGTACCGGGGGTAAGGTGCTGAGCGATTGAGGCACTGGCCTTCTCGACGGGGGTGAGGTCAGGGTTGCCGTCCTGGCCCAGCGGAGTGGGTACACAGATAACGACGTAGTCTGCATCCGCAATGGTGGTTGCGTCGCTGGTGGCGATGTAGCCATTCTTCAGCATTTCTGCGATGTCATCGTTTGAGAGATCATCGATATGGGAGATGCCAGAATTGAGACCGTCTACGATGCGGGGTGATAGGTCGAGGCCGACGACGGTGAGGCCTGCGCGTGAGGCTTCCTGTGCGAGGGGCAAGCCTACGTAGCCCTGACCGATAACAACAACTTTGGTCATGATGTGTTTTCCTTCTAGGAGGTGATTGAGTGACTATAGAAACAAGCTAGGTAAGGTTTGCTGTAATCCTTATAGCAAACGTATAGGGATTACGGGACAAGAATTTTCTGGCCCCAAGGTGGCACGATGTTCTTCGCGAGCAGAGCAAGCACCACCGAAAAAATCAAGCAGATAATAAACAGCGGAACCTTATCTGCCATGTCTTTTCCTGTCCATCCAACGTTGTACCAAAACCAGATAGGGACAGGATGAAGCAAAATAACGGGCGTAGCTAGGCCAACAAACCAGGCGACAGGTCTCTCCAGCAAAGCCTCTAGAGGCTGGTACAAAACTTCCATGCTTGCGATCCAGGCAAGCGCCAGAAGGGAGTAGACCAACGTAGACAAAACAGGGGTTCCAAAATCACCAGATTTGAGGACCATTGGAGCTACAGTCACTGTAGCTATCATGTAAACACTAGCGCCAAGAAGTAGTAGAGAGATATACCAAGGTACTGTGATTTTAGTCTGCAGCACCTGTAATGCATGCCCTGCTGCGTAGAAAACCAGAGAACAAAAAGCTACTCCTATGCCAAGAGGCAGGTTAGCAAGTTCTTCTCCAAAGAAACTTCCTGCAATAAGAGATAGAGCAATAGATACCCCATATACGAACGCAGAACGTTGCGTAATGTATCGATAGAAGATTCCAGAAAACCAGATTGCAGTAAAGTACCAGAAAGCGGTAAAAGGAGCTTTAGCTTTCTCTCCTCCCCACAACACTGTTGCAACAGTCTTCAATACATCTGAGGTTCCAATTTGTGCAAAAAACACCAATTGAATTACCAGAATAATGAGCAGCGGAATGCCCCACCCTAGATAAGGGTAAACCAGGATCTTAAATTTGTTTCGCGCCTCAAGTATAAGTTCCCTACCCGACTTCCAGAGGTAGCCAGATAAAATCATGAAGACATAAACAAATACTGTAAGAGGTATTTCAGTCCACACATGCCCAATGACAATGAAAAAAATACAGACTAGTCGGATGAAGTCAATATATCCGTACCTTTTATTGTCGGAGATACGCTGCGTAGAGTGCCTAGGCTGATACATGACGCTTCCCCTTCATCTCCTGGAAGTAACCTTTCTCTGACACCCATGAGCCAACAGTACAAAGGCCTAATGCAATCCAAATCAGATAAGCGCTGTTGGAGTTCGTAGTGAAGCCACTATTCGTCATATTAACGAAGATAACGCCAAGTGCGGCCACCCCCATTACGGCCCCAGATAGTGACCGGGCATTACGGAGAACAATATAAAGTTGAAGCACAATCAGGATTGCTGAGAAAATAAGGCCGTAACCCATTGCTGCAATAAGGTAGGCATTTTCCAATGAAGAAGAAAGTTGCCCCGAAGCACGCAGGTCACGGTCACCGGGGTACCCCGTCATAATAAAGTGCTGAAAATTATTACCCACCCAGGTCAACGCATCAAAACGCTTCTGATTAGAGCCACCGTCATTATTCATTTTCTCAATAATTGACTGGCCAGCTTCAGAAGAGTACAAGAAAAGGAAACCAAAGACTCCAGCGACTATACTAAAGATTTTTGCCGCAGCTGACGAACGGGCACAAACGATAACAGCTATAGCAACAACGATGCCAATAGCCACTGCGGCTCGACCATTGCCCAGCAAATTCGTGTAGGTATAGGCCATGATGAGCGCAATTCGAAGCGCACTATTTCGAACCCAGTAGGTCATTGCAATAGCAAAGATACAGAGGGTTGAAAGCTCTAGGCCGCCTTCCAAGGTACCGTAGCTACGCCCGAGATCATCACTCGTCTGAAACCACAAAGCGTTCTGGGTAATTTGGGAGTAAACCAGAATTTCCCCGGTTTCCTCCTGACGGATTGCAAGCCAAAACTGGTACAACATGGTCAGGTGGAAAGGCACAGAAATAACCTGGACAGCGCGTAGCCCTAAGCGATGAATCTCCATCTTCAAAAGAAGGTAAAGAGTAACCGGGGTGAGGTAAATAATCGCCAGGTTCATCAGCGTTTCGATGATACTCGAATAAGCAGATACCGAGTTCACCATCATCAAAATTACTAGGGCTGAAAACAAAGCCAGCTCAGTCTTCGAATTCAGCAAGACACGAACAACGCGAGGACGATACAGAATTAACTGCATAATTGCCGTGGCGGCAACAAGATACCCCGCCATATGAAGGCCAACCATCCACACGTTCGAGGCATAGAAGGGAACCAAAATACGGATAATAATGGCAGCTGACAGCAACCAAACAGGACGAGACGCAAAAACAGAAGCTAGCACAAAACAAAGCACTAGCCAGACAGCCAGCATAGCCATTAACGACTTACCTTTCGGTAAATAGCTTCAAGCTGGTCAGCAATCTTCGGCATCGAACAATACTCAGCCACAAAATCCTTACCTCGAGCACCCATTTGGGCGCGGGCATCCGCGTCCTGCAACAAAGAACGCACAGCATCAGCCAAGCTGTCTGTATCATCACTCTGAGCTACCAGCCCAGTACCAAACTGCTCAACCTCAGGGGCTAGACCGCAGTCGTCCATTACAACGACAGGTAAGCCAACCGTCATAGCTTCAACCACCGTCATACCGTAGGGCTCCTCAACAGCAGGAAGCACATAAACCTGTGCCTGTGCCATACGAGCTACCGTCTGGTCAGCAGGCAAAGAACCCTGCCAACGAATACGGCCATCAGCATTATCGTGAGCCAGCAGCTCAAGAACAGCCTTCCCCTGGCCCTCGTCAGGGCCAACCAGGCTAAACCGAACCTGCGGAAACTCACGAGCTAGCTGCTGGGCTACACGAACAAAAACAGTAGGGCGCTTACGCTCCTGCAAGCGAGCTAAAAAGAGCACCTCAGGAGATTCCTGCCCGTGGTCAGCCTGCAACTCAGACAGGGGAACGCCATTACGCAAAATCTCAATATCAGAAGCCAGCAAAGAAGAATCAACGACCTGCAGATCCCGCTTCTCCTGCTCCGTCAAAGCAATAATTCGAGCAGCCCCCCGCAAAGCACGGCGAGTCATCAAAGCATCTAGGGGCTTCGCTAAAAGGCGGTCAGAAGCATCAATCATTCCATGCGTATGAACAATCGTAGGCACGCCCGTAGCCTGAGCAACCAAAGTAGCAGGAAGAGTCACCAAATCACGTGCCATATGCACGTGGACAACGTCGGCTGTCTGCGCTACCTTTCGCAGCCACGATAGCAAACCGGTGGAGGTCAGGCCAGCGAAACCGGTACCAGGAACGACCAATCGGGCAGGAAAGAGCTGAACCGGCACGCCGTCATATTCTGAGGGCAATTCACTCCCCCAGTTCTGTGCACCAGCAGCAAGAAGCACCTCGTGCCCCTGTTTCTGCGAAGCCTTCATCAAGTTCACAGCTACACGCAATGGCCCGCCCAACGAGCCATCAGGAGTCACCACGGTGACAACGTGCAGAATCCTCATAAATGGTTCCCTACCCTAATCTGTCTCTCAGCGCTCACGAACGCCCCTCTACAGGAGCAACGCCGAATCATCTAGACCATACTATTTTGTAACCAGCCTATTTCCTATACCTTGCCACTGAGCTTTTGCTCTCACCGGCCAGAGAAGTGTGGCGGCCCCCTTCAGGACAGCCACACAGGTATCTCTACAAACCTACTTCTTAGGCTGGTAAGGGCTTACGTCACCCAGAGGAGCAAGCACCTTTGACCCCGCAGGTACGTCTTTAGTCACCAGTGCCATAGCACCGACCACGCTGTCATCGCCTACTGTTACCCCGCGCAAAATTGATGCGCGCGAAGCAACCCATACACGGTCACCAATCACGATAGGAGCATTATCAAACTCAAAATTATCGTGGTTGAACAGATGTGAGCCAGTGCAGATATAGGTGTCCTGGCTCAGGCAGCTGTTCTCACCGATAATGACCTGTTCAAGGTTCAGAATCCAGGTGCCCACGCCAACCCAAGAGTTTTTCTTGATCTCTAGTTTCCAGGGCCAATGAATAGTTACACCGTGACGGATTAACACGCCTTCTTCAATCTTGGCGCCAAAAGCACGCAAAACCTTTACACGCAGCTTAGGCGGAAACCACCAGTGCTGCAGAAGAGTGCTCTGGGCCAGAAGCCACAGGGCCTGAACAGCTTTCGGTCGGCCCTTGTCGTAGCCGTAGCCCTGGAAGCCAGAAAGATCTTTCATTCTTCTCCTTATAGACCAAGTTTCGCCGCAAGGTAATCAGCCAGGCGAATTGAGATAGCAATAACAGTCAAAGTCGGGCCTGCCATACCACCTGTGGTAAACGCACCGGTGGTAGAGAGGTAGAGGTTAGGTGAGGACCACACCTTCAAATTCTCATCAATCACCGATTCCTCAGGGGCGCTACCCATACGAACCAGGCCCATCTGGTGGGTTGCATCGACCATAGGGCGAGTCAGCATCTCTTCCAAAGTCGGCGGCTCGTAGGTTGCAAAGCCGGTGGCATTAATGCCTTCAGCAAGTAGCTCTAAGGAACGGTGGTAATTCCGGCGGTCCTCTTCAGGAATAAAATGTTGTACGTCCAGTCGAGGTACGCCGTAAGCGTCCTTCTCCGAATCAGAAAGAACGACACGTTGCTCTGCGCGTGGAGCCTGTTCCGCATCAAAACGGATGCGGTACACGCCCTTCTTTGAATAACGGGTAAAAGAAGGAAGAGTACGGGGATCAAGGACGCGGTCCCGGAGCCAATGCACGCCAAAAGCACCGACACTAGGTAAACCCTTAACAACATTGAGTACATGTGCCTTGGGGTTCTCCAGTTCAGCATAGCGGCGGTGCATACCTGTTCCCTTAAAGCCCCCGGTCATGGTGAGCATCTTGCGCACCAGAGCAAAAGAACTCAGAAGCGGATCCCCGTGATCGGGGTTTCGAGGCTCGTCATACCAAATTGCAAAACCCATATTTAGCAGGCCCTCGCGGCGACGGACCTCCTCATGGAGTTGCAGGTTTCGTCGCACCCAAACCCCGTCGTGGCTCTTCGTGTAGGTAACAGCGTTGCCCTCAGCCTTGGGGTCTACCATAGTGAGCTTACCGACCTCACCGATGGGGTGAATAGTGTAGTAACGACCTACCTGGTCATTCTCATTACCAATATTAGAGTTCAGCAACAGACGAGCGGTTTCAAGCCCCCCCATAGCGAGCACAACTTCATCGCCGCTAACGGTTAAGAACTTACCGGGCTTTGACTGAATTTTCAGCTCAGTCACACGACCGGTTTCGGGGTCTTGCACCACATGAGTTACGTTCGCGTTATGCACCACGCGCACATTGCCACGATCAGCTAACTCATCCTTGACCACGTCACCAAAGTTAACCGGAGGTCCCCAACGCCAAATGCCCTGTGTATTGACCAGATCAGACTCCCCCATCAGATGTTGGGGGGCGCCTTCAATGGCCTGGGCTGCGGTGTACTGCATATTCTTCACGCCAGCGGCCACAGTTGCACGGTGATAGAAAGGATTTAAATCCTCACGGCTGATAGGCCAACCTTTAAAGTCCAGGCCACCTTCTGTACGGTCTTCGAAATCCAAGGCATCGAAGGGGTAGGTACGCCCACCCCACTGAGTCGAGGCACCGCCCAAACGCTTGGTGCGGGCCTTTTCCATGGGTTCAACGCTCTGGGAACGCTGATCAGCTTTCAAGGTTTCGTCATGCTCAGGGGAACGCCCTAAAGAACCGCCCTCGATCATGAGAATATCGACACCCGTTGGCGCCAGTTCACGCGCTACGGTAGTTCCAGCTGGACCGGTACCAACAATAACTACGGTACCTGTCAGGTGTGCGTTTTCAGGCAGTTCACGGGCGTCGATGAAACTCATAATAGTCTCTTAACTCTCTAGTATTTTCCGTGCAGATTCTATATCTGCGTCTGTTACGCCGCGTTCTAAAGCGGCAAGATTTTCGGTGACGTGGGCCGGGCGGCTCATGCCCAGTAACACAGCGTCAATAGCGGGGTGCTGGTAGGCGCCCTCTACCATGGCAGCTACTGCCTTCGGGCGGTTTAAGCCACCCGCAGTTAACTGCGGCAACAGGGAACCGTCGCCTAATACGGCTATACCAACGACATTGATATCTTCAGACAAAGGCTGGACCGCATCTGCAATAGCGGTGTTACTTAGGTTGATGGGTAGCTGTAGCCAGCTCAAGCCCTCAGCCTCAGCCGCTGCTACAGCATCCCCTTGGTAACGAACAGATGCGCCCCAGGCACGAATGAGGCCACGCTCTTTCATTGAATTCAGTTGGTCAACTACGTCTGTACGTTCAAAATCTGCGGCAGTGGGCTCATGAAGCAGTAAAATATCGAGTTCGTCTTTACCCTGCCGGCGCATGCAGGCCAGCGCAGCCTCTTCCACGTAGCCCGGCTCGAAACATGTAGCAGCCGAAGTGGCTGCCTTGAGCCCTTGGATTCCAGCCCTACCTGAATGTTTCCGTGCGCTCAAGATGCCTCGCGGAGTCTTGAGCAAGCCTACTTTGGTCATTACAGCAACATCATCGCGGTGCTTAACGGCTCGTCCAACGATTCGCTCGCTGATGCCGCGGGCATAAACATCAGCAGTATCAACTAAGCCAACGCCCAGATCCAAGGCACGGTTAAGTGCCTCTTCGCCCTCTTTGATGGGGCGTTTCTGCCAAAAAGCACCTAAGCGTGATGTGCCAATGCCGAGGGGGCTTACTTTGAACTCACCGAGTTCAGTGGGAGTTAAAAGATGGCTACGCATAGACGGCGTTCCCCCCGGTTGCCTGGATAACTGCTGATTCCCAATCATCATATACCTTCTGGGGGTTCATGGAACGCCCCAGAAGTTCATAGCCTGCAGCACCGATGGCGTCCGCGCGGTCGGGATTATCCATGAGATATTCGATATGGTGCGCAAACTCTATTGCATCATGGCCAACAAGGTATTCATCACCGTGTGACGAGGGGATACCTGCCACGCCCAGCGGAGTAGCTACAACTGGAATACCTACGCTTAGCGCGTCCAGAACCTTGGTCTTTACGCCGGTTCCGCTCTGGATTGGAGATACGAAAACACGGTGACTGCTCAGCTCAGCATGCAAGTCTTCTACATAGCCCTTGAACGTGATGGGAGTTCCTTCGAATTCTGCCATTTGCTCTGCATCGGCCTTACCAATCACAGTTACCTCAACCTTACGTCCATGTTCGGCCAAGACAGGCAGAACCTCGTCTCGTAGGTAGCGTAAGGCGCCCATGTTCGGGCCGTAGTGCATAACACCGAGGAAGACCAGTTTTTCAGCAGCATTATTGCTAGGAGTACACTTGACGTTTTGCGGCACAGCCATAGGTAGGCCAAGCACAGGTGCCTGGGCACGGAGGGCAAGGACGTCAGCTTCAGCTTCACTAGTCAGGGCAGTCACAGCGGCCTCACGGGCAACCTGAATTTCACGTTGGTAGGCTAACTTCGCCTCAATCCCCAGCAGGTGCTTCACAGCGCCTTCGAGGAGAGGGCGAATAAAGCCAGGAATCTGCTCGCCGAAGTAGCCAAAGACAGAATCATTACTTTCTTTGAATTCGGTAGAAGCATAGCGGGCAGACAGTAAATCGTCGAGGTGCATAACGACCGGCAGACCGGTGGCCTGTGCGGCTTCCCAGGTACGGATGTTATCGCCGATAACCACCGTCGCGCCGATCTGATCGCAGATAGCCTTAACAGAGTTTCTTACCTGCTGTGAATCGAAGAGAGCTTCGTTCAGAGTCTTACGCGATGCAAGCGAACGTACAGCGCTAAACGGCATGGTGATAATGGAGGGAGTAGGTACCCGATGGACGGGACACCCTAACCAAGTTGATACTCCCTCAGAGTTCGTAATTGCAATGACCTCTACGGGGTAGCCTGCTGCTTGAAGGGCCTTAACAGCTGTCTCGAGTACAGCGATACGGCCAGTACGGGCAGCAGTAACTTCGCGCGCTGCAAGCAATACTACCTTTTGGTTTTTTTCCAACATAGCTTTACCCGTTTACCTTCTGATAAGCACGAACCATGGCATCGTAGAACTTATCGATAAAAACATGTTCTTTATAGTTCTGTACGTGACCAGGAATCTTCTGGCGGAATGACTCGTAATAGTCACGGTTAGTGATGAGCTTCTCTAGCTGGTCTGCTAGTGAATCTGAGTTATTAGGAGTGAATTTAGGCCCAGCATCACCGATTGCTTCAGGAAGGCCGCCGTGGTCAGCCACTAAAACTACGCAGCCTGATGCTGCTTCTTCCAGAGTGACGGTTCCAAAAGGTTCTGGGATTCGAGAAGGTACTACTGCTATAGCATTCTGATTCAGAATATCCGCGATATCGGTGCCGGTCTTCGGGCCGTGAAGTACTACATGATCCTGCAAGTTCAGCTCATTGATGATACGTTCCACCTCAGGCTGGTAATCTCCGCCGCCAATAATGGATAGCTTGGGAGATAACGCACGCGCAACGAGCTTTGAAACAGCTTCTAGAAGCAGGTCGATGCCCTTGTCATCGCTTAGACGACCCAGAAAAACGATAGAATCGGGATCGCGTTCCTCGGTGTTAGTGACCTTGAAGATATCGTCACGGTAGCTGTTATAAATGACTTCAGCTTTAGCGTTAACGTGTCCAGCAAGCACCTTAGAGTTACCCACGAGTAGGTCTGCTCGCTCAACCATTTTGTACTTGAGCCAGTACTTGATTTTTTCTACCTGGCTCAACTCCTGGTCAGGAAGAGTAATCCAAGTACGCAATGCAACGACCCAGGGCTTCTTCATAAAGATCTGGGGCCAGTAGAACTGCATGCAGGGGTTGTTATGGAATACTACATCTGCGCCTGCGATAGCTTTCCATAGCTGCATGGGACTAGGTTCGCGCAGAACCTTGAAGGGGAAAGTCTTGTCAGTCGCTTCTTCTTTGGTATGAGTTACCACAATGACTTCAGCGTTATGGCGCTCGACAAAGCCACGTGCGATAAGCTCTGCAGTAACTTCTACACCGCCAAAATCGGGGTAGAAGCGGTGAACCATGATGACGATACGCATTAGTTCTTGTTCTCTCGTTCCAAAGTAGTCAGTGCAGCTTCTTGTACCTTGCTGCGGAAGTTTTTCCACCTCAGTCTTTCGGCCTCTTCAAATGCCAGGTCCATATAAGAGCGGGCAGGGTCGTGTGTATCTTCTGCTTTTTTGAGTGCCTCTACAAGAGAATCAACAGAGCCAGCGGTTACTACAGTGCCAATAGACTCAGGCAACTGCATATCAACTAGGCCGGTATTTGAGCTTGCGATAAGGCGGCAGCCCTGAGCTAATGCCTCACTGAGTACTAGACCAAATCCCTCTACAAGTGAGGGCAGGACGAAGGTGTCAGCCTGTTGCATGAGCTTTTTAAGCTCTTCGTCTCCCACTCGACTCTTCAACTCAAAGTTCTCGAGCCCCTCAGCAAATGTTTGAATTTCGGGGTCTAGGCGTGATGCAACCACAGTCAACGTAGAGTTTCGCAGATTAGCCCGGCGCCAGGCCTCAATCAGATGGTGGAGACCCTTACGCGCAATACCCTGACCTACGAAAAGGAAGTTGCAGCGAGCGTCATGCTGATTAAGTGTAAAGCGAGTTACGGCGGGCCCCCCATAGGGAGCAATAGCCACCTTTTCCTCGGGCATTCCCTGTACGATTAGACCCTGTTTCGTGAAGGTCGAGGCACACAGGGCAGAATCTGCAAGAGCAACTTCCTCTGCATGGAGCGCCTGCATAGCGGGATTGAGCGCTTCGGCCTCTTCCTGCCAAGAGCGTACTCCTGCTAGCTCATCGATGCTCTGCAAGGTCTCAACGATGAAACCCGGTGAAGGGTGATACTGGAAAAGAATTCTTTTACCAGTGCTCGGCCCCTCGAACGCCCATTTGGCCGACCCTGAATACAACAATAAATCAGCTGTAGGGTTTTTCCGTGCCGCCTGAGCAATGGTTTTACCCAACTGCCTCTCTACGAAAAAGGTGGGGAAATCAGTTGAACGATCGATACGTCGCTTCACTTCGTAGGGCATCTGTGCCAGAAAAGCGCGGTGTGATTGGCGGACAAGTGATGGTGCAATGCCTTCACTCATACGATGCCCCAACGTGGGCAAAGACAGACCGACACCTTCATAGTAATCGGTAACAAACAACTCCAGCTGCCCAAGTTCCGCAAGTGCGAGTGGAACCTGGTAAGAGTCTCGGTCTCTATTCAGACCAACAATAAATCCCATATTTCCTCTTGGCTATAAGCCGTCCCTAATCTCGGTCAAGACTACCTGAACAAAACGATAGGTAAAGACGTAACAAAAATATATATCTTGTTATTTTGAACATGTATGCTTTTGCCACACATATACCGTCGTTGATTAATCCGCCAGTAGTTTTAACAGCATAAAATAGATAGCACAGAAGCCGTGCTAGCTCCTGCGCTATCTAATGTATGAAGAAATTAATTACTCTTCGTAGCCGCTTTCTTCACCTTCGGCTACGACAGGTACCAGTGACAGCTTGCCGCGGTCGTCGATCTTGGAGATCTCTACCTGGACCTTCTGGCCTACGCCGACGACGTCCTCGACGTCGTCTACGCGCTTGCCGTCGTTGAGCTTGCGCAGCTCGGAGATGTGCAGCAGGCCGTCCTTACCGGGGGTCAGTGAGACGAAGGCACCGAAGGTGGTGGTCTTCACGACGGTACCCAGGTAGCGTTCGCCGATCTCGGGAACCTGCGGGTTAGCAATCGCGTTGATTGCTGCGCGGGCTGCCTCTGCGGAGGGGCCGTCGGTAGCGCCGATGTAGACGGTGCCGTCGTCCTCGATGGAGATATCGGTGCCGGTGTCTTCCTGGATCTGGTTGATCATCTTGCCCTTGGGGCCGATGACCTCACCGATCTTGGCAACGGGTACCTGGACGGAGATGACGCGGGGTGCGTAGTCGCTCATCTCGTCGGGAGCGTCGATTGCTGCATTGATGACCTCGAGGATGTGCAGGCGGGCTTCACGAGCCTGGGTCAGGGCACCTGCTAGGACGGAGGCGGGGATGCCATCAAGCTTGGTGTCCAGCTGGATAGCGGTGACGAACTCGGAGGTACCTGCGACCTTGAAGTCCATATCGCCCAGGGCGTCCTCAGCACCAAGAATGTCGGTCAGAGCTGCGTAGCGGGTTTCGCCGTTGACCTCGTCGGAGACAAGACCCATGGCGATACCGGCGACGGGGGCGCGCAGGGGTACACCGGCGTTCAGCAGGGAGAGGGTTGAGGCACATACGGAACCCATGGAGGTTGAACCGTTGGAGCCCAGGGCCTCTGAAACCTGGCGGATCGCGTAGGGGAATTCCTCACGTGAGGGCAGAATCGGAGTGATCGCGCGCTCGGCGAGAGCACCGTGACCGATTTCGCGACGCTTGGGTGAGCCAACACGGCCGGTTTCACCGGTTGAGTAGGGCGGGAAGTTGTAGTGGTGGATGTAGCGCTTGGACTTGACCGGGTAGAGGGAGTCCAGCTGCTGCTCCATCTTGAGCATGTTGAGGGTGGTGACGCCCATGATCTGGGTTTCGCCACGCTCGAAGATAGCGGAGCCGTGGACGCGGGGCAGAACCTCAACCTCAGCAGTGAGCTGGCGGATATCGGTTAGGCCGCGGCCGTCAATACGAACCTGGTCGGTGAGGATGCGCTGACGCACAACGTGCTTGGTCAGGGCGTTGAAGGCTGCGTTGACTTCGTCTTCGCGGCCCTCGAATTCCTTGCCTTCTGCGGCCAGGGTTTCAATGATTTCCTGCTGCAGGTCAGCGGACGCGGTTTCGCGGTCCTGCTTACCGGCGATGGAGTAGACCTCAACGATCTTGGGCTCGAAAGCCTTGACTGCTTCGTCGATTTCTGCGGCGCGTTCACCGAAGATGGGCAGTTCCAGGGCGGGCTTGCCAGCGCGCTCAGCCAGGTCAGCCTGGGCCTTGCAAAGGGCAGCGATGAAGGGCTTGGCGGCTTCGAGGCCTTCAGCAACAACTTCTTCGGTCGGTGCGGTGGCGCCGTCTTCCTTGATGAGCTTCCAGGAGTTATCGGTAGCTTCCGCCTCAACCATCATGATGGCGACGTCTTCGGTGCCGTCAGCCTTGGTCACAACGCGACCGGCTACAGCCATGTCGAAGACAGCGTTCTCAAGCTGGGAGTGCTTGGGGAAGGCAACCCACTGGCCGTCGATTAGGGCGACGCGGACGCCGCCGACGGGGCCAGCGAAGGGGGCACCTGACAGGGTGGTGGAGCAGGATGCCGCGTTGATTGCGACGGTGTTGTAGATTTCGTCGGGCTCGATGGTGAGTACGGTGACAACGACCTGCACCTCGTTGCGGATGCCCTTCTTGAAGGCAGGACGCAGGGGGCGGTCAATCAGACGCGCAGCCAGGATCGCTTCGGTTGAGGGGCGGCCTTCACGGCGGAAGAAGGAGCCGGGGATTTTGCCGGCTGCGTACATGCGCTCTTCAACGTCTACGGTCAGGGGGAAGAAGTCGAAGCCGTCACGGGGGCTCTTGCCAATAGCGGTGGCGGAGAGCAGGGTGGTGTCGTCGTCGATGGTGACCAGGGCAGAGCCTGCGGCCTGCTTGGCCAGTCGGCCGGTTTCGAAGCGTACTACGCGCTTACCGAACTTGCCGTTGTCAATGATTGCTTCTGCAAACTGAATTTCGGGACCTTCCAAGGTTCCTCCATTTCTCTTGTCTGCGCCGCGCCTTCGGTCATCGATTGAGGCTCACAGACCCCGCCTGTGGGGCTTTCTGTAAACCGCTACCGAGGACCGTCAAAGCACGCGGCGACTTAGTTCTATTCTTGGGTGGTAGGTGTGGGTGAGGGCGTCACCGTCAGCCACGGGCTCCCGGCAAGGCAGCCGGATGCGTAGCTTGGGGTGTCGCCCTCACGCTCACAAACCTGGTGTTATCGGCGGATACCGAGACGCTCGATGAGGGCGCGGTAACGCTCGATGTCGACGCTCTTGAGGTAGCCGAGCAGGTTGCGGCGGCGACCAACGAGAATCATCAGACCACGACGTGAGTGGTGGTCGTGCTTGTGGAACTTGAGGTGTTCGGTCAGGTCGGTGATACGACGAGTCAGAACTGCAACCTGAACCTCGGGTGAACCGGTGTCACCTTCGTGGGTTGCGTATTCCTTCATGATTTCCTGCTTGATCTTGGGATCAAGAGCCATGGGTTAACTCCTAGAGTTAGTGCCGTGTACGGCCCGGTCAACATTTTTGCTGCCGGGTGGAGAGCCAAGGACGCCGGTGGGCGGCTTGGCCGCTGCAGGTAACTGCCACGGACTGCAGTCACATGCATAGTCAACTCTACAGTACAAGCCAGCTACCGGGAAGAGAGGCCCCGGTGGTAGCTTGCTCACCTGCCCGGGTTACTTCTTTTCCCGCCCAAAGGCCAGCGAGGCGAGCGCGGTAGCGCCGGTGACAGCGCAAACAGCGGGCCAGGGGCCAATTTTCTTGTGCAGGGCGTGGGAGTAGCCGAAGGCTCCCAGGTAGACGGCGGTGAGGGCGGCAGCGGTGCCGGTTCCGGCGTTCTTCTGCCATCCGGCAAAGGCTGCGGCACCGCCGGCGGCTAGGGCTACTCCGCCCAGGGCGCGGACGTTAGTAACACGGGCAACCTTGTAGCCACCCATCAGGCCGGCTGAGGCAGCAGCGGTGGGAATCAGTACGTTCATGGTTTACACTCCACAATCTTCTTGGGTTTCTTGAGCAGGTGAAGCAGGCTCACAGCGAAGCTGTTGGCTCGATAGAGTGAGCAGGTGCGTCAGCACACAAGAGCGAACGGAATCCGCCGCAAGGCGGGGCGTGAATCGTCTCGTGAGCGCTAGCGAACCAGACGAGAGGGTCGACAGCGAGCGTGAGCCTGTGCAACCTGCGGTGCACGAGCCTGCATGACCTGTCGAATATGCCTACAGTGAGTAGATTACTCCGCAGCTAGCGCTTGTGCCCTGAGCCTGGGAGAATAGTAAGCATGCAAATCACTGAGAATTTTGAGAAGCAGAAGACAAACGTTGAGTCTTTCGACCTGGATCATACCGCTGTGGCGGCACCCTACGTGCGCGTAGCTGACCGCAAGACCCTGCCGGGTGGGGACGTCCTGATTAAGTACGATGTGCGTTTCACCCAGCCGAACAAGGGGCACCTGGGCATGAAGGCGGTTCACTCGATTGAGCACATGACCGCCCACCACATGCGCAATCACACCGACGCTTTGATTGACTTCTCCCCCATGGGCTGCCAGACCGGTTTCTACGCCTTGACCCTGGGTCTTGAGCCTGCCGATTTCATGCAGGTTCTTGAAGCTACCATGAATGATCTGCTGGAGGCCGATGAGGTTCCGGCAGCGAACGAGGTGCAGTGTGGCTGGGGCGCTAACCACTCCTTGGAAGAGGCCCAGGCTGCGGTTCGTGCTTTTGTGGAGAAGAAGGACGAGTGGGAGCAGGTGATGGCCTAGTGTCGGCTTTTGCGCTCCCTTCTGGCTTTGAGAATGCCGCTATCGTGCAGGTAGCCATGGATGAAGAAGCTGCCCCCTTCCTGAGTAAGACCGAACCGGTCGGTGAGGGCTATGCCCTGGGTGAGGCTGTCTTCTACCCCCGGGTGCTTGCCACCGGTACTGACGAGTTGAAGATTCTGCTGGTGCGCTCCAAGATTGGCCTGGTCAATGCCGCTAGCGCCCTGACCGCTGCCCTGGCCCTGGTGCCCACCCCGCGCGTCATCGTGTCTGCCGGTACCGCTGGCGGCCTGCGCGCCGACGTGAATGTGGGCGCCCTGGCTATCGGCACCGACTACACCTACACGGACGCGGACGCCACCGCTTTCGGCTACGAGTTCGGGCAGATTCCAGGCATGCCCGCTACCTACGCCACCGATTCGGCGCTGGTTGAGAAGGCCCGCGCTGCAGCCGCGGCCTACACCGGTGAGGGCAGCCCCCTCTTTGGGCAGATGTTGGCCGGCGGTTCCTTCGTGACCGCCCACAATGTCAAAGACACCCGCCAGCTCTTCCCCCAGGCTCTGTCCACCGACATGGAAACCACCGCCCTGGCCCAGATTAGCTCCAGCCGTTCCCTGCCCTTCATTGCGGTACGCGGTATCTCTGACCTCTGCGGTCCGGCTGCCGACCAGGACTTCCACATGGACGCCCCCATCGTGGCCGAGCGGAGCGCCACCCTGGTGCTCGATCTGATTAGCCGCTAGCCCGCGTCCGCACCACTCCATCCGAGAGGAAAACCAATGCAAAACCATACCCTGCGCGACGGCACCTCTATCCCTCCCCTAGGGCTAGGTACCTATCCGCTCAATAACGTAGATGCCGAAATCGCTGTCTCTGAAGCTATCGCCCGCGGCTACCGCCTGATCGACACTGCGGTGAACTACGAGAACGAAGTGGGCGTTGCCCGCGGCGTGCTGCGCTCAGGCACCCCGCGCGATGAAATTTTTGTGCAGTCCAAGCTGCCGGGGCGCGACCACGGCTACGATACCGCCCTCCGTTCCCTCGAAGGCACCCTCAGCCGTATGGGTTTTGACTACCTGGATGCCTACCTAATCCACTGGCCTAACCCCTCCCAGGGCCTCTACGTCGATACCTGGCGGGCACTTATCAAGGCCCAGGAAGAAGGGCTGGTCAAGTCCATTGGCGTCTCCAACTTCCTGCCCGAGCACATCGACCGTCTGATTGAAGAAACCGGTGTAACCCCGGCCATCAACCAGATTGAGCTGCACCCCTACTCCCAAAAGCAGGACTGGGCCGCTTACAACTTCGACCACGCCATTTTGACCCAGTGCTGGTCGCCCCTGGGCCGCAAGACCGACCTGCTTAAGGACGCTGCCCTCGAAACTATCGCCGCTGAGACCGGTAAGACCGTGGCCCAGGTTATCCTGCGCTGGGAGGTCCAGAAGAACCTGGTGCCCCTGCCCAAGAGCTCCAATGCCCTGCGTATGGAAGAGAACCTGGCGGTCTTCGACTGGGAACTCACCGAGGAGCAGGTCGCCCGCATCGATGCGCTCGAAGCAGGCGTAGGCCGCGGCTTTGACCCGAATACTCACGAAGAGATGTAGGAAGAGACAGAGGAGGGGGGGCAGCCTCACGCTCGCTGCCGCGCACATCATCTCTCGTAGAAAAGTTCCCGGAATAAGAGTTCTTATTCCGGGAACTTTTCTCTGTGCTCTAGCTGATGCCAAGGATGGTTTTGGCCTTTTCAACATCGGCGTGCATCTGCTCAATGAGGGCTTCGACGCCGGTGTAGGCGACCATACCGCGCAGATAGTCCACAAATTCTAGGGTGACGTGTTGCCCGTAGAGGTTAAAGTCTTCCACCTTTTCTTCGGGGCGGCCGATTACGTGGGCTTCGACCTGGCGGGTGGTGATGCCCTCGAAGGTGGGGTTGGTGCCCACCGAAACGGCAACGGGGTGGCGGGTGCCCGCCTCGTCAATCAGCCAGCCTGCATACACTCCGTCGCCGGGGACCAGGCCGACCGAGTCAACGTCCATATTGGCGGTGGGAAAGCCGAGCTCGCGGCCGCGGGCAGCTCCGTGCACCACTTCACCGCTCATGTAGTGGTTACGGCCCAGAATTGAGGCAGCGTCAGCGACCCTGCCCTCAGCTAGGAGCTGGCGGATAGAGGTGGATGAGCAGCGGCGGTCATCGTGGGCAAGCAGGTCTCCAACCACTAGCACTTCAAAACCGTACTTGTGGCCAAGCTCTTTCATAGTGCTGAGGTCACCGGAGTTCTTGGTGCCAAAGCGCACATCGTCGCCAATAACCACAAACTTTGCCTTGAGAGCGTCAACGAAAGTACGTTTGACAAATTCTTCGGGGGTTTGGGCGGCAAAGGCAAGGTTGTAGTGCAGGAGCAGATAGTAGTCGACGCCGAGGTCGGCAAGAATCTGCTGGCGGCCGTCCTGCCCCATAATTTCAATATGTACCCCGGCTGGCCCGTGGACACGGGCGGGGTGGGGGTCGAAAGAAACCGCAACGGATGACAGGCCATGGACCCGGGCAGTATTGACCAGGGTGGAGAGCACTTTTTGGTGGCCGATGTGTACGCCATCGAAGTTGCCGATGGTGACCACGGTGGGGCCGAAGTCGGCGGGGATCTGGGCGAGATCGGTAAAGCGCTTCACGGTGCTCCTCGGTTGGGTTACTTCGTGTCTATACTACGCGTATTTGGGGGCTTCTGCTGAGGGGCGGACGGACGCGGGCCTCTAGCGGGTGCGGGCAGGGCGGGTTTTGTTGAGCCACCAGAGGCCCACCATGGGGAGAACCAAAGGGATATAGCCGTAGCCGGAGCCAAAGTGAGACCAGACGGAGGCCAGTTCAAAGTGCTGGGGTTGCAGGTAGGAGAAGATACCGATGAGGACCACACCAACCATTTCGATACCGACAGCAAGCAGCGAGACCTTCCATGCCCCCTCCCCCTTCTTGGCCAGGGCGATAGTGGCAACCAGGTAGATGAGGGCTGAGAGAGCTGACAGGCTGATGGAAAGCGGGGCTTCATCGAACTTACGGATGACCTGGTAGAGGGCCCGGGCCCCCGCCGACAGGGTAAAGACACCGTAGATCACCACGAGCAGGCGGCCGAAGCCACTGTTTTTCGTAGCGGCAGCTTTGTTCTGTGTTTGCTCCATTGTCTTCTTCCATCTCCCATGCAATGTTGATGCTGCTCTTATTGGCATTTCTGGCCTTAAGCGCAGGGCGTGCGCTTGTAGCCGACTGGCTGGGATGAGCGAGCATTTCCGCAAAGCGAAAAAGAAATCTTCGCGAATCAGCCGAGCCTGCGAGGCTACATGAATTGGGTGAGCGCCCCAGCGCGAGCCCAAGAAGGTTAGTCGGCAAGAGCGCACGTCCTGCGCTTACGTGTCTCTGCCAAACCGCCCTAATAGTAGTACCAGAGCATATTCATGCGGTGCACCATGATAATCAGCACCGGCCCGGTTAACCCTAGTACCAGGGTTGACCAGCGGGTGCGTTCGGCCAGGGACCAGATGAAGGTTCCTACTGGAATGATCATGGCGGTGAGCAGATATCCGTAGTATTCGAGCCAGTCGCCACTAGGCCCGTCTGTGAGGGTCTGCATAATGATGGAGCCAACCAGGTAAACAATCAGGAAGGCTTCAAGAACGATGACTGAACCCTGCGACCAGTCATCGGGGGCAGCACCGCGGAGGAATCTGGTGAGGCAGATCAGAAAAGAGGCGGTACCAAGGGCAAGGCTAATCCAGAACCAGAGGTCGAGTCCGGCAATCATCATGGTGTGGGGCTCCTAGAAGGTTCGACCGGCTTCGAAGACCAGCACGGGGGCGGCGACGTTTTCGCGGCGGAAGCGGGTGTTTTCGATGAGGGCTACGAGGGTACCGTCCGGGGCGAAGGCTGCGCTAATGCCGTCGGTGGTGGGTTTGTCGTGCCCGCCGGTGGAGCCGGTTGTGCGGCTGGGGCTAGCTGGCGCGCTGCCTTCAGTAGGGCTAATACGGCGGCCGTTGGCGAGGTCGGTTGCTTCGGCTGCGGTGAGCTGACGGACCTCAAAGAGACGGCGGGCTGCCTCTTCGATGGGCAGCAGCGGGGCTGGCTGTTCTGCCTCCCGCCCAGCGATGAGTTCGTCGAGGGTGTGAGCGTCTTCGGCGCGGATGTCGCCGATGGCGGTGCGGCGCAGGGCAGTAAGATGGGCGCCGGTTCCAAGGGCGGCACCCAGGTCGCGGGCTAGGGCCCGGATGTAGGTACCTGCTGAACATACAACGGTAACGTCGAGGTCGAGGACGTCGGCGCTCATCTCTTCGTCGCCTAGCTGGTAGCTAGCGGTGGAAGGACGCATCTGGTGCAGATCGAAAGAGTGCACGGTGATGGGGCGGGCGTCGAGCTCTACGTCTTCCCCTGAGCGCACGCGGGCGTAGGACCGCACCCCGTTCACTTTGATAGCAGAGACAGCAGAGGGTACCTGCATAATGTCGCCGGTAAGCTCGGCGATGTGCCGCCTGATGGCGTCCTCGCTCACGGCCGCTAGCGTACCCTCTTGAGCAATAGCGGTGGCGTCGCCGTCCGCGTCGTCGGTGAGGGTGGAGACGCCAAGACGAATTGTGGCGGTGTAGGTTTTAGTCTCCCCCACCACCCAGGTCAGTAGGCGGGTTGCCTTATTGACGCCAAGAATGAGCACCCCCGTGGCCATGGGGTCGAGGGTTCCAGCATGCCCAACTTTGCGGGTGCCAGCAATCCACCGCATCTTGGAAACCACATCGTGGCTGGTTAATCCGGCGGGTTTATCAACAACGATCAGGCCCGAGGGCCCGGTAGGTGCTTTCTTGGCCACGGTTTAGGCTTCGTCTTCCTCAGTGTCAGTGTTCTTGTAGGCGTCCTCGCCACCGGCGTATTCGGCGCCTTCACGGGCAGCAGCCAGTTCGGCGTCGCGTTCCTTGGTCTTGCGCAGCAGGTCTTCGATGTGGGCTGCGTTGACGGGCACTTCGTCGGGCACAAAGGTGAGGGTGGGGGTCAGACGCGCGGTAATGTTCTTGCCAACTTCTGAGCGCAGGATGCCCTTGGCTGATTCGAGGGCGGCCTTGGTGGAGGCCTGCTCTTCTTCCGAGCCGAAGACGGTGTAGTAGATGGTGGCGTGCTGCAGGTCGTTGGTGACGCGGGCGTCAGTGACGGTGATGAAGCCGAGGCGGGGGTCCTTGATGCGGCGTTCAAGGGCCTGGGCAACGATGACCTTGATGCGGTCTGCTAGGCGGGCGGCGCGTGCCGGATCTGCCATGATGTTCTCCTTCTCTAGAGAGGTGTCTATGTTAAGTGTAAAGGCACCCTAGGGTTCGCGGCGAAGCTGCTATCTTGGCGGCTGGCGCGAATCCTAGGGTGCTTTTGAAGAGCTAGGTTGCTTACCCAGTAGGCCTACGGGGCTGAATACCCCAGATCCGGCTGGCCGGGTCTGGTGTTAAGGGATGCCGGCAGGTGGGGCGTCCCGCCCGCCGACGTCCTTAATAATCAACCAGGTAGAAGCCTAGACGCGGGGCTTTTCCTGCATCTCCCAGGTTTCAATGACATCGCCTTCCTTGATGTCATTGAAGGAGCCCAGACCGATACCACACTCGTAGCCTTCGCGTACTTCGGTGGCGTCGTCCTTGAAGCGGCGCAGGGATTCGATGGTGAGGTTATCGGCGACAACCGCACCGTCGCGTACCAGGCGGGCCTTGGAATTGCGCTTGATGATGCCGGTCTTGACGATGGAACCTGCGATGTTGCCCCACTTGGAGGAGCGGAAGACCTCGCGGATTTCGGCAGAACCGAGTTCGACTTCTTCGTATTCGGGCTTGAGCATACCCTTGACGGCAGCTTCGACTTCTTCGATAGCGCGGTAGATGACGGAGTAGAACTTCATTTCTACGCCTTCACGGTCGGCAAGTTCTGCCACGCGTTCGGCGGGGCGCACATTGAAGCCGATGATGATTGCGTTATCGACAGTTGCCAGGTTGACGTCGTTCTGGGTGATAGCACCTACACCGCGGTGGATGACGCGCAGCTGAACTTCGTCGCCACCTGCCTCAATCTTCATGAGGGACTCTTCCAGCGCTTCAACAGCACCGGAGACGTCGCCCTTGATGATGAGGTTGAGGGTGTCCATCTTGCCTTCGGCCACGGCGGCGTCGAAGGATTCGAGGGTAACGCGCTTGCGACGCTTGGCCAGCTGGGCGTTGCGGTCGGCTGCTTCACGCTTTTCAGCGATCTGGCGGGCGGTGCGCTCTTCTTCGGTGGAGAGGAAGGTGTCGCCTGCACGGGGTACGGTGTTGAGACCCAGTACCTGAACGGGGCGTGAGGGGCCAGCTTCTTCAACGTTGTTGCCGTTCTCATCGAACATGGCGCGAACGCGGCCATAGGCGGAGCCTGCAACGATGGCGTCGCCAACGCGCAGGGTACCGGACTGGACGAGGACGGTGGTGACGGCACCGCGGCCCTTGTCGAGGTTAGCTTCGATGGCTACACCGCGGGCTTCCTTGTTGGGGTTAGCCTTCAGTTCCAGTGCGCCGTCGGCGGTCAGGGTGACAGCTGCCAACAGTTCGTCGATGTTCTTACCCTGGCGGGCTGAGACCTCTACGAACATGGTGTCGCCACCGTATTCTTCGGGTACCAGGCCGTATTCGGTGAGCTGACCGCGAATCTTGTCGGGGTTAGCGCCTTCCTTATCGATCTTGTTGACGGCAACAACGATCGGTACGTTAGCGGCCTGGGCGTGGTTGAGGGCTTCAACGGTCTGGGGCATAACACCGTCGTCCGCTGCGACAACCAGGATCGCGATGTCGGTGACCTTGGCACCGCGGGCACGCATGGCGGTGAAGGCCTCGTGACCGGGGGTGTCGATGAAGGTCAGGTAGCGCTCTTCGCCATCAACCTCGGTGTGGATCTGGTAAGCACCGATGTGCTGGGTAATGCCGCCGGCTTCACCGTCGATGACGTTGGTGTTGCGGATGGCATCGAGCAGACGGGTCTTACCGTGGTCGACGTGACCCATGACGGTGACAACGGGCGGGCGTACTTCAAGTACTTCGTCGTCCTCAGCCTCGGCTTCGGCAGCCAGGTTGATGTCGAAGGATTCGAGCAGTTCGCGCTCTTCGTCCTCGGGGGAGACAATCTTGACGACGTAGCCAAGTTCGGCACCGAGCAGCTCGAAGGTCTCCTCGTCGAGGGACTGGGTCTGGGTCGCCATTTCACCCAGGTGAATCAGAACGGTCACCAGGGCTGCGGCGTTTGCGCCAATCTTCTCGGCGAAGTCCATCAGTGAGGCACCGCGACGCATACGAATCTCGGTGGTACCGTCGCCATGGGGTACGGCTACGCCACCGATGGTAGGCTGACGCAGCTGCTCTTCACGACGCAGAGCTGACTTAGTCTTGCCCTTCTTCTTTTTGCCGCCACCGCGACCGAAAGCACCCTGGGCGTTGCCGCGACCGCCGCCGGGGCCACCGCGACCGGGACCGCGGTTGAAGCCGCCGCCACCGTTACCGCCGCCGGGACCACCTGAGCCGCGACGGGGGCCGCCACCAGCAGGAGCACCGGCACCGCCACGGGCACCGACATTACCGCTCATCTTGGTGGGCATCATGTTGGGTGAGGGGCGGTTGCCGCCACCTGCGGGTGCGGGGCGGGGTGCACCGCCAGCAGGACGGGGGCCGCCAGCACCAGCGCCTGCAGGGCGAGGTGCGTTGTTGCGTCCGCCTGCGGGTCGGGGGCCACCGGCACCTGCACCGGCAGGACGGGGGCCGCCGGGGTTATTACCGCGGGCGTTACGGCCGCCTGCGGGGCGGGGACCGCCTGAACGCTCGCCGCGGTCATTACGGTCGTTGCGCTTGCCCATGCCCTGTGAGGGGGCGAAGGGGTTGTTGCCGGGGCGGGGGCCGGGCTTAGCGCCAGCAGGCTTGGGGGCCGCGGGCTTGGGAGCTGCCGGCTTAGGAGCAGACATACCCTGAGTGGTTGAGAAGGGGTTGTTGCCGGGGCGGGGGCCAGCGGGCTTCGCGGCGGCTTCCTTCTTCTCAGCGACAGGTGCAGCTTCAGCTGCGGGCTTGGGGGCAGCAGGAGCTGCCGGGGTGGCAGGCTTGGGAGCTGCGGCACCGGGCTTAGGAGCACCTGCGCCAGGCTTAGGTGCGGATGCACCGGGCTTGGGAGCTGCTGCCTTGGGGGCTGCGGCGTCCTTCTTCTCGGCTGCGGGAGCCTCTGCAGAGGCAGCAGCCTTGGGGAAGGCGGCACGCAGTTTCTTTACAACGGGCGGTTCAAGGGTAGATGATGCACCCTTGACGAACTCGCCAAGTTCCTGAAGCTTTGCGACAGCTTCTTTTGAGGGGATTCCGAGTTCTTTAGCGATCTCGTGAACGCGGGGCTTAGCCACTTTTCTCCTGTTCTGGTTCGCACCGAACAGGGGCGAACCTTCAGTTTGTATGAGGTGTCAGCTGGGTTGCAGCTGGGTTTTTGCCGGTGGGCGAGCACAGGAAAGTACTCATTGCGCGGCACTCATCGGGTTTCCATCAGTTTTCTGACTCGCTTTCGTACACAGTAAGTCGTCAAACTCGTTGACATTGTTGGTTCGCCACCCCTGGCGGGGTTGAACCGGTGCCCCACTATGCTGGGATCACCAGTTCCTTGGCTTCGACCCGGGTTCTAAAGGCCCTGGCGAGCGCATTTTTTTTGAGCGCTTGGGCAAGGCATTCGGGTGTGTGGTGGAGCCAGGCTCCACGCCCCGGGAGGTTTTTGGCCCGGTCAAAGACTGCACGCGGTGGTTCAGTCTGAGTCAGGGCGATACGGACGAGGTCGTGGGCGGGTGCTGTGGTTCGGCAGCCAATGCAGGTGCGGACGGGGGTGTGCAGCTGGGGCGCTCCCTTCGTGTTGTTGACCTGTTTACGGCCAGCTCATGAGCGCGAGCTGGCAGGCATGGCTGGCTACTGACCAGTCATGAGCACTCTATGGTGATGTGACCTCTATAGACCAGTTTAGCCCCCTTGCGGGGGCTAACGGCAAATATGTTAGTCAGCTCTCTTATTCAGCGTCAGCTTCGGGCGTTTCTTCAACGCTTTCTTCCTGGGCTGCTCCGGCTGCTGCCATTGCGGCTTCGTATTTGGAGGCTGAGATGATGTCGATGCGCCAGCCGGTGAGCTTAGCGGCCAGACGGGCGTTCTGCCCCTCCTTGCCGATGGCTAGGGATAGCTGGTCATCGGGCACGATAGCACGGGCTGAGAAGGTCTTGCGTTCAGTGACGGTAACTTCGCTGACCTGAGCCGGTGAGAGAGCTGCGGCAATGAACTCTTCGGGGCTCTCGGAGTGGTCAACGATGTCGATCTTCTCATTGTTGAGCTCACCCATCACCGCACGAACTCGGGCACCCATCTCGCCGATGCACGAGCCCTTGGGGTTAACACCGGGCTTGGTGGCGCGTACAGCAATCTTGGTGCGGTGGCCGGCTTCTCGGGCAATGGCCATGATTTCAACTGAGCCATCGGCGATTTCGGGAACCTCATGCTCAAAGAGGCGACGCACCAGGTTGGGGTGGGAGCGGGAAAGCACGATGGAGGGACCCTTGGGACCACGCCTGGCTTCTAGTACGTAGGCGCGGATGCGGGTGTTGTGGGCGTAGCGCTCACCGGGTACCTGCTCGGCGGTAGGGAGAACAGCTTCAAGGGTGCCGAGGTCGACGTGAATCATGCGAGGGTTGGGGCCCTGCTGAATAACGCCTGAAATCAGCTGACCCTCGCGGTCTTTAAACTCACCGAGCACGGCTGAATCCTGGGCATCGCGCAGACGCTGCTGGATGACCTGACGGGCAGTAGAAGCCGCGATACGACCAAAGTTATTGGGAGTATCGTCGAACTCACCGATCTGCTGGTCGTTCTCATCGAGTTCAGGAGCCCAGATAGTGACCTTACCGCTGGTGCGGTCAAGCTCTGCACGTGAGCCACGGATGGCACCGGGCTGCTTCTGGTAGGCCAGCAGGATGGCGCTCTCAATCATCGGGATCAGGTTGTCGATTGAGATGTCGCGCTCTTTTTCGAGCAGGCGGAGGTTGCTCAAATCAATGTCCATGGTTGGCCCTTCCGTGTAACACGGTGCCGGGGCAAAAAGCTCCGGCACCGTTTGCGGTGTATGTTCGCGCGCCTAGGCACGCGGCCTCAAAAGTATTGAGTTGTGGTCTTGTTTCTTTATTCTAGCGAGTACTTGCTAGCGGTTGAATTCAATTTCTACCTTTGCGGCAGAAATTGTGACCCAGGGCAGGGTGACGGCATCGCGGTAGCTCTCGGGCTGGCCCTTCTTGGTTTCTTTCTTCCGGCGCAGGACCGGGCCTTCCTCGGTCACAAAATCGAGTCGGGCCAGGTACTTCTCTCCCCCGGTCTCAGTGATCTCAATGAGACGATCGATAGACCGCTTCCAGTGGCGGGTCTCAGCCAGAGGGCTGGTCACACCGCGGGAGGAAACCTCTAATGAGTAGGGCACTTCGCCATCGTCAGCCACATCCAGGGCAGACGATAGGGCTTGCGACACCTCAGCGATAGTATCGAGTGACAGGGCATCGGTGCGGTCCTCGGGGTAGTCCACCACAATCTCCAGGGTACGGTTAGCCCCGCTTCCCCTAGCGGTCAGTTTCTCCAGCACCAGTTTGAAGTCCTGCTCCACGACCTGGGTGACGGCCTCGCGCACACCCTCAACACTCACAAAGCTACCTGCGGGAGCCTTTTGGGTAATGCCCTGCTCAGCGCGGGCAGCGGCCCGGCGCTCGCGGGCGTTGGGGGCGTCCTTTTTGCTGGCTTTGGGTGATGCCATCGCGCGTAACTCCTGACGTTGAGGGGCAAGTAGATTTATTCAAGCCTATCACTCGCACCTAACCCCGTTGCCGGGAATTCGCTGAGGGCGGGCGGGGTAGCTGACTTTTTGGCAGAATGGGAGGTGGGCTTTAGCCCGCCTCTATCGTGTGGAAGGTTGCTCCCTATGAATCGCTCTGTCCGTCTGGCCCCGGTACTCGCTGCCATTTTTTTAGCTGGCCTGCTGGTGGTGCTCCTTGCCCTCGGGTGGTTTTCACAGCGCCAGGCAGAGCAGGTGAGGGCCGAGCTTCTCGATCAGAGCACCATGGCTGCCCAGCTGACCGCCCTGCAGCAGGCTGCCGATGATTCGGGCAAGACCGAACTGAGCCAGGCAAGCCAGAGCGCTCTTGAGTCCCTGGCTCCCGCGGTTCAAGATGTGACTGTCACGGACTATGAGCCTGTTGAACAGCAGCTACAGAGCACGGTTTCAGCCCTGCTTGAGGTAGGTTTTACAACCCAGGACGCCGGTGATCGGGCCCGGGCTCTCACCGCCGTTGTTGATGTGTGGGGCGCGGCCCAGCAGGACGAGCTGACTGAGCAGGCCTACCCTGACGCTCTCTCCGATGAGCTAGAGCAAGTGACTAGCTACAGCTGCGGTGATGAGCAACTTACTGCGGGCGTCACTGATTCTTCTACCGCTGGGCAGGTAGCCCAGCCTGCCTCGCTGCTTCCCCTGCAAGAGAGTATCTACCAGCTCAACTACGTTAGCGAAGTGTATCTTGCCCGGGCGGAGCAGGGCTATGCACCCGTAGCGGAACAGGCTGCTCAGCTGGCACTCGCTACAGACCGCATAGGGCAGCTAGCTGCCCCCGTCCTGACCTGCTACGGGGCCTTTGAGGCGCCGGCGGCGTCCTACCCCCTCGCCGAAGCAGCGGACGCACCCCAGCAACTCACCGACTTCACCGCGGCTCTTGAGCAGAATGCGAGAGCAACCCTAGCTGACCAGACGCTTGCCACCTCGGCGGACGACATCAAAGCTCTCGCCCTCATTCTGGCCCTCGACAGCCAGGAGCTTGCCGCTTAAAGGGACCCCAGAATATCGGCACCCAGCTTGATAATGAGGGCGCTCACCACCGCGATCATCATCCAGCGGATAAAGCCGTTTCCACGGGCCAGAGCCGTGCGTGCTCCAAGGTAGCCACCCACCATATTGGCCATACCCAGAAGCAGGCCAAGAACCCAGACCTGCTGGCCTGCCACCGCAAAGAGCACCAGGGCTCCAAGGTTGGTAGCGGCATTAATAATCTTGGTCTGGGCAGTTGCCTGCAAGAAGCTATAGCCCATCAAAGACACCATAGCCATCATCAGAAAAGAGCCGGTACCAGGCCCGAGCAGACCGTCGTAAAAACCGATGCTTGCACCGATGCCTAGACCCACCATCAGGTGTTTCAGGCCCTGGTGTTTGAGCTGGGTAAGCTCACCCAGCGACGGCTTGAAGACGGTGTAGACCAGCACAGCCAGTAGAGCTAGCACAATGATGGGTTTGAAGAGCTCTTCGGGCAGGGCTGTGGCAACCAGGGCCCCGCCCATGCTGGTCACAAAGGCCAAGGACGCCGCTGGCAGCACAGTGCGCACATCGACCGGGGTGCGCCGCAGGTAGGTTGCGGCACTGGTAAGGGTGCCAAAGACAGACCCCAGTTTATTAACAGCCAGGGCTTGCACTGGCGATAGCCCCGGAACCATGAGCACCGCGGGAAGCTGAATCATGCCACCGCCGCCGACCACGGCGTCCACCCATCCAGCAGCCAGAGCCGCTAGCAGGAGCAGAAGTAGCGTGAACGGTTCTAGGCCAAGGGCCTCAAGACCAAGAATTTCTAACACGCTATAGGCCTTTCCTGAAAGTGGGGTTAAAGCACAAGGTACCACCTACGTCGGAAATGACCAGCTAGTTCGTGGTCTTTTCTGACGTAGATGGTACCTACCTGGGGTGCTTAGCGCTGGATCTCAGCCAGCAGCTCTGCTACGGCGTCCTCAACAGCGACCTCGCGGGCCTCGCCACTGCGGCGGTCCTTAATTTCGACCTTGCCCTCGGCAAAACCTCGACCGACCACCACGATAGTGGGTACACCCAGCAGTTCAGCATCGCCAAACTTAACCCCGGGAGATACCTTGGGGCGGTCATCGAACATGACATCCAGGCCGGCTGCTTCAAGGTCGGCAACCAGCTGCTCTGCTCCCTCAGCGACCTCGGTGCCCTTACCGGTCATGACCACGTGAACGTCGGCAGGTGCCAGGTTGCGGGGCCAAATCAGGCCCTTCTCATCGTGGTTACCCTCGGCAATGGCAGCCAGGGCGCGGGTGACGCCCACACCGTAGGAGCCCATAGTGACGGTCTGCAGCTTGCCGTTCTGGTCCAGTACCTTCAGCCCCAGGGCTTCTGCGTACTTGCGGCCCAGGGCGAAGATGTGGCCCATCTCGATACCGCGGGCAGCAATCAGGGGGCCGGAGCCGTCCGGTGCGGGGTCACCCTCGCGCACCTCGCAGGCCTCAATCACGCCGTCAGCTTCAAAGTCACGACCCAGCACCAGATCGTAGACGTGCTTCTGATCCTCGTTAGCGCCGGTGATCCAGGCTGAGCCTTCAACCACGCGGGGGTCAACGAAGTAAGGGATGCCGGTAGCTGACTCAACGCCCAGCAGCTTCTCATTCAGGGTCAGGCCGGGGCCAATGTAGCCCTTAACCAGCTCCGGGAACTTCTTGAAGTCCTCTTCACTGGCAGCTTCAACCTCAACTTCGCCACCAACGCCCAGCAGGGCACCAACATTAACCTCAACGCGGCCCAGGTCAACAGCACGGTCGCCGGGTACGCCGATAGCAACCAGCTGGCGGGTACCGTCGGGCAGGATAACAGCCAGCACCACGTTCTTGAGGGTATCGGCGGCGGTCCAGGGCTCGCCCTCGCGCGGGTGCAGAGTATTGGACTGGTCAACCAGGGTTTCGATGGTCGGTGAGTCGGGGGTCAGCTCAACACGGGCAGCCGGGGTTGATGATGCGTCCACGGGCTCAGGCACCACGGTGGTCACAGCCTCAACGTTGGCAGCGTAGCCGCCCTCGGAGCGCACAAAGGTGTCCTCACCAATCGGGGTGGGGTGCAGGAACTCCTCGGAACGGGAGCCGCCCATGGCACCGGACTGGGCCTGAACGATAGCGATCTCAAGACCCAGACGCTCAAAAATCTTGATGTAGGCGGCGCGGTGGGCCTGGTAGGCCTCTTCTAGGCCCTCGTCATCCATGTTGAAGGAGTAGGAGTCCTTCATAATGAACTCGCGGCCGCGCAGCAGGCCAGCGCGGGGGCGGGCCTCGTCGCGGTACTTGGTCTGAATCTGGTAGAGGTAAACCGGTAGGTCCTTGTAAGAGGTGTAGAGGTCCTTGACCAGCAGGGTAAACATTTCCTCGTGGGTGGGGGCCAGCAGCATATCTGCGCCCTTGCGGTCCTTCAGGCGGAAGAGGTTATCGCCGTACTCTTCCCAGCGGTTAGTAGCCTCGTAAGGTTCGCGGGGTAGCAGGGCCGGGAAGTGGACTTCCTGGGCACCGATAGCGTTCATTTCTTCACGCACGATGTTTTCGATCTTGCCCAGCACCTTCAGTCCCAGAGGCAACCAGGTGTACACGCCGGGGGCGGCACGGCGAATGTAACCGGCACGAACCAGCAGTTTGTGGCTCGCTACTTCGGCGTCGACGGGGTCTTCGCGCAGGGTGCGCAGGAACAGGTGTGACAGGCGCTGGACCAAGTGATTTCTCGCTTCTCTCGTACGGGGCCCGCTCTACCCGGCAACCTGGCCGAGTCGGGCATATTTACCTACCAGTTTACCGCCAACTGACTGAACGTGTACCCACTGCACCGATGGTGCTTATGACAGGACGCCGACCCCCACCCCCCCTGCCTACGGGCAAGGAGGTGGGGGCCGGCGTCCGCGCAGAAGGTTCTGCGAAAACCCAGGAGCTTAGAGACTCAGAGCGTTGTACCAGGCCAGCTTTGCCTGGCCCAGGTCGTTGAGCTCAGCGGTCATGAAAGCGGTTCCCTTGGTCCAGACCAGGGTGCCGCCCTCGAACTGCTGGGTGACAATGGTGGTGCCGTTAGCGGTTGCCTCGGTTGCCTCAGCAACGGGGGCACCCAGCATGGTCATCTCGTTCCAGATGTTCCAGTTACTGCCGTTAGCCCAGTCATTGTAGGAGGAGAAACGACCGCGGTCAGCCAGGTTCAGAGCCTCGGTCAGGGCTGAGGACTCAAAGGGCTGGGCGCCAGCCAGGGGCTTACCCTGGGCATCGGCCTTGATGTAGACCACCTTGTTAGCGTCTACGCGCAGTTCAAGCACCTGCTGCAGGGGAATGAACTTAGCTGCTGACCAGTCGTAGGTGGCATCGATCTCGGTGCCGGTTGCGGTGCGATCCATCAGACCGGCACCCCAGGTAACGGGGGATGCGGTGGTCTGGTTGTCCCAGTTGATGCAGGTGCCGTAGTCGTCGTACTGGATGAAGTAGTGGGAGATAACAGCGGTACCGGTGGAGTACAGGGCGTAGCCGTGGTCATCCCAGGTAACGGGGGTAGAGCACTGCTCAGCGGTGGTGTTGTAGAAGAGGGCCCGCAGTTCTAGGGCACCGGTCTTCCAGTGCTTGGTGTACTCGTTCTGGTAGAGGTAGGTACCGTACTCAGCGGGCTGAGCCAGGTAGGCTGCGAGCGCATCGGTGTTGATCATGAGCGCACGGTCCTGGGCAACGGAGTAGATGGCAGAGACGTTGCCGCCGAAGTCCTGGGTGACCAGGTCAGCGGTTGCCTGGGTCAGTTCGCCACCGGTCTCAGCTACGGCAACACCGTTAGCGGCGGCAACTGCGCGGGCATCGGCGATCTTGTTGGCAGCATCGCCGAAGTTGGTGTCGGCAGGAGCCTCGGGCTCAGCAGGGGTTTCGGGTTCGGCAGGAGTCTCGGGGGCTACGGGCTCAGCGGGAACCTCGGGGACAACCGGAGTCTCGGGCTCAATAGGAGTCTCAGGAGCTACAGGCTCAGCGGGACCCTCGGGTGCAACCGGAGTTTCAGGCTGAGCAGGCGCCTCAGGCGCAACCGGGGCCTCGGGCTCAGCGGGAGTCTCGGGTGCAACAGGTTCTGCCGGGGTCTCAGGCAGGACAGGGGTGGTTTCAACAACGGCGTTGTTGGTGAAGCAGGCGCGGGTCTTGGAGCGCTCTGCCTGCCAGGTCTTGGCCTCAGCAGAGTTGAGGTTGATGTAGGAACCAGCCTGGGTCTTTTCATCCAGCACAACGAGCCAGCGAGTCTTGCCGTCGTGGGTGGTGATGGACAGGCCACAGTGGCTGTGCTTCCAGGGGGCTGACTCAGCATTACCGAACTTCTCAGCACCACCGGCCTTCATGAAGGCTTCGCCGGCCGCGCCGGTTACTGCCTGCACGCCGCCGTACTTGCCCTGGGTGACAACACCGTTTTCGAAGGTCTGCTGGGTAGCGCCGTTGGCGAAGGTCTGCTGGGCGCCGGTTGCTGCGCCGAGGGCGTCCTTATTCTTTTCCCAGTAAGCGCCGATGGGGGTGGTGGTATCCACTGTTACGGCCTCTGCGGCAAAGGCGCCGGGAGCCATGGTCAGCGAAAGGCCGAGGAGGGTGGATACGCCAAGAGGTGTACGAAGGCTCTTCAATGCTTTCCCTAAAAGTTTGTGGTGATCAAGTGCTCTGCGCCTGAAAGAGGTGGGTGGGGCTTCAGGCCTGCGATGCAGAGTAAAAAGTGTGCACCCTCAAAACTACCAGCTTATGCACAGGGAAGAAACCGACCATTTAGGGGACAAGTGTGGCCCCACTGGGGGGATATGTCTGCTAATAGCAGCGCGGTACAAACAGCGCGAGGGAACAGCTCTGACCTAAAACAACACCGTGGCAAAGGTTGAGCGCTGTTGCCAGCCTGTTGCCTCGTAGAGGGCGCGAGCTGGAGCATTGTACTCGTTGACGTAGAGGGATAGGTGGGGGAAGCGCTGGCGAATCAGGTGGCAGGCTTGAGCCAGGAGCACGGGGGCTAGGCGCTGGCCGCGATAGGCAGGGTGCAACCAAACCCCTTGAAGCTGGCAGGTGGAGTCGTGAGCTAGGCCCAGGTCGGTCTTGAAAATCACCACATTTTCGCTGTTAACAGCGACCAGGGTTCGTCCGGTGCGGGTAAGTTCGTCGATGCGGCGGGTATAACCGGCCGGGTCGCGCGTCATGGGGTCGTAACCCACCTCTTCAGTAAACATCGCAACAGAGGCCCGCAACAGGCTGGGTCTATCGTCAGTTCGAGCCCAGCGCACCGGCTCTGTGATGGCTGGAGCGCCCAGGGAGGGGCGGGTGAGAGGAGCACGGACGAGCTCACTCAGGTCAGCTGCTGGCGGTAGCTCAAGCAGGGGTTGGTTTTCTCGCACGTCAAAGGGGGTGGACATACGGGAAGCCAGGTGGGACCAGATACCCAGCACAGGTTCGCTGTGCCCAAAGATGGAGCCGATACGACGGTTGTGCCGCCAGATGTACGCCGCTACCTGGCGTTGGTAGGGCTCGGGTACGGTCAGCGGTACACAGTTAGCTCCCAGCCAAAAGGCACCGACCAGGCAGTAGCGGGGTTCGACAGGCCCCGATAGAGACGCGGACGCCGGGGCCAAGGTCTCTGCCAGCCCCGGCATGGCAGCGCGTGGAACGGTAGCTTCCTCGGCAAAGTGGGCTCCAGCTGAGCTGCCCACTTTGGTAGCAGCTTTCGCAAGAAGCCCCTCTAGGGCAGAACGCACACGACCAGGTAGTCTCTCCCCCACGGTTTCGGTGAGGTGCGCAGCCGAGCCGGCGGGGGCGTCCTTGCTTCCCCATTCCCCGGGGAGATCTCGGGGGGCAAAAATTCCCATGAAACCGTGGGGGGTTTTCAAAGAAGTCAGGGCACTAGTGGCTGGTAGGCCAAAGTGATGCAGGTGTTCGGCGGCAAAGAGAAAGCCCACCGGGTCCGAGGCAATCATGGTTTCAAGCTCCGCCCGGTCATCGTTAGTGAGGGGGCGAATCAGGGCATCTTCTGCCCCGCGGGAGAAACGTGAAAAGACGGTCACGGTGGGCTTTTCTTCAGCTGCTTAGGAGACTGAAACGGTGGGTTCGCCTGAGAGGTCGATTTCGCCGCGTTCTTCCATCTCACGGGCGATACGGTTGGCCTCTTCAATCAGGGTCTGCACGATGTCTTCTTCGGGCACGGTCTTGATAACCTCACCCTTGACGAAAATCTGGCCCTTGCCGTTGCCAGAAGCTACGCCCAGGTCGGCTTCACGAGCTTCACCGGGGCCGTTCACAACGCAGCCCATGACGGCCACGCGCAGGGGCACCTTCATGCCTTCCAGGCCCTTGGTGACGTTTTCTGCCAGTTCCCACACGTTCACCTGGGCACGGCCGCAGGAGGGGCAGGAAACAATATCGAGCTTGCGGGGGCGCAGGTTGAGGGACTCAAGAATCTGGGAGCCGACCTTGACCTCTTCCACCGGAGGAGCCGAGAGGGAGACGCGGATGGTGTCGCCAATACCCTCTGACAGCAGGGCACCGAAGGCGGTAGCCGACTTGATGGTGCCTTGGAAAGCAGGGCCTGCTTCGGTGACGCCCAGGTGCAGGGGCCAATCCCCTGCGGCAGCCAGCTGCCGGTAGGCTTCAACCATAATGACGGGGTCATTGTGCTTGACCGAAATCTTGAAGTCCTGGAAGCCATGCTCTTCAAAGAGGGAGGCTTCCCAGACAGCTGACTCAACCAGAGCCTCGGGGGTGGCCTTACCGTACTTTTCCAGCAGGCGCTTATCGAGCGATCCGGCGTTCACACCAATGCGGATGGAGGTGCCGTGGTCCTTAGCGGCTGCCGCGATTTCTTTGACCTGGTCATCGAACTTACGGATGTTACCGGGGTTCACGCGCACAGCGCCACAGCCAGCCTCGATGGCGGCAAAGACGTACTTGGGCTGGAAGTGAATATCGGCAATCACGGGAATCTGGGACTGCTTAGCGATAATGGGCAGGGCTTCTGCGTCCTTATCGGTGGGGCAGGCAACGCGCACGATATCGCAACCGGCAGCCGTTAGCTCGGCAATCTGCTGCAGGGTCGCACCGATATCGTGGGTTTTAGTGGTGGTCATGGACTGCACCGAAATAGGAGATTCTGAGCCAACGCCTACGCTACCGACCTTAAACTGGCGGGTTTTACGGCGCGGGGCCAAAACGGGCGGCGGAGCAGCGGGCATTCCAAGGGCGACCGAGGTCAAATCTTCCTCCAAAGGTTCTTTGGCGGTGCGGTCAATGCGCACCTGTTCAACTATCTATTGTGCCACGCTTCAGCTCAAAGAGCGGTTGAGCTAAAGCACACAGGGGCAAGGACGCCCCACCTACTCAGCTCCTAGAACACGCTCACCGGCTTGAAGATATCGGCGGCTACCAAAATCACGGTCATCAGCAAGAAAGCACCAGCGACCAGGTAGGTCAGGGGCAGGAGCTTGACGGGGTCGAAGGGGCCGGGGTCGGGCCGACCCAGCAGCTTGGCACTCTTGCGGCGGAAGCCCTCCCAAAGGGCGCCCAGCACATGCCCACCGTCGAGGGGCAGCAGGGGGATGAGGTTGAAGGCAAAGAGCATGAGGTTCATCTGGGCGACCAGGGACACCAAGGAGGCTGCCTTATCGCGCAGAATGATCTGGTCATGGGCAGCGATTTCCCCGGCGATACGACCTACACCCACGACAGAGACAGGGCTGTTGGCGTCACGCTCGCCGTTGGTGACCAGGGTGACCGCCACCCCGTAGACGCGGGCGGGTAGCTTAATGAGGGTCGCTCCAATGCGTTCTAGCGATTCACCAACTGTGGGCAGCACCTCGCCAATAGTTCCGGGGGTGAGCTGGCTGGAGGGGCTGACACCAACGAAGCCAACCTCCTGGGTCTGGTAGCTGCCGTCGGAGTTGGTCAGATAGGTTCCGGTCAGCTCGTCGTAGATGGGGCGCACGGTCAGCATGGGGGTGATGGTCAGCTCTAGGCTCTGCCCACTGCGTTCTACGGTGAGAGGCACCTCGGTATCGGCGTTAGTGCGAATGATCTCGGTCAGCTGGTCCCAGCTGGTAATGGTCTGCCCGGCAAAGACGGTGATGGTATCCCCCGGTTGCAGGCCCGCTGCGTTAGCGGGTGACTGGGGGTCTTCGACCCCGCATTCGGTGGAGTTGGCTGTGTTGGCGTTAGTGGAGTCCACGGTTTGCACGCACTGGGCAACGGTCTGGACGCTGGTGGTCGGCTGATAGGAGCCAAAACCGGTGACCAGCACCATGGTTGCCACCACACCGATGAGCAAGTTCATGAAAGGCCCACCGAGCATAATGATGATGCGCTTGTAGACCGGCAGCTGGTAGAAAAGCCTGCCCTGGTCAGCCTCCGTGATACGTTCAGCGTCCGCCGCCCGTGCTTCGCGGGCAAGCTGCTGTAGGGGGCTGGTGCCACCGGCGCGCCCGTCCGTTCCGTCTTTGCCGGGCGGGTACATGCCAATCATGGAGATGTAGCCACCCAGGGGCAGGGCCTTGAAGCCGTATTCGGTTTCCCCGCGCCGCCAGGAGAAGATCGTCTTGCCAAAGCCAATCATGTACTGGGGTACACGCACGCCAAAGAGTTTGGCGGGCACCAGGTGCCCCAGCTCATGTAGGGCAATAGATGCGGCGATAGCCAGGGCCATCAGCACTACACCGATGATGAACAGTAGGACAGTCACGCGGGGGTGCTCCTTGTAGATGCGGCGCCCGGGGTGCTTGGGCAGGTCATCTGCCAGAGTACGCTATGGGGCTGGGAGCTGTCCCTTTACTGGGCCTTAGAATTTGCCCACAAAGAGGTAGGGCAGGTGGGTCTTTGAGGTGGTTTTTACCTTTACTTTTGAGTCAAAAAAGCCTTTACGTCACAAAGTGTTAAAGAGGGGTTTTCTCTGCCTCATTCGGGCAGGGGGCAGGTACCCCGCAAGGGGCCATAAGCCCAGAATAGTCGCTTTGACATGGAGAAATACTACACAATAGTACACATTAGCGTTTTTAAGCATTTACCATACCTATTTTGCTTCATCGGGCAAACTAGGCACAATAGAAGGAGAAAGCGCGCCACCTCAGCAGAGGCGCCACCCCATCACTTCACGAGGAGCACTCATCATGACTGCACAGGTTGAAGCCCCCACAACGGGAGTTTTTGTCAACGAACAATCCGCAAGCGCCTGGGAAGGCTTCACCCCCGGCCCCTGGCAAGACAGCATCGACGTGCGCGGCTTCGTCCTTGCTAACTACACCCCCTACGAAGGCGACTCAGCCTTCCTCGCCGGCCCCACCGACAAGACCCTGCGCGTCTGGGACACCCTCGAAAAAGACTACCTCTCCGTCGAACGCAAAAACCGCGTCTACGACGTAGACACCCACACCCCCGCAGAAATCGACGCCTTCCCCGCAGGCTACATCTCAGAGGACGACAACGTCATCGTCGGCCTGCAGACCGACGTGCCCCTCAAGCGCGCCATGATGCCCAACGGCGGCTGGCGCATGGTCGAGACCGCTATCCGCGAAGCCGGTAAAGAACCCGATGAAAACATCAAGAAAATCTTCACCGAATACCGCAAAACCCACAACGATGCCGTCTTCGACATCTACACCCCCCGCATCCGCGCAGCCCGTTCCTCCCACATCATCACCGGCCTACCCGATGCCTACGGCCGCGGCCGCATCATCGGTGACTACCGCCGCGTAGCCCTCTACGGCGTCGACAACCTCATCGCCGATAAAGAACGCGCCAAGCACGCTGTAGGCGACCAGGGCTTCTCAGAACACTGGGCCCGCTTCCGCGAAGAACACTCAGAACAGATCAAGGCCCTCAAGCGCCTCAAGAAGATGGCAGCCCTCTATGGCTTTGACATCTCCGGCCCCGCCCGCACCGCCCAAGAAGCAGTCCAGTGGACCTACTTCGCCTACCTGGCCTCCGTCAAGTCCCAGGACGGCGCCGCCATGTCCATCGGCCGCCTCTCCGGCTTCCTCGACGTCTACTTCGAACGTGACCTGGCCGCAGGCCTCATCACCGAAACCGACGCCCAGGAAATGATTGACGCCCTGGTCATCAAACTCCGCATCGTCCGCTTCCTGCGCACCATCGACTACGACCAGATCTTCTCCGGCGACCCCTACTGGGCCACCTGGTCAGACGGCGGTTTCGCCGACGACGGCCGCACCCTGGTCACCAAAACCTCCTTCCGCCTGCTGCAGACCCTCCGTAACCTAGGCCCCGCCCCCGAACCCAACATCACCATCTTCTGGGACGAAAACCTCCCCACCGGTTACAAGGAATTCTGCTCCGCCATCTCCATTGAGACCTCATCCATCCAGTACGAATCCGACCCCCAGATTCGTGAACAGTGGGGCGACGACGTCGCCATCGCCTGCTGCGTCTCCCCCATGAAAATCGGCAAGCAGATGCAGTTCTTCGGCGCCCGCGTCAACGCCGCCAAAGCCCTGCTCTACGCCATCAACGGCGGACGCGACGAAATGAGCGGCAAACTCATCGTCGAAGGCTACGAACCCATCAAGGGCGACGGCCCCCTCGACTTCGACGAAGTCTGGCTCAAGTACGAAGAAATGCTCGACTGGGTCATCGCCACCTACGTCGAGGCCCTCAACATCATCCACTACAGCCACGACAAGTACGCCTACGAGTCCATTGAAATGGCCCTGCACGACTCAGACATCATCCGAGCCATGGGCTGCGGCATCGCAGGCCTCTCCATCGTCGCCGACTCCCTGGCCGCCATCAAGTACGCCACCGTCACCCCCGTCCGCGACGAAACCGGCCTCATCGTCGACTACATCACCGAAGGCGACTTCCCCGCCTACGGCAACGACGACGACCGTGCCGACGACATCGCCGCCACCATCGTCCACACCGTCATGGAGAAAATCAAGGCCATCCCCCTCTACCGCGACGCCATCCCCACCCAGTCCGTGCTGACCATCACCTCCAACGTGGTCTACGGCAAGGCAACCGGTAACTTCCCCTCCGGCCACCGCGCAGGCACCCCCTTCTCCCCCGGCGCCAACCCCGAAAACGGCATGGACACCCACGGCATGGTCGCCTCCATGCTCTCGGTTGGCAAGCTGGACTACGAAGACGCCCTCGACGGCATCTCCCTGACCAACACCATCACCCCCACCGCCCTCGGCCGCACCAAGGAAGAACAGGTCACCAACCTGGTCGGAATCTTGGACGCAGGATTTATTCCTGAAGAGGACTAAAACTCAATAGATTCAGCAACCCCGGTAGAGGGGTGCCCACCAGCACCCTAAACGCCAGCCCCGAGCCAGCTGGCTGGCACCCCTCTACCGGGCTCGCAACCTCATCAACTCACCACTAAGGAGAACATCATGGCCGTCAAGACCTACGAAGAGCGCCTCGCTTCCATGAAGGCAAACCGCGCCAACAAGACCGCGCCCAAGGGCCTCTACCACGCCAACATCAACGTCCTCAACCGCGAAACCCTTGAGGACGCCATGGAGAACCCCGACAAGTACCCCAACCTGACCGTCCGCGTCTCGGGCTACGCCGTCAACTTCGTGCGCCTCACCCGCGAACAGCAGCTGGACGTACTCTCCCGCACCTTCCACCACGGAGCTTAGTGATTCTTCATGTCACTTGATATCTCTCACGAGATAACCGATACCGCCGGCGAGCTAGCATTTACTCCGCCGGCGGACCGGCATTCCGGGGCCGGCACCTGGGGCCTCGGTGAGCTGACAGAACTCGAACGCAGCGCCCAGCTCAAACTCATGCGCGAAGGCCAGCTAGGGTCTGTACACTCCTGGGAACTGGTCACCGCCGTCGACGGGCCCGGCACCCGCATGACCATCTTCATGAACGGCTGCCCCCTGCGCTGCCTCTACTGCCACAACCCCGACACCTTCAACATGAAGGACGGCAAACCCGTCATGGCAGCCGACCTCATCAAAAAAATCAAGCGCATGCGCAAGGTCTTCAAAGCCACCGGCGGCGGTATCACCATCTCCGGTGGCGAGGTGCTCATGCAGCGGGCTTTCGCTGAGAATATCCTCATCAGTGCCAAGTCCCTGGGGATCCATACCTGTATTGACACCTCGGGTTTCCTGGGGGCCCACGCCTCAGATGAGTTTCTCGATAATGTAGACCTGGTGCTACTCGATGTTAAATCGGGCTCTGAAGAGGTGTATCAGGCGCTCACCGGCCGGGCCCTGCAACCCACGATTGATTTTGGGGACAGGCTCTCAGCCCTCGGCAAGAAAATCTGGATCCGCTTTGTGCTGGTGCCCGGCTACACTGACGCCCCCGACAACATTGAGAAGGTAGCCGACATCGTCTGCCGCTGGCGGAATGTGGTTGAGAGGGTGGAGGTACTCCCCTTCCACCAGATGGGCACCGACAAGTGGGAGTCCCTGGGCTACGACTACAAGCTCAAGGACGTCCACCCGCCCAGCAAAGAAGCCACCGAAGCCGCCCGCGACATCTTCCGCGCCCGCGGCCTCACCGTCTTCTAGACTCCATACATCAAACGATGACCCCCTCGCTTCTCTCTTCACCCCATGGATTATCTCAGGGTGAAGAGAGAAACAAGGGGGTCATCTCTTTAGATACGCCTACGCAGGGGTAGGTCTATGCCTGCCCCAGAATCTCGTTGGCGCGGGTGCGGGCCCAGCGCTCGGCTTCCAGTACAGTCTCCAGGGTCAGAGAACCTGACTCGGCCAGGGCCGAAGAACTCGCGTGCTCATCGAGCACCCGCCCGGTTGCCTCAATCATGTCGGTAAAACGAATAGCGCCGGCGTGGAAGGCAGCAACCGCCTCCTCATTCGCCGCATTGAAAACAGCCGGGAAGGTGCCACCCCGCTGGCCAGCCTGCTTAATCATCTCCACCGCGGGGAAGGCCTTGTTATCTAGGGGCTCGAAGGTCCACTCGCTGGCCTGCGACCAGTCACAGGGCTGCGCGATCCCCGGAATCCGGTGGGGCCAGGTTAGCCCTAAGGCGATGGGCAGCAACATGGTGGGCGGGGATGCCTGGGCCAGGGTGGAGCCGTCCACAAACTGCACCATAGAATGCACCACCGACTGGCGGTGAACCGTCACATCAATGCGGTCCAGGTCAATGCCGAAGAGGTGGTGGGCCTCCAGCACCTCCAGGGCCTTATTGACCATAGAAGCCGAGTTGGTGGTCACTACCAGGCCCATATCCCAGGTGGGGTGAGCCAGGGCCTGGGCCGGGGTGACCTCCCGCAGCTGCTCATAGGTCATGCCCCTAAAGGGGCCGCCCGAAGCAGTGAGCACCAGCCGGTCAATCTCCCGGTCGGTACCCGAGGCCAGGGCCTGGGCCAGGGCCGAGTGCTCAGAATCCACAGGGATCATGGGCTGGTCCAAGGCAGAGGCGTCCACGGCAGCCTTGACCAGCTCACCACCGGCAATCAGGGATTCCTTGTTCGCCAGGGCCACCTGGGAACCGGCGTGCAGGGCAGCCAGGGTGGGTTCCAAGCCGATAGAGCCGGTAATTCCGTTGAGCACGACATCCGCCCCGGCCCGGGCAGCTGCGGTGGCAGCGTCCGCCCCCCACTCAATCTGGGGGCTGTAGCCCGGTGCTAGCTCAGCCAACAGCGAGCGCAGGGTGGTTGCGTCCGCTTCGGTACCGCTGGTGGCGACCAGGTGCGGACGCAGACGCGCCGCCTGCTCTGCCAGAAGCGGCAGGGAGCGGGACCCGGCTGAGATGGCAAGGACGCGCACGGGAGCGTCCTTGCTGCCAGTTTCGGCCCCGGCCAGGGAGTTAAGGTGGTCAATGACCTTCACCCCCTGGGTGCCGATAGAGCCGGTGGAGCCGAGTAGGGTGACCGTCCGCCCATCTTTCAGGAAGTCTGCTAGCTGGTCGGTGAGGGTTTCGCGGGAGGCGCCAAAGCGCTGAGTTGAGCCAAATCGCATACACCTATTTTCTCACAGGTCTTCCGATTGCCCCGGCCTCTTAGTCCTCAAAGAAGGCCCGCAAGGCTGAGCGTTGGGCCTCTTTGAAGTCCCTGATCACGGGGGCCTGGGGGTTGAGGGAGGGGGCGGCATGGTACATACCGGGAACCTCATAGAAGGCCGATTCGACCCCGGCTGCCAGCAGATGCTGGTGGTAGGAGTGGTCCTCAGAGTAGAAGAGGTCAATATCGCCCACCCCGATCCAGGCCGCAGGCAGGCCCTGAAGGTTTTGTCTGCGGGCGGGGGCGGCGTAGTCGGGCAGGGAAGCTGCGCCCGCGCGTCCGCCCAGATAGTCTGACCAGGCCAGTTTGTTATCGAGGGCCGTCCAGAGCCAGCGGCCTTGCCCGGCTTGGGCGGGGCGGTCGGTGCGGTCATCGAGCATGGGGTAGACCAGCAGTTGGAAGCCCACCGGGTGGCCGGTATCCAGGGCTTTTTGTGCCAAGGAGGCCGCCACCGGCGCTGGAGCCAGCTACCGCAATCTTGGCGGGGTTGATACCGTAGTCCTCGGCCTGGGTTTGGAGCCAGCGCAGGGCAGCGTAGCAGTCATCCAGGTCAGCGGGGAAGGGGGCTTCACCGGCATTGCGATACTCCACCGACAGGACGGGCACGCCCAGGTCAGCAGCCAACTGAGAGACCTTGGTCTGATCGGGGCCTGCTGAACCGAGCACATGACCGCCCCCGTGAATCCAGAGCACAGCCCCGTCATATTTTCTGTGCTCGGGCAGGTTGAGGAAGCAGGGCAGACCCCCGGGCAGGCCGGGTTGGGCAACGTCGACGACCTCGACGCGGACGCCCGGGGCCGGGGGCCCGACCGGCTCAAAGGCACGACGGGGCTCGCGCGAGTAGCGTCCTTTCAAGGCCATGTAGCCGGGGCGGGGGGCAATGAAGAGGCGCCAGTGGTAAAGCTCCGGGTGGACGTACTTATACTGCTGGTAGCCCCAAAAGGCGAAATGGCCAGCGGTGGCCGCGGCCAGGCCAGAGGCCAGGGTGGGGAGGATGGTTTTCTTCATACCTTTAAGTTTTACACCCCGATAGGTACCATCTAGGTGAGAAAAACCCACCTAGTTGGTGGTCATTTCTTGTTGAGATGGTACCTACCTGCCTAACCGACGATGTCGAAACTCTGCAGCTTCTTCTTACTCGCCTTACCGCCCTCGGTCTGCAGACCCAGCAGTTCAGCGTAGATACCGCCGGATGCCGCCAGATCAGCCGGACTGCCCACCTCATCGATGCGTCCCTCCTTGAGGGTAACGATGCGGTCCACGGTAGCAATGGTGGAAAGACGGTGAGCAATAATCAGGGAGGTACGGCCCTCCATCAGTTCTTCCAGCCCCTTCTGCACGGCCTGCTCGGCCTTGGTGTCCAGGGCGCTGGTGGCCTCATCCAGAATCAGAATCGGGGCGTCCTTCAGCATAGCCCGGGCAATGGCAATGCGCTGCTTTTGCCCGCCCGACAGTTTCAGGCCGCGCTCACCAATCAGTGACTCGTAGCCGTCCGCAAACTTCGAGATAAAATCGTGGGCGTTCGCCTTGGTGGCGGCCTCAATAATCTGCTCTCGGGTAGCATCGGGACGGCCGTAGGCGATGTTCTCGGCAATGGTACCCGAGAAGAGTGATGAGTCCTGGAAGACCATACCGATGAGCGAGCGCACCTTGGCCAGATCACTACCGGCGATGTCCATGCCGTCCACCAGCACGCGGCCTTCACGGGGGTCATAGAGCCCTTCGAGCAGAGCCATGAGGGTGGATTTACCGCCGCCAGACTCTCCCACAAAGGCGATGCGTTCTCCACTCTGTACCGAAAGATCAATTCCGTGCAGCACATCTGCTTCACCTTCGTAGCCAAAGGTTACGCCCTCAAAGCGGACGAGCTCGTCCCCCGGCTCTGCTGAAAGCTGGGTGGCTGCCTCGCGGGCAACAGAAGCAGGACGCGCCCCGGCAGCTCCTGCGGTAATAGCCAGGGCGCGGGCGTCCGACTGGCGCTCCATGACCTCGAAGTAGTCCTTAGAACCGGCGATAGCGCGCTGGGCGGTGTCAACAATCCAGGAAAGTGAGTTGATGGGGGCAACGGCCATGGCAAGGAGCTGAATGAGCAGCACCATGTCGCCGATACTAAAATCGCCGGCCAGAGTCCGCAGGAAAATCAGCAGGTAGAGGGCAAAGAAGATGAGATTGAGGAAAGAGAGACGGGCAACGTCCATAGAGTGCCAGAACTTGGACTGAGCACGGGTGAGCCCGATAGTTTTCTCAAAGCGGCCGCCAAAGTCGCTAAGTTCTCGGCGCTCTCGGCCAAAGGATTTAACCACGCGAATCTGACCGATGACCTCGGCAAACCGACCTGATGCGATATCGATGTTCTCGTTCTTTTCGCCTTCCCAGACCTGCCATTTTTCGCTGGTCTTGCTGGTGAGCCAGAAGTAGACCGGGAAAATAACGATCAGCAGGAGCCCCAGGGGCCAATAGTAGAGAGAGCTAATCACGATCACCGACACGGTAGTGAGCACCAGGGAGATAAAGGTGTTGCTCATGGTTTTGACGAAGTTGGTGACTTCGGTGATGGAGCGGTTGAGACGGGCGATGATGGTGCCGGTCAGCTCGGTGTCGAAATAGGACAGGGGCAGGGAGAGCAGTTTCTCGTAGTAGCGCACCGACAGGATAGTACGCATGCGCTGACTCATCACATCACCAATGTAGCCACCAATGTTGGTGGTCAGCACACTCACCAGCTGGGCCACCAGGTAGACCACGGCAAACCAGGCGATGGTTGCTCCGGTTGTGGGGGTGGAACCGTTCAGGTGGTTCACCACGGTATCGGTTGCCCCGGAGATGATGAAGGGGGCTAGCAGGGAGGTTGCGCTGGTCAGCACCGCGCAGATGATGATGCCAATGAAGTAGGGCCATAGCTCCCTGGTGGCTTTGACGATTCTGGCGATGCTTTTCATGGGGTCCTTGCCTGCCGGTGTTCTAGTGGCGCCCCACTACCCTACCGCCGGCGTCCGCCCGCAGAGCTGAGGTGCCGGTGTTCTCTTGCCCACGCGGGCAACACAAAACCCCGGTGGGCGTCTGCTCTTGCACGAGGACGCCCTCCGGGGCTTAGGTACTTAGGGGTAAGCTGCTAGGGCTTAGGCCTTGTTCTTAGTGATAGCACCGTAGATCCAGAGGACCAGCAGTGAACCTACAACGGCGGTGAAGAGGGTGCCGATGCTGAAGCTCTGGATGCCGTCCGACAGGCCGGGGATGAAGCTACCGATGAAGCCACCGAGCAGTGCACCGACGATACCGAGCACCATAGTGACCAGGATGCCGCCACCCTGCTTGCCGGGCATAATCAGCTTAGCGAGGGCACCAGCAATGAGGCCAAGAACGATCCAACCGAAGATTGACATGTTTTCCTTCTTTCATGAGGTTACGGGGGCTAGCCCGAGTTGTTCAGTGTGCTTCAAGTTTATATCAGATTCCAAGATAATACTAAGTAAACTACAAGTGTGTTGACTTACTATTTACGCAATCACTCAGGCTGGGCCAGCCCCGGCAAAAATTACCCCCACCGCCAGCTCACCTTTGACAGCTTGCTAGCGATGGGGGCAGAGAGGTAGGAGCCTACTGCTTCTTAGTGGTCGATAGCTCCTTCTGCACCGACACCGGTGAGGGAGCGAACTTCCATCTCAGCCTGCTTAATCTCATCTTCCTTATCGCCACCGAGGGAACCGAGGAAGCCCAGCAGGAAGGCAGCGGGAATCGCTACGATACCGGGGTTAGCCAGGGGGAACCAGGCAAAGTCCGCGCCGGGAATCATGGAGCTTTCTGCACCGGACATCACCGGGGAGAAGATAATCAGGATGACCGAGATACTCAGACCACCGTACATAGACCACAGGGCACCGCGGGTCTTGAAGCCCTTCCAGAAGAGGGAGTAAACAATGGTGGGCAGGTTAGCAGAAGCTGCTACCGCAAAGGCCAGGGCCACCAGGAAGGCTACGTTCTGCCCCTGGGCACCGATACCGCCTGCAATAGAGAGCAGACCGATAACAACCACGGTGGTTTTTGCAACGCGGATTTCCTTGGCAGGGTCAGCATTGCCCTTGCAGATAACGTTGGTGTAGATGTCATGCGCAAAAGAGGCGGACGCAGTGATGGCAAGACCCGCCACCACAGCCAGGATGGTGGCGAAAGCAACAGCAGCAATCACACCCATGAGCAGGGAGCCACCCAGTTCAAAGGCCAGCAGGGGGGCTGCCGAGTTGACGCTACCGGGAGCTGCCGTAATGGCGTCCGCACCCACCAGAGCTGCAGCGCCGAAGCCGAGCACCAGGGTGAAGAGGTAGAAGAGGCCAATCAGCACGATAGCCCACACCACAGACTTACGCGCTTCCTTGGCGGTGGGAACGGTATAGAAGCGCATCAGAACGTGAGGCAGGCCAGCTGCACCGAAAACCAGAGCCAGGGAGAGAGAGATGAAGTCCAGCTTGGTCAGGTCATTTAGACCGTACTTGAGACCGGGCTCAAGAATCGCCGGGTTGCCGGAGGTTTCAACCGCCGAGCCGAGCATGGCAGAGAAATTGAAGCCGTAGATAGCCAGAATCCAGATGGTCATAATGGCAACACCAGAGACCAGCAGAACTGCCTTAATAATCTGAACCCAGGTAGTGCCCTTCATGCCACCGATGAGCACGTACACAATCATGAGTACACCCACGATGATAATGACCAGCGACTGACCTGCCTTAGAGCTAATACCCATCAGCAGGGAGACCAGGGCACCTGCACCGGCCATCTGGGCCAGCAGGTAGAAGAGGGTAACCGCCAGGGTTGAGATACAGGCGGCGATACGGACGGGGCGCTGGCGCAGACGGAAAGAGAGCACATCTGCCATGGTGAACTTACCGGTATTGCGCAGGGGCTCAGCCACCAGCAGCAGGGCCACCAGCCAGGCGACCAGGAAGCCAATCGAGTAAAGGAAGCCGTCGTAGCCCTGAAGAGCAATAGCACCCACGATACCCAGGAAGGAAGCAGCCGAGAGGTAGTCACCCGCGATAGCAAGACCATTCTGGGTACCGCTAAATGAGCGACCGCCTGCATAGTAGTCTGCCGCTGTCTTATTGTTCTTTGAGGCGCGAAGCACCACCACCATGGTGGCCAAGACGAAAGCCCCGAAAACCGCCATGTTCACCCAGGGGGTGCCCACGGTCTGAGTGCTAGCTTCAGCAGCCAGCAGAGTTCCTGTTGACGTCATGAGATTCACCCCTTAGTGAGTCTTATGGGCGTAGCGCCCTGCTTCGATATCAGCGCGAAGGCTGCTTGCGCGCGGGTCAAGCTTCTTATTAGCAAAAGCTACGTACCAGCCGGTAATAGTGAAGGTGGTAACGAACTGTAAAAGGCCAAAGATAATGCCGATATTGACGTTGCCCAGCACCTTAGTTGCCATGAAACCTGGGGCGTAGACCGCCAGAATGACGTAGAGCAGGTACCAAACCAAAAACGCCACAGTCATGGGAAAGACGAAGGACCTGTGGGTTGCGCGAAGCTCTTTAAACTCACCGCTTTTCTGGGCGGCCCGGAAGTCAACATCCTCAGCGTCAATAACGGGCTGATGAGACTCAGGTGATGTGTGTGCCATCACTACCTCCTTTGTGTAACTGAAAACACATTAGCCTGTTAGCTGCATTACACACAAGTATCTGGACTAAAAAGTGCGGACCACCTGAAATATTTCAGGTGGTCCGCACAATTGAGCTTTTCTTCGCTTACTGGGCCGTATCCTTGAGGTACTCGATAGCCCGACCCAGGAAAGCATCAACCTGAGTTTCCTCATAGCAGATATCCCCCGTTGCCGGACTAAAAGCTGCTGCCCTAATATCAGCGGGGGTGAGAACGTCCGCCCCCTTCAGATGGGACAAGAGACGCTCGCAGAGAGCATCAACCTCCTTGGTGAAGTACCCCTTGGTCAGCCGTTTGGCAGGCCTGCGAAAGCGCTGCCCGGCGGGGCGCTCTAGGCGGCCAAGCAGCAGTTCCCGCAGTTCCTCAACCGCCTGGTCCCAGGCCAGCTGGCCGTAACGCTGTACGTAAAGGTGGCGTTCCAGCTCACAGAAACGATCCTCAACCTTATCGAGGGCCGCATCCACATCGTCCGGGGCGTAACCGCCCTTCTCAGACTCAAAAACCGCCTCGCGTACCGTGCATGAGGTATGAACGTCTTTCCCCAGCTCAGAGCCTGAGAGTATAAGCTCATAGTCGTCGGCAAGGCGGGTGAAGAAAGAATCTACTGCGGCAACCGAGTAGCCCTTCTCCTGGGCACCGGCCCGCCGGAACTCTCCGGAAGATTCAGCCTGATGTTTCATTGAGCCTCCAATATCTAGCAGTGCCGCTCTAGAAGAGGGCTGAGAGCACCGAGAAAATCACGTAGCCGATAGCAATAGCAAAGACAATGGAATCTAGGCGGTCCATCACGCCACCGTGACCGGGCAGTATATTCGACATATCTTTGATACCGATTTCGCGCTTAACCATAGACTCACCCAAATCGCCCGCGGTAGAAGCAATCACCAGGAAGATTGCCACGACCAGGCCGTACCACCAGGGATCGCCGATGAAGAGGGAACAGATCATGCCCACGATAATCGAGCCCACCATCGACCCGGCAAAGCCCTCCCAGGTTTTCTTGGGCGAAATCTTGGGGGCCATGGGGGTTTTACCCCATTTGACGCCAGCGATGTAACCCCAGGTATCGTTGCCGATAGCCATGAGTAGGATCATCAGCACCTTGCCGGGGCCTGAGTCTTCGCGGTAGAGCAGCAGGGCCAGGGAAATCATGAAGGGCACCCAGGACATCACGAAGATGGACCCCATGATCGACATAATCATGCCGTCGCGCTCCCCCACGATGCGCCAGCCAATCAGCACCAAGATTGAGGCGACCACCGTAAAAATCAGCCAGGGACCGCCCCCATAGTAGGCGGCAAACGGCATGATGAATGCGGTGGTGACGGCGGGGATAACGGGGATTCCCATGCCGCGTTTCTGGTTGAGCCCGTGGCAGACCTCCCAGGTGCCCACAGAAACAGCAGCTGCTGCAAGGAGCACAAGGATGAGGGGAACAAAAAACAAACCCACCGCCAGCAACGCGCCCAGCACGAGGCCGACGGTGATGGCGGCGGGTAGATTCCTGCCGGCTTTAGAGGCCTGGGGCTGCTGTTCTTGAGAGTGAACAGTCATGCGGTTTTAGACCTCGAGCAGTTCTGCTTCCTTGGACTTCAGCAGAGCATCAACGGTGTCGATGTGCTTCTTGGTCAGGGCGTCGAGTTCCTTTTCGCCGCGTGAGCCCTCGTCCTCGCCGATTTCGCCGTCCTTAACCAGCTTGTCGAGAGCGGTCTTGGCGTGGCGGCGGGTGTTGCGGACGGCAACACGGCCCTCTTCAGCCTTATGGCCGGCCATCTTGATGTATTCCTTGCGGCGCTCTTCGGTCATTTCGGGCATGACAACGCGCACGACGTTGCCATCGTTGGCAGGGTTAGCACCGAGGTCTGAGTCGCGGATCGCCTTTTCGATGGCACCCAGGGCGCTCTTGTCGTAGGGGGTAATCAGGACGGTGCGAGCTTCGGGGGTCTGGAAGGACGCCAGCTGCTGCAGGGGGGTGGGGGCACCGTAGTAGTCTGCGGTGAGGTTTGCGAAGAGGGCGGGGTTGGCGCGTCCGGTGCGGATTGAGGCGAATTCGTTCTTGAGGGCCTCGACGGACTTGTCCATCTTTTCGCCGGCTTCGAGTAGGGTTTCTTCAACCATCTGTTGTTAGTCCTTTAGGGTTGTGCCCGTCAGTGGGCGCGATATAGGTAGTCTTTATCTAGTCTAGTGGTCGTGGCGCGTTTAGGCAGTGACCAAGGTGCCGATTTCTTCACCGAATGAAGTGCCCGGGTGCGAGCGACCGAGCACGCAAGAGGGCACGGAATCATCCGAGGCACCTAGGCAGTAACCAAGGTGCCAATCTCCTCACCGAGGATGGCTCGAGCCACGTTTCCTTCTCCCTGCATGCCGAAGACGCGCATGGTGACGTTGTTGTCCTTGCAGAGGGAGAAGGCGGTCTGGTCCATGACGCGGATGTTGCGCTTTAGGGCTTCGTCGTAGGTGAGCTTGTAGAGGCGCTCAGCGTTGGGGTCCTTGTTGGGGTCTGCGGTGTAGATGCCGTCAACGCCGTTCTTGGCGACGAGGACCTCGTCGGCGTGGATTTCGAGGGCACGCTGGGCGGAGACGGTATCGGTGGAGAAGTAGGGCAGGCCTGCGCCTGCGCCGAAGATAACCACACGGTCTTTTTGCATGTGGCGGATGGCGCGGCGGGGGATGTAGTTTTCAGCGACCTGCTGCATGGAGATAGCTGACTGGACGCGGGTGTCGATACCGGCCTGTTCCAGGAAGTCCTGCAGGGCCAGGGAGTTCATGACGGTGCCCAGCATGCCGATGTTATCGGCGCGGGAGCGGTCCATGCCGGCCTCTGAGAGCTCCGCGCCGCGGAAGAAGTTGCCGCCACCCACAACGACTGCGACTTCGACCCGACCGATGGTTGAGGCAATCTGTTCTGCGATACCGCGGACGACCTCGGTAGAAATGCCGACTTCACCGCCACCGAAGACCTCGCCGGAGAGCTTGAGTAGGACGCGGCGTCGGCCGGTATCGTCGCGGTGGATGGTTCGGGTTGACTCTGCCATGGTGGCCCTCCTGAAAAGGTCAAAAATTTTTTTGCGGCATCCCTTGCGCGCTTTGTTTCTAGCATACGGCAAAGGGGAGCCCCTGTGCGGGGCTCCCCTGAGCTATAAGCTTTTTTGGTGCTCAATCACACCTGACGAGTATTAGGCGCCGACGCGGAAACGCTCGAAAGCGGTTGCGGTTGCACCGTTCTCTTCCAGAACAGCAGCTACGGACTTGGAGGAGTCCTTAGCGAAGTCCTGGTCAAGCAGGGTGTTTTCCTTGTAGAAAGCCTTGAGCTTACCTTCAACGATCTTGGGGATGATCTGCTCGGGCTTGCCTTCACCGCGTGCGGTTTCTCCAGCAACGCGCTTCTCTGCCTCGATGTCCTCAGCTGAGATGGAGTCTGAGTTGAGGTACTTGGGGCTCATAGCGGCGATGTGAACAGCTACGTCGTGAGCAACTTCCTCGGTGTTCTCGCCAGCTACTGCGAGCAGAACGCCAACCTGAGCGGGCAGGTCCTTGGAGGTCTTGTGCAGGTAAACAGCAACGTTCTCGCCCTCAACGCGAGCTACGCGGCGAACAACGATCTTTTCGCCGAGCAGGGCGCCTGCTTCGGTGGTGAGCTCATCAACGGTCTTACCTTCGTAAGAAGCTGCCTTGAGTTCTTCCAGGGTGGAAGCGTTAGCGGCAACTGCTGCTTCAAGAACGTCGTTACCGAACTTGATGAAGGGCTCGGACTTAGCAACGAAGTCAGTTTCTGAGTTAACTTCGATCATGAAGCCAACGCCGTTTTCTACGCGTGCAGCAACGAGGCCTTCTGCGGTTGCACGGCCTTCGCGCTTGGTGACGCCCTTGAGGCCCTTAACGCGGATGATTTCCATTGCCTTCTGCTGGTCGCCGTTGGCCTCGTCGAGGGCCTTCTTGACGTCGAGCATGCCTGCGCCGGTCTTTTCGCGCAGAGCCTTGATGTCGGCTGCGGTGTAGTTCGCCATGGTGAACTCCTTATATTTTGAACAGATTAGGGAAATCTATTGGGCTCTTACCGGTGGTGCTGGTAAGAAAGGTGAGAACGGCACCCACCGAATGTGGGCGGGTGCCGTTTCTCTTATGAGGCTTTACTTAGCTTCTTCAGCGGGTGCTTCTGCCTTGGCAGCTTCGTGCTGCTCGAGCAGTTCGCGCTCCCATTCAGCCATGGGCTCTTCAGAAGCATTAGCTGACTTGCCGGCCTTCTTGTTTTCGCGTTCCAGCAGACCTTCGGCAACTGCGTCCGCGATGACGCGGGTGAGCAGATTGACAGAGCGGATTGCGTCGTCGTTGCCGGGGATGGGGAAGGAAACCTCGTCAGGGTCGCAGTTGGTGTCGAGGATAGCAACTACGGGGATACCCAGCTTCTGAGCTTCGTCAACAGCCAGGTGTTCCTTCTTGGTGTCAACAACCCAGATCAGTGAGGGGGCCTTGGTGAGGTTGCGGATACCACCGAGGGTCTTCTCGAGCTTCTCGTGCTCGCGACGCAGAAGCAGCAGTTCCTTCTTGGTGAACTGTGAGCCTGCAACATCGTCAAAGTCGATCTGCTCGAGTTCCTTCATGCGCTCGATGCGCTTTGAAACGGTGGCAAAGTTGGTGAGCATACCACCGAGCCAGCGGTGGTTGACGTAGGGCATGTTCACGCGGGTAGCCTGCTCAGCAATGGCTTCCTGAGCCTGCTTCTTGGTACCAACGAACAGAACGGTGCCGCCGTGAGCAACGGTTGCCTTAACAGCTTCGTAGGCCTGGTCGATGAAGGCCAGTGACTGCTGCAGGTCAATGATGTAGATGCCGTTGCGCTCGGTGAGGATGAAGCGCTTCATCTTGGGGTTCCAGCGGCGGGTCTGGTGACCGAAGTGGACACCTGAATCGAGAAGCTGGCGCATAGTTACGACGGGCATGTCGTCTCCTTATTAGTGTGGGTGCCGGGCGGGCCCCTGATTCCAGGCTAGCTCCGCTCCGCGCATAGTAGTTATCGGTTTACATGTGGAGCCTGTGGGCGTGAACCCGCTCCCCTGGTAACGCTCAGACCTGTTCGTTGGAGTGACGAAGCCAGTCTCAGACCTTCACCGGCATATGTGCCGGACCGAGAGTTCCTTATCAACTAGAGGCTAGTTGCTTCGCGTTACGCGACGTCAGACCCTGGGTGAGGCTCGCATGAACGGTTCGCTCAGGAGGGGTCTCTATGTAAAGGGATTCCCCTTGCCCTAGCTCTACCCGTTTTTTGGGCAGGCGCAGGGGCAAACTGCAATCAACAACTATACCGCATGATTGGGCTTTAATCACCGGGGTTTTGGCTCTTGTGGTGGCAGGTTTCCAGTGGTAAAGATAGAGGCAACCAACGGTTGGCGCTGCCAGGGGTAAGGTGCGGGTTCCGGCCGGAAGGTTTTGCTATGTTTTCTCTCGTATCGCCCTCTAGATCATTTCTTAGGTTTCTAGGGGTTTGGTTGTGCGCCCTGTTCTTGGTGGGTGCTGTGGCGCCTGCTGCTGTTGAGGGGCGGACGCCGCCCTGGCAGGCTCCGGTGGAGGGCCAGCTTGAGGTGCTGCGCGGCTTTGAGAAACCCGCCGTCCGCTGGTCTTCCGGGCACCGCGGGGTTGATTTGGCGCTGGGGCCAGGTGGGGACGTCCTTGCTCCTTATGAAGGTGAGGTAGTTTTTGCCGGCACCGTGGTGGATCGGCAGGTGCTCACCCTTGAGCACCCGGACGGGCGGCGGTCGTCCTTCGAGCCGGTGAGCGAGCCACTCCCCGTGGGCACCCGCGTGCAGGCGGGTGACGTCATCGCCCAGCTAGATTCTGAAATTCAGCACTGTGCCCCCAACTTTTGCCTGCACTGGGGAGTGCGAGAACCAGCTCCTGGCTCTGAAACAGCGCGCAGGGGGCTCGATTACACGAACCCCCTGCTCCTACTGGGACTTGAAGACCCCAGTGTGCTATTGCCTATCGGCGATGATTTTGCGGCCTAGCGGACTCGTTTCACCCCACCAGCCTCAGTCCACCGCAGCTCAACACCACTAGAAAACTTCAAAGTCACACTACCATCAGCCTGCACAGTCTCATCAGTTGTGGGAAACCCCAAGGTACTTGTATAGCCGTTATTGACCCAATACCAATAAAGCGCACCATGAGCAGTGATATGTACTGGGTTCAGTCCACA